>JAEEML010000093.1 GCA_016283195.1 Deltaproteobacteria bacterium | reverse complement strand
TTTTGCCAGCCTAGCAGCTAAAGATTTTGATGTGGCCGGTGCTAAAGCCGTTTTAGGTGCCGATGAGCGCATTATGCTTTTGGAAGGCTGCTGGATGGTGGTTTTGGCCGATAGAAAAATCAGCGATGCCGAAAAGGCCCTGGTGGCCAAGTTAGCTAATGATTTGGAAGTAAAAGATGCGGATAAAATCCGCGATTACATGGTTGATGCCTTTATGGATTCTCTTTCCCATATCAAGAATATTGAAGCTCTGGCCGAAATAGATAAATACCTGCGCTCATAAGAGCTTTTCCCCCTTTTTTCGCCAATAGTTCGCCCAGATTTTTGGGACCTCTCCCTCTAACTTAATGGTTTTTTATGAAAATCGCCCCTCCCCCATAGAGGGAGGGGCTCCGCTTAAAGGCAAATAGGAATTATTACTCTGGTGGAGGAAAAGGCGCGGGCAAGCTTATTTATGTTTAGTCTTTAATGCAGCGCACCGAAATGCCGTCGGGTCTATCGAAACTAACAACTACTGCCTCTTCTGGCATGTGCACGTCAGGATCACCATGCTCTACGTAAGCAGGATGAACCGAAAGGGCGTAAGCGTCGGTAATGCCGTTAATCTGCTCAGTTCCTGACCAGAAAAGGCCGATATCGTCAACATGTTCGTATTTATCGAAGATGTATGTATGGTAGCCGCCGGGAAGCGCCGCAAACTTGAGTTTATCGTTGCCATCAAAACTGGCGGCCCGTAAATTCTGGGAGCGATCGGCCGCATTGGTACCGGCAGCCGCTAGCAAATCGTCAAAATCCTTTTTCGCCGGCAGGTGCCAGCCGGTAGGGCAGGCCTTGCGGGCATCAGACCAAGTGTAAAGGCAGCCGTATTGCTCTTTATATTTTTTGTTCTTTTTATAGCATTTGAGCTCACTGCCGTCGCGGCCGGTGGCGGTGGCCAGGTTTTCGGCCATCCAGGTTTGGCAATTTATGACAACGGTTTTATATTCCTTGCCCTCGCTGTCTTTAAGGGTGCCGCTTGCGCCCTCTTTAAGAGCGCATTCATTGCAACTTGCCCCGCTGTAGCCGCCGGAACACTGGCCGTCATAGCCGCCGTTCATGGCAAAAATCGCCCCGTCGCTGCAGAGTATTTTGCCGGTAGTATCACCGTTGGCAAAGAGCTGGCAGTGGCCGCTAAGGCCGTTTTTACCATCGTTGAAACTATATTTGGTATTTTCGGCATCGCCGCAGGTGACCGCGATGGGGCCGCTCTTGGCTTCAATGCTGTTGCAATGATAACCATTGTGATGACACTCAATTTCTACGTGCTCTCTGTTATTATTATCACGATAGAGTGATACTTTGCACTCGGTGCCCGGTATATTTTCAAAGCCATTGCTGAGGCTGTAATTTTTGCTCCCGGAGCAGGCCATAGTGCCGCTGCCGTCGCTCCCTGCGGAGAAGGAACAGCTGCTGCCGTTATGGTCGCTTGCCGCGTCAAAACGGCTACCGTCGCTACAGACGACAATCCCTTTACTATCACTGCCGGCAGAAACTTTGCAGCCGATAAGCCCAAATTCCTGGCGTAAGTCTTCGTCATCGGGCATGTGCTCACAGGCAGTGAAGGTCAGGGCTGTAAGCGCGCTGAGTAAGGTATATGAGCAGATTCTTTTCATTATGATCTCCTTATTTTTACTCGGCTCCTAATTGCCGAAAATTAACACCTAGCTTAGTTCTAAAAAACTTTGGGCAAATATAAACATCTTCAGCCCGGCTAATCTAATGCAATTTTTGTGCCAGGCAAAATTTTTGAATATTTACGGGTAGTAGCTAAAATTGAGTGGCCTAGAGACTGCGAATACTATGACATTTTTGTCGTGAATGATGCTACTGGGGAATGAAAATAAGCCGCCGGGGCATAAAATCCCGGCCGCTACATTTTTAGATAATTATCTATAACTTGCAGTAATTCCGCTCCGCTTTCCTGTAAAAACTCTAGGCGATAAAAGCCGGGGCCGGGCCTCTTGGCAAAAGTTTCCGCTTTTGGGCTGTAGATGACGCTATATTTCCCGCAAATGGTTTTTACGAGCATGGGCGGCTTTTTATCAGCCGGCCATAGCTTGAAGGGCGCCCGGTTTGGCTCTTTATTGGGGCAAGTTTGGCAATTCTCGCGGCCGCTCCCGGCGGCCAGTAGGCAGTGGCGGGTAACCATTAGCGGCCGGTGCGTATAAATAAGCTGCTCGAGCCGGGAGCTCCGCTCGCCCGGGAGGGCCACGCCGGAGTCTAAAAGCTCCCAGCCGGGTGTATAGCGGCTGAGGCCGGCCGCCAAAAGATGCGCCGCTGCCGGGCTGTTAGTAGCATTCAGTGAGCTGTCACCAATTAGCAGGCCGGGATAATCTTTGAGCTTTTGGATCTCGCCCAAAGTGCGCACCAAAAGAGCCGGCGGCCTATAGGAGAGGATTTCCTCAAAAAGAGTATCGCCCGGCAGCTCTATATATGGGAGTGCCAGCCCAAAGTGGCGGCCGGCCGCCTTTATGAGCGGCAATAGATCGGCTAATTCCCGGCCTAATAAGTCCAAATAAATAATATCCAGCTTACTTACTACCGGCGCGGCCAAAAGAGTTTTCACTTGTTCGCCGGTGCGTAGCAGCACGGAGAGGCTCGTGGGCGGCGGTGCTATTAGCTCCATAGCCGGCCAGGAAAACTCTTTGGCCGCCTGATTTTGGGGAATTTGGCGGCAGAAGGGGGCAAAATAGGCGCTGGCCTCCCGGCGCAAATTATTTAGCTTGCTGGGAGGAAGAGCCAGCGGCAGGGCAGCGACCGCCCGGCCGCCCTGGCTAAGAGTTACCGGGCCCAGCCGAAAGAGCGTCTCGCCCAGGCGGCCCAGATATTTGGCCAGAATTTCGGCACTAACGGCGCTATTGGGGTCTATAGCCTCTGAGAGATCTTGCTTAAAATCGGCTAAAGGCCGGCCGTCTGCGCCGGCTAGCTGCCAGTTTAAGCCGGCCTTAAGACCATCCACAATGAGGCTCACTGCTAAAATATATGGGCTAAAAATTTGCGGCCGCCGTTTTAGGGCTTTTTCCAGCTCTTTAGCCAAATCATTGTCATAATTTTTATAAACGACAAGCCCGGTTTTGAATTTGGCCGGATTAAGCCGATCCGGGCCGATAGTGAGCTTTAGCGCCTCTATGCCTTTATAGTGGCAGGATTCCATATTATAGAGGCGGCCGCCCTGGGCCCATTCATCATAATTCACCGCGCCCCCGGGGCAGCCGATAGCCAGGCCGTCGCCGGCTTTAAGCTTATAAAGGCGGCTGTTTTGGGCCCCGGCTTTTGCCGCTACATAGAGGGCGTGCGGTTCTATACCCAAAAGCTCTCCGATGGTAAGTCCTTGAAAAGAGCTGATAGTGCCGCTAACCAGTGCCGCATGATTTACCCCCTTTAAATAGCCGGGGCCGGGGGCGCGGTTATAGACAAATTTCAGCGCCTCCGCATCTTCATCGGTAATTGGCGGGGCGCTGCCCAGGGCGGCCTTAAGAGCCCTGACATAGGTGCTTGTTACCATATAGACATAAGCCGGGCTTTTGAGGCGGCCCTCTATTTTAAAAGAAGAGACGCCGGCTTTTAGCATCTCGGGCAGGAGCTTTAGGGCTTCCAAATCGTGGGGGCTTAAGAGGTAAGGGCGCTTTTTCTCCGGGCCGCCCTGGTTAAAGCTGTAAGCCGCGCGGCAAGGCTGGGCGCAGAGGCCGCGATTTGCGCTTCTTCCGCAAAGAAACTGGCTCATTTGGCACTGGCCGCTATAGCTTATGCACTGGGCGCCGTGGACAAAGGCCTCAAGCTCAAGAGGGCTCTCTTTATGGATATTGGCAATCTCGGCCAGTGTGAGCTCACGAGCCAGGATAGCCCTCTTTATTCCTAAATTTTCGAGATAAGCGCAGCCGGTAGCCGTGGTGGTTGTCATTTGCGTGGAGGCATGGAGCGTGAGTTCGGGATATTCGTGCCTTAAAAAGCTTATAAGTCCCAAATCGGTGACAATGAGAGCATCGACGGCACTCCGGGCAATTTTCGGCATAATAGCAGCCAGGTGCTTTAATTCATCATCAAAAAGCAGAGTATTTAAGGTCAAATAGCCCCGGCGGCCATATTGATGGAGCTCAGCCATAAGATCGGCCAGTTCGTCCAGAGTAAAATTATCGGCGCGCAGTCTGGCGTTAAATTCCTTTAAGCCAAAATAGACGGCATCAGCCCCGCCGCTAAGAGCAGCACTAAGAGTGGCTCGCCCGCCGGCTGGAGCCAATATTTCATAAGTTTTATCAGCCATATCAAGTAGAGGAAAATTCCGATGTGGTGAGCAGTTCTCCCACTCTCATACAAGAATTTTTAACAAAAACAACAGCTTTTAATTGCCCGGCTAATTCTTCCAGGCGGGCGGCATAACTGTCTTCCTGGCCCGGCTCCACCATGGCAAGACCCATAAAGACAATATCGGCCGCGGCACTCTCGCGGTGAATAATGTCCTGAACGGAATCTTCTCCTTGGCGCACAATAACATTGATTTGGGCTTCGATGCGCGTCTCTTCCAAGAGCTGGCGCAAAAAGCGGATGGTAGTATTTTGTGAGAGCGCATTATTGGTAATGGTATTGACCACAATTTTGGCATTACGCCAAGCGGGATTTTGGGTCAAAAGATGAGCCAAAAGGAGCATCAGTTCGCTATTTTGCTCGCGGCCGCCCCACCAGACATGGATAATTATCTGGTGATTAGGCTCATGGCTTAGGAGCTCGCCATCACTCAATTTGGCAATGATAAATGAGCGTTTTAAAAGCTCCAGCTCGCGCATCAGGCCAAAAAAAGCTACCCGTCGCTCATGATTTTGCGGCCAGCCCACCATGACGGTATTAGATTGCACGCCGGCCAGACCGTTGGCCTGAGTTACTGCCACCATGCCGCGTAAAATGTCATTTACGGCAATTACTTCGGGGAAAATTACTTCATGGGCGTTAGCCAGATTTTCCTTAAATTGCTTTAATTCGCTTTCTACTTTGTCGCGGTTATTAATTAAACTGCCTTCCACCAACTTGGCAGCGGTGACTATGCCCCGCTCCTGGCTAAAAGAGCTGGCAAGATGAACGAGAGAGAGGCGCCCGGCTATATCGTCGATAAAGAGTAAAATATGCGGGCGGAAATTGCGCGGGCTATCCGGCCGGCTATTTAGGCGAATAAGCGCCCAGCGAATCCCGGCTTCCAAAATACCGCGCCGGGCATCACCCCAGCCGGCCTGGCGCTCGCTGCGCACATAAAGGATATAGAGGACTATTTCGATGGTAATAGCAATAATGCTCACCAGAGGGTTTATTAAAAACATGGTGCCAAAACAGGCAAGGCCGCCCAAAAGGCTAATAAACCAGGGCACTTTTAGTGTGGGCCGCCAGGAGGTGTCTTTAGAGAGAATTTCCAAAACACAAGCTATATTAACCGTGCCGTAAACGGTTAAGAAAAACATACTCACTACTTCGGCTACCATATTGAGTTCGCCCAGCAAAACAGCGCTAAGAGCGATAGCCAGCGAGAATAAAAGGCCATATAAAGAGCCGCGTTTGGAGCGCAGAATATTATTTAAAAATGAAGGCAGAATTTTATCGCGCCCCATGGCTTCCAGTGTGCGCGGGGCGATTAAAATAGAACCGATGGCCGAAGAAAAAATGGCTCCCCAGAGGCCGGGTAAGATAAAAATAGAACCCAGCGGAGCAATAGCCGACCAGACATTGGGGTTGGTGCGCAAAGTGGCACTATCGGCGCCGTAATATAAAAGCACGGGTACCAAAAGATAAATGGCAAAGCCGGTGAGGCAGGCGCCAATGGCCCCCAGAGGAATGGATTTTTGCGGATTTTTTAAATCGCCGGAGAGCCCCAGGCCAGCCATAATGCCGGTAACAGCGGGGAAAAAAATGGAAAAGGCATGCCAGAATTTTAGCTCTTTTATCGGTGTGGCGGCCTCACTGGTGCCGGCAGTGACTTGGGGAGCGAAGATAACTCCAATGGCCAGCATGATGATGGAAATAGCCACCATAGCCATAACGGGCAATTGAGTCTTTAAGGCAAAATCGGCGCCCAAATAGGCAATAACGCCGACAATCAAAATTAGAGCTATAGCTATTAATTGCAGAGGAATTTCAGGAAGATAAGGCTTAAAAGATTCGGCGAGACCAAAGCAGTAAAGGGTGACGGAAAAAGTTTGTGATAAAAAAAGCGGCAGGCCGATAGCCCCGCCTATTTCGAGCCCCATGCTGCGCGAGATGATGTAATAAGCCCCGCCGCCGCCGATGCGTCCGTTGGTGGAGATGGAAGAAAAACTGAGCGAAGTAATGAGAGTGATGGAGTTGGCTATCAGCACAATAAAAAGCATGGTGGAGAGGCCGACATGGCCTAAAATCCAACCGATGCGCATATAGAGGATAACGCCCAAAATGGTGAGAATAGTGGGAGTAAAAACGCCCAAAAAGGTGCCCAGCGTAGGTTTTTCGCTCATTTTTCCCTCGAGTACTTTCTCCGCTGCTACTAACTTACGGCTTTTCTTCTATGGTGCCGTTTTCATGCAATATATATAGGCCACCGCTTAATTTACCGATTTTATAAACTATTTCCTTATTATCTTTACCTGGCCATCTGACGGTTATTTCTTTAGGTGTCTCTTTTTCCCCCAGGCCGATAATCATGGTGGCATCATTTTGGATGCCGGTTAGGCCGTAAGGGCCCTCTTTATAGCGCACAATGCTTTTGCTGGCTGTTTTAACAGTGACTTTGGCTCCCAGCCCATCGGCATTGCTGTTGCCTTGCCCGCTGCCTTTTAGCCTGAGGCGGATGGTTTTGCCTTTTTGCGTATCGTTTCTAAAAATATGCAGGTACTCTTTATCGGTAGCCGGCGGCTCATCGTCTTTGCTCCAGCGCATGAGTGAAGTACCCATGATAACATCATAATCGCCATCGAGATCGTAATCTATTAGCCCCACACCATGGGCCCGGGCCAGTTTGAGGCCGGCTTCTTTGGCCACTTCTTTAAAAGTGCCGTCTTTTTGCTGTTGCCAGAGCAAAGAGAAGGTGCCCGGATAATCGGAACTTGCTACCAAAATATCCAGCCGCCCATCGCCGTCAAAATCGGCCAGGGCGCCGGCTAAATCGCCCTCGTTAAAATAGTCGTCCCCGGGGTGCTCGCGGGTGAGGCCGGTCACTTCATTACCAGGGCGGCGGAAGGGTTTACCGGGGCCGTCATTGAAGAGAATTTCTGTGGCATCGGAGGATTTACCGATGTGTTCATGGCGCAGTTCCAGCGATACCAGGTCTATATCGCCGTCGCCGTCCAAATCACCGCAGAGAAAGTTGGAACTGTTGCCTCCGAGGCGAAAGCCCTGGTCATCAAAACCTGGTGACCAGTTGTCGGTTGCACCAGCACAATAAGCCGGGTTTACAGATTTAGCGGCGGCGCAGACCTCTTCCTCACTATGAGCCGAGCAATAGCAAATATAAAAAAGGTTATCGGAATAATCGGTATTGGCATCGGCGGCTACGCCGTTATTTATGCCGTCGTGGCTAAAAGTCTCGTTTTCTGCCATCTTGTTAAGCCAGAGATCGTTATATTGCCGGCCGTAAGCGCTAACCAGAATTTCTTCATAGCCGTCGTCATTAAGATCGCAGGCGCTGGCGCCCCAGGAGGGCTTGGGGTTTAGCCCAGAAGCCATTTTTTGAGCGCTAAAGCCGTTTAGGCGCATTTTAAGAGCGCTTGTGGCATCATTAAAGGTGTTGTTTCCCAGGTTATAAAATAATTTATCAGCTTGCGCCGTATCAATGCGCCCATAACTGCCATAGTGGTTAGCGAAAAAAATATCCAAAAAGCCATCGTGGTCTATATCGCTGAAGAGCGCCGAAATATTGACATTATTGCCATTATCGAATATTTGCTGGACTTGGCTGAAATGGCCGGCGCCATCATTTAAATAGAGTGTTGTTGTATCAGCTGCGCTGCTGTCGGCGGTATTATAAACCACCACCAGGGCATCCGCATCGCCATCGTTATCGGTATCGCCAAGGATAATAAAACTGGCTGCCCGGCCGCTAAGGCCGCTCTCTTTGGTAAAATCGGTGAAATATGAGCCGCCGTTATTGAGCCAAACGGTAAAAGTGCCCGTTTTGTTGTCGCCGGCTGTAGCTACAAAATCGGGAAAACCGTCGCCATTGATATCGGCCACAGTAATATTTTTGCCGCTGGGAGCTGCGCCGTTAAAAAGATCTTTGGTGGCATCAGTGAAATTTAAGGGCCCTATGGTAACTTCTTTATCATCCTCATCGCGGCAGGAGGTGAGGCCAATTATCATGCCTAAAATCAAAAATATCTTTAATAACATCTGCTTATCCTTATTTCTTCCGCTCACTTAAAAAGCAAAGCTGCAAAACATGGGCAGTATAATTCGCCTGTTAGGAGGGCGCAATGGGGGGAAAATAAAAAAATGAAAAAACTTGTTGACAACTATTAATACCCCTGCTAGAAGGGTTGCGTCCTTCGGGACGGGCCGGTAGCTCAGTTGGTAGAGCATCAGACTTTTAATCTGAGGGCCGCGGGTTCGAGCCCCGCCCGGCTCACCATTTTAGTGGTGAGTGCCCGTTCTGTTAGTGCTAGTGCGTCCCCATCGTCTAGTGGCCTAGGACACTGGCCTTTCACGCCGGCGACATGGGTTCGACTCCCATTGGGGACGCCATCTTTCCTTTTCTTTATTCCCAATAAATATGTGTTTTTAGTTTTTTGCTTTATTCTTCCCTTTTATCATCGTGCTCTTTTGTGCTATAATTCGCTTGGACTTTTGACGGAGGAACACATGGGCCCTTCCTACATTGTGGCAATTGATTTAGGAGCAACAAAACTTTTGGCTTCGGTTTTTGATACCCGCCTCAAAAAGCTGGATCGCATCAAATGCAATGTTGCCGGCAGTGAGAGCCCCAAAGTGGTTTTTGACCTGCTCTGTCAAGCTATAAGCGATTTGATAGAGAATCTTTCTATGTCCGGCGATAATCTGTTGGGCATTGCTCTGGGCGTGCCTTCGCCGGTGGATCCCGCCAAAGGCGTTATTGAAAATTCGCCTAATTTGGCCTTAAACGGTTTTCCTATTAAGGCCAGGTTAAAAGAGCTTTTTAAGTGTCCTGTTTTAGTGGAAAACGATGCCAATGCCGGTACTTACGGCGAATTCATTATGGGCGCAGCCAAGGGCTATAAGCATGTAATCGGCCTCTTCCAGGGCAGCGGTATCGGCGGCGGCTTAGTGCTCAACGGCGCTCTTTATCGCGGGGCCAACGGCGGCGCCGGGGAGCTCGGTCACATGATAATCCAGCTGGAAGGGCGGCGCTGCGGCTGCGGCCACTATGGCTGTATTGAAGCTATGGCCAGCCGCCTGGCTGTGGCCAAAGATGTCATGGGGCTGGCTATTTCCGGCCAGGCGCCTTATTTAGCTTCCAAACTGGGTCACGATATTACCGCCATCAGAAGCGGCCTTATTGCCAAAGCCATTGAAAACGGCGACGACAAAGTGGCCGAAGTGGTAAACCGTAGCGCCGATCAACTAGGCATTGCCATGGGCAACCTGGTAAATATTTTTAACCCGGAACTCTTTGTTGTTGGCGGCGGCATGGTGGAGCAATTTGGCAAGCCCTATATAGAGCGCATCAGTGCCTCTATGAAAGCCTATTGTACGCCGTATCTCGCCGAAAACGTCAAAGTGGTGCCGGCCAAACTCGGTGATGATGCCATTGCCATGGGCGCTGCTGCGCTTTTGATGGACGAATTGGGAGTGAGCGTAGTTTCCGGTAGAGGCAAGAAAGGCTAATCCCGCTGCGTTCCTCACCCCAGCCCTCTCTTTATTCTTCCAAATGGCCCTCACCCCGAAAATCTGAAGCAATTTTTGCCGCTCGCCCCTCTCCGTTTTTACAAACAGCGAGGGGCTCAAAAATGTGGCGGTATATATTTTAGATGGTTATACTTTAAGCGGAGCCCCTCCCTCCATGGGAGAGGGGCGATTTTCATAAAATTCCAATGAGTTAGGAGGAGAGGTCCGGGCGCCTGCTCACGGAGAGTCCTTGAGGCAACGCACGGAGGAGGCGCTATCCTTGTAGCTGATGCCCACATTAGCATCGCCATTACCTAAGTACAGGATGTAGGCGTTGATGCTATGGTACTCGTACTCCGTGGCCGACCAGAAGCGGGCGTAGTAACCGAAACTGTAGTAATTGCCGCCGTAGTAGTAGCCGGCGGGCAGGGCGCCAAAGGAGAAATCATCACCACCTTCCTCCTCAATATAATTGGCCCAATCCGGGCTTTGGGCCATAAGAGCCTGGGTCTCTGAAGTACTGGTTCTGGCTAGATACACTATATCTAATAACTCTTCAAAATCATCTTTACTTGGTAGTCTCCAGCCGCTGGGGCAAGCATCTGTTGCCGCATCCCAAGTATATAAATAGCCATATTGTTCATCGTTTTCGGCCTTACCATCAGCAGAAAAATAATCTGTTCCCTTGGTGCCGTTAGCATAGCGCAGGTTTTCGGCCATCCAAAGCTTACCACCGATTTTTATTGTCTTATAAGTAACACTTGCTCCGCTGCGATCATCTACCAAAGAACCAAATGCCGGTTTTATAAAGCTGCAATCTGCATTTAACCAATCTACATTGCATACACAACCCGTGCCCTGCTTGCCATCATGGCAGCTTCCATAACCATAACAATAAATGTTATTATTGAGTGGACACTGCTTCTCGCATTGCTCACCGTAATAGCCTCCAGCACAATCTTTCTGGGAAGTGTCACCTTGACCATTATTAGTGCTTTGAATGGTGTATGACGAGCCGTCGGTGCAAACTATGCTGCTGGTGCCATCAGCGTTGGCTTTGACGCGCAGCTGATGGCCGCCGCAAGCGGTGAGAGAAAGAGCAGAAACAATAAGACAGATTTTAGTAAAATTGCTCATGATAAACCTCCTATATTAGCAAAATAATTAAGAAAATTGCAAATTATGTATTGATGATTTGTTGAATAAGTGCGAAGCTTAAATAAAGCGAATGAACTGAACTTCATGTATCTACTCTTAAAAGCCAAACAAAAACAAGGGGAGGGATAGCATGGCGGGGAAGGGAGCGCAAGATGAAAATGTGGTTAAATTTATTATGAGCGCACTAGGAGTTTATTGAACTCTGCCTCAGAGATGCCAAGACGCCTCGCCGCTTCGGGGGCGGAAAGCAGTTTACTTTTTACAAGCTCAAGCATTGCTTCTGCCCTACCTTCTGCCCTACCTTCTGTTAGGCCTTCTTCCCGGCCATCTTCTCAGCCGGCTTTGCGAATAGCGGCCTCATCGCGCAGGTGCTTGGCTCTTTGAAAGGCTTTGCTGCTCATATAGTCATTGGCTTTAAAATTCTCAAACCAGCTATTGGCATCGGCTACCGCCTGATAAGCTCCGCTAACCATATAATCCTCCTCGTGCCCATGCCGGAAGAAATTGAGCCACTCGCGTAGCTCACCATCAATAGTAGCACAATCTTTAAGCTTTGTGAGCTCCAGAAAATGGAAACCCAGGTCATCTGTTAAAACTTTTTTGCTCTCTATTTCCGACCTCACCCCACAAAATATTTGTAAATTCATGAAGATTGGCCCATCCCCACTGTGGGGAGGGGCGATTTAGCTAAAAATTCAATAACTTAGGAGGTGAGGTCAGGCAGCGGAAAACATAGTCGTTGGTGACGGTGATGGTGGCACGCTGCTCTGGGGTTAAATGGATTATTTCTTCTTGTGAATAAGGTTCTTCATTAGCCATGATAATCTCCTAGTGGCTTTTTTAAGTTATGGGGCAGCTTCTAGCAGCTTTGGCGGATGGAGGCAAGAAGAAAGTGATGCTGGGGCGGGGGGCGCCGCAAGCTGAGATGGCCAACGCTGAAAAAACAAAACACTTGGTGACCGAGCCAGAGCAAACGATAGCAGAGGCAAGAAAAGCTAATCCCGCTGCCCGCGCTCCTTTTCTATCAGCTCTAGTAGTGCCTTTATCTGCCAGTTGTCGATAGCCACCAGGTGGCTGGCTCCCTGCCTGTAAAGGAGGCTGCTCTCGCCGCTTTTATCGCCTTTATTAGGCCACAAAAATAGGGTGGTGCCTTCGCCGGCTCTAAGAGTTATGGTGATGAGCTCTGCATCATTTAAGCGCTCCTTATTGTCGGCAGTGGTTATGGGCCCCAAGGGAGTGCTCATTTCTATGCTCGCGAGATCATTAATAATTTGCTCTACTGCCTGCTGATTCGGCGGAGCTTTGATCACTGCCAGGCGCCCCGGCCAATTCCAGGTGCCGTTTTCCGTTTTGCTGACTGCCCACTCCAAACTGGTGCCGTCCAAAGCTATATATGTGAGTTTTTCCGGAGCAATATTTACATATTCATGGGCGGCCCATTCCCAGGGATCGGTAGGAAATTGCCATTCGCTGAGGCCGAAAACGCCCCAGATTTCCGGAGAACCATCCAGGCGCACATGGGTATAGGAGCTGCTTCCGGCATTGCCGATATAAATATTTAATTCGCGCTCCTTACTTACGAGCTGAATGCGCCGCCGAAAATGGTTTTCCGCCACTTCGCGCTCATATTCCTGCTCTTTTTGACGGCTCACCAGATAGGGCGAATTCATATTTAATAGAGTTTCGATATTTTTGCTGAAAAAATCCATATTAAGCGGGTAATCGGCCCAAATGGGCAGCCCCCAGGTGCCGGCATCATTTTTGGTGAGGATGATGGTTTTACCGCGCTCATCACTAACTGAAACTTGTGTCAGCCGGTCATAAGACCATTTAGAAAGTGTTTTTAAATAATTCTCTGCCGCATTGGGCTTCTTTTCATGGCCATTGCCATAAATAACGGCTATGGCTGCGAGCTGTATTATTAGAGCTGAAAGCAAAATAATGTGTGTTTTGGTAAAATTACGCATTTTTGGCCTCCGGCCTGGTGATGAACGGCTTTTGCTTTTTGTGGCGGTTTTTCAGCCAGGCAAAGAGGGTAAAGGCAATGACAAAAGCCCAGAGAAATTGCATAAACTCGCAGCGTATTTTGTCTTTGCGCTCCATGGGCATAAGGAGGCGGGCAAAGCGCTCGTGGCTGCCAATAGCCAAAAGTTCCGGATCTTCCAAAGCCAGGTCCACCAGATTCTGCAATAGCTGTAAATTGGCGAGATAGGCGCCGCCGGTCTCTTTGATGATGGCCAGTACCAGGTCGTCAAAAAAGGCGCTGGAGCCGAAAATAATTAGCTTGCCTTCCTGAGAGGCCTTGGAAATTATGGGAAATGGCAGGTTTTCCATTTGTTTTTCCTTTAAGCGCTCAGGCGTAAAATAGCTGGAAAAACGGCCGGTTATCATAATAGCCAGTGGGAGTTCCTGCGGCGGATAATCTTTTGGGCCAAAGCCCAGTTCCGGGAAGGCGGCAAAATTGGGATTGGCATTAAAGTCGGCATCTTCCCAGCTTTGCGGCGAGCTTTTTAAAAGCACTTGGCAGCTTGTGGCGGCGCCGGCTACACTTTTTTGGCAACCGATGGGGCTGCTCCAAGGCATAACGGCGATATTGAGCGCGGCGGTGGCCGGGTTTTCACGGCTTAAACCGCTACCTCTCACCAAAACAAATGGCGGATAAGGTGCCAGTTGCATTTCGTTTAGTTCTAAGTCGCCGACCTTGCGCACGGTGGGCACCGGGAAAGAGGAATTTTGCACATCAAGAACCACGCTGTCGGCCGAGGCAACGCCATAATGGGCCAGTTGCCCGGCCAGCGGAAAGAGGCGCTTTTGCACAGTTAAGCCGCCGTTAAGTTCCGGGCTAAAATGGTAATTGCCGCCGCTCATGATGAGCGTGCCGCCGCGCATTAAGAATTGATCAAGGGCGAGCGCTGTTTCCGCCGTTACCTCTTCCGGCTCCGGCCAGATGACGACATCAATATTTAAGGGCACCTTCAATTTAGGCGGCGGAATCAGCTCTACAGCATAGCTTTTGGCCAATTTATTAAGAATGGCGTTATAATTTTTAGCTCCCGCCTGTTGTCCGGAGCGCATATTTTTAATAATGGCAATGTGGCGCAGAAAGGCCGGAGTTTTTTTCTTTAAAACATTGGTAATTTCGCGCTTTAGAGCATTCATTTGCTGAAAATCACTGAGCGTCAAAACTTCGTGCCAGTTGGCACCTGTTATTAAAAAATGGAAGAAAAATGGCTGGTTATCTCCCAGACGCAGCGGGCGCAAATTGTAATTATCATAAAGAGCCTGCGGAGTGATGCCGCTATCTTTGTCGTAAGGATTAACCTCCGAAAAGGTGACTGTGCCGCCGCAGCGCTCAACTAATTCGCCGGCCACTTTTTGGCTGATAGTGAGAATTGGCGCCAGTTCGGCGGGCAGTGTTTCCGGTGAGCTCAGTAATATTAAGGAGACGGAATCAGAGAGCTTTTGGCAGATATTTTCCAGGCTGTTAAAACTCTTGATACTCTTTTTGATGGCTCCGGCAATTTGGTATTCCAAATTATGCAGACCTATTTGGGTGCCGTTTTGCAAGCTCTGCTCCACTTGCACCAATTGATTGAAATCGAGCACTTCATAAGCATCGCCGTAGCGAATTAGTATATGAAAATAGGCGCTTACCAGCGAATCGCTGTAACGCGAGGCAAAGCGGAAGGGCAGGCTGCGAATACCATAGACATTTTGCGCTTCTTCTTCTGCCTGCGGATTTTGCGCCGGGTCTATAAATTCAACTTGCACGAAATCCTGATTGATTAGTTTAAATTCATCAAGGAAATCCTCTATTTGCGGTAAAAGCGGCTCCAAGAGCGGGTGGGTTTTTTGGGAAAAATAACCGCGAATTAAGAGCGGCTCTTCGGCTCTTTCGAGGAGTTTTTTGGTGCCTAAAGAGAGGGAATATTCCCGCCATTCCGTTATATCGGCCCTTAGGCTTTTTATGGGGTAAAAGAGAATATTTATAGCTATGATATTGAGGATGATAAGGGCCATTGTTATGACTTTACGGCGATGGCTCAGAAGCGCTTTTTTATAACTCCAAGCGCTTTTTTGGATGGAAAAAACATTAAGGCTTAAAAAGAGGGCTGTAAAAGAAAGATAGTAAATAATATCGCGCAGATCGATGAGCCCTTTTTTCATATTGGCGAGGCGGCTGCCGCTGCCTATGGCCAGGCAGAAGGCATCTAAAGCCGGCGGCAAGGAAAAATAATGAGGCAGCTCGCCAAGAAGCCAAAAAAAGCCGCCCAAAGTGCAAGTTAAAAGAAGAGCCGGCAGTTGATTGCGGCAAATTCCGGAGACCAAAAGGCCGAGAGAGAGATAAAAAGAAGCCAGGAGTAAAGTGCCCAGGTAACCGCTAACAAGCGGCCCGGTATCAAGTGGGCCAAGGGCGGCGACCATCAGCGGCAGTGGCAAGGTGGCCAAAATGGCTATGCTAACCAGGGCCAGGCCGGCCAGGAATTTGCCAATGACGACCTCTAAGGCGGAAACAGGCAGCGTCAATAGTAATTCAATAGTGCCGCTCTCGCGCTCTCCGGCCCAAAGGCGCATAGTAAAAGCGGCCGCCAAAAAGAGCAGTAAAACGGGCATTTGGTTGAAAAACGGGCGCATATCGGCCACGCCGCGGCCAAAGAAATTTTCCACATAGAAGAAGGAAAACAGGTTAATAAGCAAAAAGAGTAAAAGGAAAAGTATAGCGCTCGGGGAATATAAAATGTTTAGAAATTCTTTTTTGGCAATTATTAAGGTCTTTTTCATAAAGCGCTCCGGCCGATGAGTTTTTCCCGAAAAACCGCTTCCAGCGAAGGGCGCTCGCGGTAGAGTTCTCTTAATGGCCAATCATTTTGCCTGGCCAGGTTGTAGAGTTTTTCGCCAAGGGGGCAATCGGCTGGGGCAGCAGCGCGAATATGCCAGCCCCCATCGGCGGCAGTTTCAGAAAAAGTGACACTAAATTCTTTAATGTTTTCAAGAATGTTTTTGCATTTTTGCAAATCGTCGGCCGAAAAAGAGGCGCTATCCAGCAACATATTAAAAGTATTTTCTTGGGCTAGGTCGTAGAGGCTTAAATCAGCCTTTAATTCGCCGCCCATTAAAATTAGAGCTCTCTCGGCAACTTCTTCCACTTGTTGAAGAATGTGGGTTGATAATAATACGGTGCAATTTTCGGCCAGTTCTTTAATAAAATGCAATAGGGTGCTTATTTGTGTGGGGTCGAGGCCGTTTGTCGGTTCATCGAGAATCAAAAAACGGGGTTCGGCAATGATGGCGGCGGCCAGGCCCACGCGCTGGCGGTAACCTTTGGAAAGCTGACCCACCGGCCTGGTTAACATCTCCCAAAGAGCGGTTTTTTCTACCACATAGGTTAGGCGTTCTTTTAAATGAGCGCCAAAGAGGCCATGTATCTTGGCGGCTAAAACCAGGCTCTCCTGGACATTCAGCTCGCCGTAAAGCGGGGCGTTTTCCGGTAAATAACCAATGAGATTATTAATTTTTTCTCGCGCTTTTAGTGCATCGTATCCGCCTATTTCAAGGCTGCCGGCAGAGGGCTCAAAATAGCCGGTGAGAATTTTAATGAGCGTGGTTTTGCCGGCGCCGTTAGGGCCTAAAAGGCCGATAATTTCGCCCGGCTTTATCTCAAAAGAGACATCTTTTAAAGCAGTGAAATTGCCATATTGTTTGGTTATATTGCGGACTTTAAGCATAAGTCCTCCATTTGTTTAAATGCCCAGAGCTTGGGCCAATGCTTCGCCAAGACCGATGAAATCCAAAAACGGGGGAATGAGCACCGCCCCCAGACAGCTGGTGCGCCTAGCGCCGAAAGAGAGAGCAAAGCCGCCTATAGCTGACCCGATGACTAAAATTAAGAGACCTTTAAGGCCAAAAACAAAGCTGACGGAGATGATTATGAGAATAACGGAAATAGCCGGAATCAGGTAGCGCGGAAAGCTACGGACAAAAGCAATGGCAATAGTGGCCATTGGTGAGAGCATATAAAAAGTTACGGCGGCGGCGAGTAGCATGGCAAAGAGAGCGATGGTAAAATCAGCCGGCGAAAAAGCTGTGGCCCCATGCTGAAAAAACCAACCGAAATGGCCGCGGTGTAAATGGTTGTCCGGCACAAATATAAGTAATGCGCCGCCCACGATGAGCATGGTGCGAGCTGCCGCCTGGCCGATTAATTGCAAGCGGCGCTCGCGGCGCAGGAGTGTCCAGCCGGCTATAGCCATGGCGCAGGGAGCGGAAATGGCAGTGATAAGAGTGGCAAGGCCCATAAAAGAACCGCTTAAAATGGCAAAAACAGTTTTTTTCGGGTTTAAGGTAAAGTTGACCGTTTTCGGCTGGTTTTTAATAGCTGCCGGGCGATTATTGATATTTTTTATGAGCCAGGGAATAACCCATAGCCCCAGAAACAGAGGAGTGAACTGCATATCGGCGGTGTTTACGGTGGTCATGGGGTGGTGGTAAATAATAAAGCCGGTAATGCCGCTTAAAATAATGGTGATTAAGCCGGAAATAAGGCGCACGGAATCTTTGCCCCGGCCGGTGTGGCTTTGGCGCAAACTATCTTGAATTAAAGAAAGAATGAGGCAAAGCAGAACGAGAGAGAGGATAAGGTTGAGATATTCGTCATAAAACCAGTGCAAAGAGGGCAGCAAAATAGCGGCAAAGGGCGCAGTGATCAGTAAAATGGCAATGGCGGCGAGAGAACCCAGGCCGGTGTACATAACGGCCGTATGCAGCTCGCCATCTTGGGCTACGCGGTTGCCGAGCGGCGGAAAATAAATAGAACTTTCATCGGTGCACTGGAAGACCAGCGCTGGAATGGTGCTGCCCATGGTGTAGCCAACGGCTACAGCTACGGTTAAGGCAATGGCCGCATTGGTGGAAATGAGGGTGGCTGCCGACATATTGGCCAAAATGAGCATTAAAAGCCCGCAAATGTGGATAGAGCTGCCAATGGGCAGAGCTGCCAAAAAAGCGGCAATCATGGTGCCGCTCAAAGAGACAGCGATGATGGTAAAGAGATCTGGTATCATAGCCACCGTTCCTTTTGGGCGCTTTACTTAATAAGTGCTGTAATTAATAAGAGAGAGGTCAACTTGCGGCAGGCGACTGGTTTTGCTTTGCACAAAAGTCTGAATCTTAATAATGCCGACTTTAGGAGCAAAAGTGGTGATATTTATTAACATATCACCGTTATTTAATTTGCTGGTGCTTTTAACTTCCAGGCAGCCGCGGAAGAGGCCGGCCGGGGTGGAGACCTCTTTGCCTTCGCTGACAATTTCATAGCGTTCCACAGTAGAAACATTAGGGACGCTCATCCAAGTAGTGCCTTTGGCCAAGGGGCCGCGCAGAAGATAGCGACCGCTTTTATCCAAAAGGCCGTAAGCATCTATCTTAAAAGCGCCGCCGCTGTTATCCAGGTAATAGCCATCTTCCTGGCCGGTAATTTGCACTGTGCGCTCGGTTACAATGCCAATCATAGTGCCTTTAAAAGTCCACTTGTAACCCACGGCGAGCGGGTAAAAAATAGCCACACTTTCACTATAAGATGGAGCAGTATTGGCCTTGGGGCCGGCTTTGGGGGCGCCGCCGCAAGCTGCAAATAAAAAAAGCAGGGCATAGAGGGATGTCAATTGGAAAAATATTTTCTTCATCTTAGTTTTCTCCGCTCGTTGGCGCAAAACGCTTTTTGTTTTTTAACACATTTTTGGCAGTCTCGCGAACTTTATTATCGGGATAACCATGCGCCATGGTCATTAAAAAGGCCTCACTTTCCGCTCCGGGGAGCTGTTCTAAGGCATAAATCATTTGTACTACCATATCCGGGCTCTTTTTTTTAGTATGCTCGATGATTACATGAGCGGCCTCCTCGCGCCCGGTAGCCACCAGAGCTCCCAGGGCCATGATAAAAAGATCGGCCTCTCTTTCCGTAGCCAGATAGGTATCGATATAGGGAATAGCTGCCGCTTCGCCTCTTTGGGCGAGTTCGCGCAGAACGGCTGCCCTGGCCTCTTTGCTTATAGAGGCATCATTTAGCGTCTCGCCTAAAGCGGCAGTTGTTTTGGCCTGCGGTTCTTTTTGGCTATTACATGCCGATAAGCAAGCGGTCGCCAAAAGCAGGAGCCAAACCGGCATCAATGATTTTTTGCCTGGTTTTTTCGTTGTCATAAGGGAGCCGCTTGTAAGTAAAGGTAGAATCTTTGCTGTCGAAAATGCCACAGCAGGCTCTGGGATCGTTATCGCGAGGCTGGCCGACGCTGCCCACGGTGATGACATATTTAAACTCCGGCGCGCACTTTATTTTATCGAGTACCAATGGGGTAACTTCGGTATCATTAAATTTAAAGGCGATAGTTAAATGAGAATGGCCGATAAAAGTGAGGTGTGAAAAAGAATCCCACTCATCATAGACATCGAGAAGTTGCTCTGGCAAAAAGATATAATCAAAAGATGCCGGTGAGAGGGGTGAGCCGTGGGAAAAGGTAAAATCACCTTCGCTGTGTTTATAAGGCAGTGAGGAGAGCCAGGACAGATTATCGCTGGAAAGGCGGCTCACTGTCCAGTCCAGAGCTTTGCGAGCTGCTTCATAATAATCTTTATATGGCATACGGCCGCTGACTGCCGCGTCGTGATTACCCAAAACAGCCACCAGATTAGGTAGAGAGCGCAAGGCTGCGCACACCTCATTGGGGTTAGGACCATAACCTACGGCATCGCCTAAGAAAATATAGCGATCAATTTTTTGTCCGCGTAAATATTTCAAAACCTCTTCCAGAGCTTCTATGTTGCCATGGGCATCGGAGAAGATAGCCAACCTCATATTGTCCTCGGCGGAGTGCAGCATTAGCGCCGCTTAAAACATAACGCCACCAGCCTCATGGGGCAAGGGGCGAAAAAGAATTATCTTTTGGCAAAATAATTTTGCCAACGAGCCAGGGCAGCCTGGCGCTTTTCTTCGCTGTCGCGCGGATTAAAGCCGGCATTAAAGCCGGTAATGGCCTGAAGTTCGGCATTAGCCACCTGGCGGACGGTGGGATCCTGATGAACAAGGCCTTCCAAAAGCCAATACTCACGCGAGACATTATAGTGCGATTGCCACCAGGCCAGCCAGTACTGAATATTATTGCCATAAGCCTGGCCGGTAATAGTAAGCAGAGCGGCTGTGGCCGAAGTAATAAGAGCCGTGCTGCCGCTATGCAAAATATCGATTAATTCCGGCACCGAGCGGGAATCACGCAGCTGAGAGAGCAGCTGAATGGCTGCCAGTTGCCCGGGCAGATCCGATTGATTTAATTGCTCCCTGACTGTTGCCAGCACCTGCTCATATTCCGGGGTGTGACAATAGCGGCGCATGGCGTACGCGGCGGCAAAACGCACTTTTGATTCACTATCATAGAGGAGCAGGCCGAGATCTTCTATAATTTGCGGTAAATAGACACGGCTTAAAAGATAAGCGGCCACAAAGCGGTGCCGCGCCTCACCGGCCGAAAGGGCCTCTTTAATCACCGGTTCGGCGCGGCTGCCTAAATGCATTAGGAGAGCGAGAACGGCCGAAAGCTCCTCCGGCACGGGGAGACGCACTCCGGGCATAAAGGGATCAACCGTTAAGTTGCCGGGGAAAACGGCAATTAATTCCGGGATGAGCAGCTCATCTGGCATGGCGATAAGCTGGGCTTCCACTTGTTGAAAGGAGAAAGGATCAAGTTGATTGCTTTGCAATTCGGACAAAAGTTCGCGGATGGCTGCCGTGAGTTTGGTATTTAAATCAACCGGTTCCGGTGCCGGCGCCTGAGCTATGGCCCCGGCGCCCCCGGCGCCGTTTTCGCGAATTTGGGCAATAACCAGATTCCAGCTCTTTATTAATTCGGCACTGCGTCCGCCGGCGCCTGCTATCTCCTCGGCCGGCGCGCTTTCCGGGCCTTCTTCTTCCTCTTCTTCACCTTCGCCGGTGCCGGGTAAGCTGGTGATGGTATCAGCTTCTACGGCCACATCGTCCCAGCCGTCGTCATCATCGGTGTCGTCCTCGGTTACGGCTAGAGGAGCAGAGAGCAGTGTTTGGCCGAGAATTGAGGAGAGGGAGCCGGTGGTTACCGGGGCTACAGGTTTAATAGGCTCAGGCGTAGGTTGTACGGCTTCAGACGCTGGTTGTACGGCTTCAGACACTGGCTGCACAGCTTCAGGCGCTGGCTGCACGGCTTCAGGCGCTGGCTGCACGGCTTCAGACACTGGCTGCACAGCTTCAGGCGCTGGCTGCACGGCTTCAGGCGCTGGCTGCACGGCTTCTGGCGCTGGCTGTACGGCTTCAGGCGCTGGCTGCACGGCTTCAGGTGCTGGCTGTACGGCTTCTGGCGCTGGCTGCACAGCTTCAGGCACTGGCTGTACGGCTTCAGGCACTGGCTGCACAGCTTCTGGCGCCGGCTGCATGGCCGGCGGCTCTGATTTTACTAATGTTTCCGATGCCTCTTCAGCTTTGGCAATTTCCAATGATTTTTGTAATTGGCGCTTGTTTTTCCTGATGACATTTTCCAGCCCTTTGGCGGCAGCGGCCACAATAACCAAAAGATCTTTCACCGACTCATTGGAAAATTTTACAATGCTGGTATCGCCGTAGAGCACGGCCACCACTTTGCCGCTGACTCTTAGCGGGGCTAAAAAAGCCGCCGGTGGCCAGGAACGCCCCATAGTTTCCAAAATAGTGCGGTTGGTGGCTGTTTTGGGCACGCGCCCCAAATATGGAGATTGGGTTTTTACGACAGTTTGCAACATACTCGGTGCCGATACATCGAGGGAAATATCCTGCACGCGCTCGTCACCGTGACCGCCCATGGCTGCCCAGCCGCTGATGGTATTATGCACTACGGTAAAAATGGCGACAAAATTGAAATTAGTGAGCACAGCTTCCAATAGCAGATCTACTATGGCATCGCGGTCACCGGCTTTTATTAATTCTTTGCGTATTGAGGCGGCATCAATGCGTTTTGAAACTTCGCCAACGCTGATATTCTGCTCCGGTATGGGTTTGCTGGTGAGAGCCCAGACAGCTTTCATGCGGGCGATGGAGCGCTTGTTGATAGCTTCGCCGTCCATTTTGGCCAAAAGTTTGCTAAAACGCGGCGGAATCTCCAGGCCATACATCTTATTCAGAGCATAGTGCAGGCGCGCCTCCGGAGTGAGACGTACTTCCACTTTGACGCCCAGCCGCTGAACAATATTGGCCATTTCGTTTTCGCTTGGCGGCGTTGCTGCCAGCACTACCAAGGCGCCATTTTGAAAACGGTGCGGCACCAAATTATGCATTTGGGCAAAGATAAGAGGAAAAGTTATAGCCACTTCCGGAGGAGTAGTATCTATATCCTGCTTGGTGACAACCCCTATGCCAAAGGCTTCATGCATGGCCTTTAAGCAGCCTGTTTCACCTAAAATGTCACATTCCAGAAGCTGAGTGTCGAAAGAGCCACCGCTTAATACCATGCGTTTTAGCAACTCATCCGCCTGTGCTTCGGTCAGGACATCGTGCTTTACCAGGTATGTAGCTAATTCTGTTCCCATCTCTCCCTGCTCCGCTAATAAGTTAAATGCCAAGGGTAATAATAATAGGATAGGATACGGTTACCGGTTCGCCGTTAAATTTGGGGAAGATCCACCGCTTAACACTACGGCTTACGCAACCGGCCATTTTGCTGTCTTTAAATTTCTTTGTGGGAATAGTCACTTCGCTGACTTTCCCGTTGCCGGTAATAGTAAATTCCACTTCCATGCGCCCGTTTATTTTTTCACCGGCTTTGATGGCTTCGGCAGTGCAGAGGCGAAGGGCTCCTTTGCTTTCGCCGATGACTTGGGAAATAGCTTCCTGAGTAAGACCGGCCGGCAAATCGGAGACCGACACTTTGTTTTCCAGCTTGAGTTCAACTTTGGTATCTTTTTTGCGGCTGTCGCTGTACATAGCGGCCAAAAGATCCTGCTGGGTACCTTTAGCAGCTGGGGCCTCTTCTTTAAATTCTTCGTGATATTCGGGCGTTTGAGCTGTAGCCTGGGCTCCTTTAACACTGCCTTTGCCTTTTTTGGCGGTGTTTTGTTTGCCTTTAACCTGCTTTAAGCTATTTACATCCACTTCCTCATAGAGATGGAGTTTACGCCTTAAGGCTTCACGCTCTTCGGGAGTAATATCTTTACGCGTGAGTTTAGTTTGAATGCGCTCGATACCACGCTCTTTATTGGGATCCAGCATATCGGTTTTTTCATAAAAAGCGCCCATACCGGGGAGCTGAATCCAGCCATTGGCATCGCAGACAATAAAAGTCACCAAAAGAGCAAAGGCGCAGGAAATGGCAATAGCGGCAATTTTGTGATTTTTGCGCCGCTTGTAAATGCCGGCAGTAGCATAGAATATTTTGGTGGCTTCCCCTGGAGGAGCATTGTAATATTCGCTGGTTACCGGCTCCATGGGCATCGGGGAGATGAGCGGCATTTCTTCTGATGTGGAACCATCTTTATTGACAACGCGCCCCACGTTGGCATCCATTGGGGCATCCATAAGAGTATCATAAGCGGAAAATGAAAGCTCGCTGGGTAACATATCGGCCGAAACGGCTTGTCCTTGTCTGGCGCCGGCCGAGAGGGAATCCTGATTTTGGCGTGTGAGCTCGGCGGCTTCGGCATCTGATATGGGCGCGGCTACCCGCCAAGGCGCTGTGCCTACTTCCTCAGCCAGTTCTTTGAACTCCGGCACCTCGGAAAGCCGTTCCCAGCTAGCCATGCCTTTGTGCCAGATAAATGAGTGTTTATCTATGATTTTATTGCGGCATTTGTCGATTAAAGCCTCTTTGCTGATGGGACCTTGGCGCTCCTGGCCGATTAAAATATACCAGCGTTCGCCGCTGCTGCCGGCTTTGCTTTTGGTGGCAACTTTTTCCAAAGGAGCCGGCGCAGATTTGGCGGGAGCAGGAGCCGCTTCGCGCAAAGTAGCTCCTTCAAGCACTTTGCCATCGCTGATTCTAATAGTAGATTGGCACTTTTTACAGGAGAGGCGCAATACTTTTCCCGGAGGAAGCTTGCTATCATCTATACTGTATTTAGCCTGGCATTTCGCACAGTAAAAACGCATGAAACAAATCTCGCTGATAAAACAAATTTACGGCTATTTGGCCGAAAATTTGGGTAAAATACTCCGGGCGGAAAGATACTAAATGAGTGAAGCAAATTCAAGTGATAAAGTAAGTTAAGAGGTAATTATTGCCTTCTTTTTTCTTTTTACTCGCCTGGACGCAGCAAAATTAACCCTTGGGCATAGAGTTCCCGCACCTTGCGGAGCAGCCCGGGGGTACCGGCGGCTAGGGAGAGACGCTCTATAAAATACCCCAAGTTCTCTCGGCCATTAAGAGAAAGGAGTAGGGCAGTAATATCTTTATCGGCCAAAAATTCTTCCCATTCACCGGCAGTTTGGCACATTAGCTTTGGCCCTTTGGGGCTCTTAAAAACCATTAGGCGCTTCTCGTCCCTTATGGCTTTGGCTTCAAGCAGCTCTATATCGTTCCCGAAATCTAGGCCCAGTGTCTCGGTCTCTTTTAGAAGCGCATTTACTTTACGCATAGCGAGGCAACCGCCCATACATTTTTTGGCCAGGCGGTAAGGGCAAAGGCGGCATTCCTCTTTTAGAAAATTCTGGGTGAAGGAGTGGCTAATGTCTTCTATCTCTTCTTGCAACTCCAAATAATCAGTATAATTATGGGTGTTTACCGTGGTTAGACTTTTTAACCCGAAGCAGCGCCAGGCATGGCCCAAAGGGCCTATATCTATGGGGCCGTGACAATTAAAAGCTATATCGGCCTGCTTCCCCTGGCGGCTTTCCAAAATATCCAGTGCTTCTTCCGGCCAGTAACAGCGCGGCAGATAGCCGCAATCGGCTTGCAAATAAATGCCTCTTTTTATGGCTTCTTTTAGTAAGGCGGTGAGCGTTTGGCCCAAACGGTAAAAATGGCGCTCACTTATAAAATGCCAACTGCGCGGGTCGGAAATATTGGGCGCCGCCAGGCTGTAGCGCAGGCAAGTAAAAGAAAATTTGTCAATAAGTTCAAGGTGATAGCTAAAATCCGGCTGAGCGTTATAAATGGTGATGGCTATAGTAGTGCGCTCTTTTGGTAAAAGTTTTAGCGTTTTTTCTAAAAGCTCTCTTTCCGCAATATTATAAGCGCTTTTCTCCAGCACGTTTACCATGAAATTAAGGCGCTTTTTATGGCTCCTTTTTAGCCCGGCTATATAATTTGAGACCTTTTCCGGCCAGAGGCCGTTAGTCATAATAAAAATGCTTTTAGCGGTGTTATTTAGAATAAAATCCATAAATTCGCCAAAATGGCTATGCAGAGTCGGCTCGCCGCCGCAAAGGCGCACGCACTCACCGGCGGTAAAATCCAGCTCGAAGGCAAATTCCGCCAGGCTCATTTCCTGAGCCGCTCCCGGCTCCCGGCGATACTCCGAAGCAAAGCAAAAGGGGCAATGTAAATTGCAGCCGTTAGTTATAACCAAATTGGCCATTTTTTAACCTCCGCCAGCCCGTTTTATATTCAGCTTTTCATGTCACTGCTGCTTTTAGGTCTTTTCTGGTTATCTTACGTTCCTTTCCGCTGTTGAATATATATACTTATTTCAACTAAGGAACTAGGCTTTTACTATCCCAAATTTCCAGGCCGGCTTAAATATTTATTGCCCAAGGCAGAAAAATGAATAAATATTTAGTTAGTCCCAGGAAGGGGACGCTAACATGGAGGAGGTTGTAATGAAACAGAAAATCATGGCGTTTTTGCTGGCTTTTCTCTTGGGGACAAATGGAGCTCTTGCTGCTGTGCCTCTCTCTTTTACTCATCATGGTGTTTTAAAAGAAAATGGCCAATTGGTAAATGGCCAGCATACCATTCACGCGGCCATTTACAATGAACGCGATACTATTGTGGCCGAAAACGAAGAGCAAAAGGATATTGAATCCGGCCTTTATACTTTGGTTATCCCCAATGTGGATGCCGCTTTGGTAGCTGGGGCCACCAGGCTGGAACTTGCCATCAGTGTTGATGGTGAAGAACTTTTGCCGCGCCTCCCTATCAACAGCGTGCCTTATGCCATAGCGGCCGAACATGCCGAAGTGGCCAACACGATTTTTTGTGATGGTTGTATCACACCAGAGCATTTAAGCTTTAATGCCATGCAAGATAGCGCTTTGCCCAAATGCGGAGAAGGTGAAGCACTAAAAAGTGATGGTACTCTTTGGGAATGTGCTAAAGTATTACATATTGATGATAACAGAGTGGGTATTGGCAACCATGGTATTTATGCTAGCGGCCTTTATGGTTATCAACGCAGCGACTTATTACTTACCCCTCCAGATGGGGCTTCCGATTGCTCC
>JAEEML010000092.1 GCA_016283195.1 Deltaproteobacteria bacterium | reverse complement strand
TCTAAGTCCTTGGGGCGCCGTTTTAGTGCACATTTTTTCAAGGCGCCGGCCGATGATAGCACATCTTGAGCCGCTTTAGGTTTAATTAATGAAAATTTTTGCTTTTCGAAAGTTAAAGTTATTTACCGCACCGAAATAATTTTCTATGCTGTGGCCTAAGCCGGAATTCCCCGGCCCGGAGATGAAAAATATGCCATCTTTATATGATATTACTGTACTGGATCGCCGGGGTAACCCGGTTTCTCTCGCTACTTTCAAAGGCAAAGTGCTGCTCATTGTTAATACGGCCACCGGTTGCGGTTTTACGCCGCAATATAAGGATCTGGAAGAGCTTTATGAAAAATACCATGAGCGCGGTTTTGAAATACTCGATTTTCCCTGCAACCAATTTAAGGAGCAGGCGCCAGGCAGCGATGAAGAAATTCACACTTTTTGTACTTTAAAATACAATACCAAGTTTGAAAGATTTAAAAAAATTGCTGTCAATGGCCCGGAGGCCGCGCCGCTTTTTACTTTTTTGAAAGAGCAAAAGCCTTATGTCAGCCCCAAAGGGCTAAAGGACAAAGCCACCATGCTCATGCTCGAAAAGCTTAGCGGTACCGGTGGCACAAATGATATCCGCTGGAATTTCAGCAAGTTTTTAGTATCCAAAGAGGGCGAAGTGGTAGCTCGCTATGAGCCTGTTATAAATGCTGCGGCAATAGAAAAAGATATTGCGGCGCTTTTAGCCTGATATTGAAGAATAACCTGCAATCTGCTATAAAACAGCCGGCCGTTAACCGTGTCTAACAAGGAGGTAAAAAATGACCGAATTAAAAAAACTATTTTCCCGCATCGACAGCTACCGCGAGGAGCTTATTGATTTGGAAACTTCGCTTACCGCTATCATCGCTATGAGCCCCAAATCAGGCGGCGACGGCGAGCAGAAAAAAGCTGAATTTATTAAAGAATATCTCAAAAAACACGGCATTGGCGATATTAAAGAAGTAAATTCTAAAGATCCCACAGTCTCCTGCGGTTATCGCCCCAACCTTATCGCCACCATCCCCGGCAAAGACCATAGTAAAGCGGTGTGGCTCATGGCGCACATGGATGTGGTGCCGCCAGGTGACCTCGCTAAATGGGATAGCGACCCTTGGAAAGTGTGCGTCGATGGCGATAAAATCTATGGCCGCGGAGTGGAAGACGATCAGCAGGGGCTCTCAGCTTCCGTACTGGCGGCCCGCGCTTTTATTGATGAAGGGATAGTTCCGCCTGTTGATATCAAGCTCCTAATGGTAGCCGACGAGGAGACGGGTAACGAGCTCGGTATCGGCGAAATTATGAAGAACCCACCTTTTGGCAAAGATGATTACATTGTGGTGCCCGATGGCGGCACTGCCGACGGCACCCAGGTGGAAGTGGCCGAAATGAGCATTTTGTGGCTTAAAGTCATCACCCGCGGGGTGCAGTGCCACGCTTCCATGCCCCATAAAGGCGCTAATGCCTTTAAGGGCGGCGCGCGCATTGCCGTGGCTCTTGATGAACTTTACAAAATCTTTCCGGCCCAAAACAGCCTCTTTGATCCGCCGCACTCCACCTTTGAGCCCACGAAAAAAGAGGCCAATGTGCCCAATGTCAACACTATTCCCGGCGAAGATGTCTTTTATGTGGATTGCCGCGTCATGCCGGAATACAAACTCGATGATGTAATTGCTAGGGCTAATGAAATTGCTCAAAAAGTAGCCAAAGAGAGCGGCGTTTCCTGCGAGATAGAGGTGGTGCAGCGCTCCGATGCCGCCCCGCCCACTCCGGCCGATGCCCCGGTGGTTAAGGGCATTTGCAAAGCTATTAGCGATGTTTATGGAGTAAAACCCATTGCCCAGGGCATCGGCGGCGGCACTGTCGCGGCCCATATCCGCAAAGAGGGCTTTAATGCCGTCGTGTGGTGCAAACAGGACGAAACTATGCACGGCCCCAATGAATATGCCATTCTTTCCAACATTTTGGGTGATGCCAAAGTTTTTGCCCACCTCATTTTTAATGCCTGATAGTTTTTTTCCTGTTTTCGCCGTTTTCTCCCAAACGAAAAATTAACTCATTATTTTTATTAGAAAAATTAATTTTAAAATCAGGGCTTTGGGTGCCTCGCGCTGATTTTTTGTGTCTGGCTCATATTAGAATTTATGGCTTTTTTTCTTTTTCGGGGAGGACCCACGCTACTTTCGAAGCGCTATTGTTCCTCCCCGAACCCCTCCTCCTTTGCACGACCAGGGGGCACCACTGGACCCCGGCTATTCAATAAAAAAAACTTTATTTATGGCATGTTACGAAATATATCTCTTCTGCTTTGTCTTAAAAGCCAGAGGCCACACTTGAGACCGGATCTGAGTAGTCGCCTCAGGCTTAGCCGGGGCTGCCGCCCCGGCCCGGGCTCGGACTCGGTAGTTATTTATAGAAAGAATGTAAATTCAAATAGATGAGCCCTCTCTATTTGTAAAAATGGAGACAATATGTAGTGACCTCACTGTGTAAGTCTCGTGGATTTACCTGTGATATTACCGATGTTAAACAGCGGTAAAAGGAATTACCGCATTACAAGGA
>JAEEML010000091.1 GCA_016283195.1 Deltaproteobacteria bacterium | reverse complement strand
GCGGCATTAAGCCAATACTGGGCTGCGAAACTTATGTAGCCGGGCCCAAAGGGCGTAAAGATCGCACAGTGCGCGAGTCTTATCACCTGGTGCTTTTGGCCAAAAACGAAATTGGCTATAAAAATCTCATGTATCTCATCTCCATGGCCAATATAGAGGGCTTTTATTATCACCCGCGCGTAGATAAAGAGCTCCTAAAGGGGCGCACCGAGGGCATTATTGCCACTAGTGCCTGCCTGGGCGGCGAAGTCATTCGCTCTTATTTTAAAAACGGCATGGATGCCGCTATTGCCACAGCTAAAGAATATGCCGAACTCTTTGAACCCGGCCATTATTTTTTGGAGTTGCAGCACAACGGCTATAAAGATCAGCCAAGAGCCAACCAAATGCTCATGGAAGTAGCCGAGTATCTTAAACTCCCGCTGGTGGCCACCGCCGATGCCCACTATCTGCGCCAAAGTGATGCCGCCGCCCACCAGGCGCTCATGGCCATGCAGCAAAAAGTGCTGCTCTCGGATTACATTGCCACTCACGAGCATACCGACCAAAACTATGTGAAAAGCCCGGAGGAAATGTGGGAAAATTTTGGTTCTTCTTGCCCTGAAGCGCTGGAAAACACACTGAAAATTGCCGATATGTGCAATGTCACTCTCGATCTCGGCCACCACTATCTGCCCAAATACCAGGTGCCGGAGGGCTACACTCTCGCCGATTATCTGGTAAAACTGAGTAACGACGGCCTAAAAAAGCGCTATACTGAGCTCTCTTATGAAGTGGATAAAAAGCTCTACCAGGAGCGCCTTGATTATGAGCTCTCAGTCATCATCAAAATGGATTTTCCCGGCTACTTCCTCATCGTGTGGGATTTTATCAACTGGTCCAAAGAGCATGGCATCCCCGTGGGGCCCGGCCGCGGTTCCGGTGCCGGTTCACTGGTGGCTTATGCCCTACGCATCACCGAGCTCGATCCCATCAAGAATCAGCTCATTTTTGAGCGCTTTTTGAATCCCGAACGTATCTCCATGCCCGATTTTGATGTGGATTTCTGCCAGGAGCGGCGCGGCGAAGTTATCGAATATGTCACCCAAAAATACGGCGCTCAAAATGTAGGCCAGATTGTCACCTTCGGCAAACTCTGCGCCAAAATGGTCATTAAGGACGTGGCCAAATCCCTGGGCCTGCCTTATACGGAAGTAAATAGCCTGACCACCGGCATTCCCAATATGATTGATGGCAAAAACATCACTCTGGAACAGGCTTTACAACTGGAGCCAAAGCTCAAACAAAAGGCCGATGAAGATCCCACCTGGCACAAGGTTATTGAGATTTCCAGCGCCTTAGAAGGGTTAAACCGCCAAACAGGTATGCACGCTGCCGGCGTGGTCATCGGCGAAAAAGTGCTTTGGGAATATGTGCCGCTCATGACCAACGATGGCGAGCTCATCTCGCAATATGCCAAAGAGGAGGTGGAAGAAGCCGGGCTGGTTAAATTTGACTTTTTGGGCTTAAAAACCTTAACACACATTGATAAAGCGCTGCGCCTCACCAATAAAGCCCGCGAGCGCGAGGGGCTACCGCCGCTAGATTTAATGGCTGTAGGCACTGATGATCCCAATATTTATAAAAGCATCTCCGATGGCGATACCAACGGCGTCTTTCAGCTGGAAAGCAGCGGCTTTAAAGCACTTTTAGGGCGTCTGCGCCCCGATTGCTTTGAAGATATTGTAGCCGCTGTGGCTCTCTACCGCCCCGGCCCCTTGGATGCCGGCATGGTGGATGATTACATCGATAGAAAACATGGCCGCAAGCCGATTGAGTACCCCCACCCGGTACTGGCCGATATTTTAAAGAATACTTACGGTGTCATCGTTTATCAAGAGCAGGTCATGCAAATCTCCGTTGCCTTAAGCGGCTTTACCATGGGCGGCGCCGATAAGCTCAGAAAGGCTATGGGCAAAAAGAAAAAGGACGTCATGGCCGAGCTCAAAAAGAAATTTGTCGATGGCGCTTTTGAAAAATCAGGCATGCCCAAGGACAAAGCCACAGAACTATATGAACAAATTGAGAAATTTGCCGGCTACGCTTTTAATAAATCACACTCTGCGGCCTATGCCCTCATCACCTACCAAACGGCTTATTTAAAATATTATTACCCTACCGAGTTTTTGGCCGGCTTGCTCTCCACGGAAATGGGCAACACCGACAAAGTGGTGCGCTATGTAGCCGAAGCCCGCTCCATGGGCATTAAAGTGCTCTCCCCCTGCATCAACCAGAGCGAGCGCTTCTTCTCTGTGCCAGAGCCTAAAACCATCCGCTTTGGCCTGGGAGCCATCAAAGGTTTGGGCGATACCGCGCTGGAAGTTATTCTGGAAGATCGGCAGCAAAACGGCCACTTTGTCTCCCTATTTGAATTTTGCGAGCGGGTGGACTTGCGCAAAATAAATCGCAAGGTACTTGAATCATTAATAAAATCAGGCTCTCTCGATTGCTTCGGGCAGGAACGCGGTTCTTTGATGGCCGCTATAGATAAGGCCCTAAGCCACGGGCAGCGCGTGCAAAAGGATAAACTGCGCGGCCAGCAAAGCCTCTTTGATATGTTTGGCGCCGAGGATGTCGATGTAAGCAATATTCGTGATGAAACTTACGACCCCGGAGCAAAATGGAGCGACAAAGAGCAGCTTAGGGCCGAGCACGAGGCGCTGGGCTTTTATCTCTCAGGCCATCCACTTGAAAATTTCCAGGAAAATTTCGGCGTTTGGGATATATCTCCAATTGATAATCTAAATAGCGATGAAGTAAAAGAAAAGCTCATGGCCATGAATAGCGGTGGTGATAGTGAAGACGGCGGTTACCACAAAAGAGCGCGCATTTCGGTGCGCGTAGCAGCCATTATTTCGGCCATAAAAGAAAAAATCACCAAAGACGGCTCCGGACGCATGGCATTTTTAACTTTGGAAGATTTAAGCGCCTCCATCGAAGCCTTTTTACCACCCAAATTATATCCAAATTTTGAAACTCTCATTCACGGCGATGAACCCATTATGGTAAGCGGCGATTTGGAATACGACGGCGAGCGCGAAACCACTAAGATGGTAATTTCCGCCATCACGCCGCTCGAGGAACTATGGCACTTAACTACCGGCATAAATCTGGTGCTCGATTACGATGATGCCACCGATGAACAAATTCGCGCCATAAAAGGCAGCCTCATTAGCTGTCACGGCGATGTGCCCATAAGCATGACTATTATCAAACAAAAGGCCTTTGAGGCTCATATAAAATTGCCGGATTATTTAAGAGTAACTCCTTCTTCGGCCTTGCGGGCAGCTATAAAAGGCATTAGCGACAACATTGCCGTGCAGGCTCTCGCCCATAACAATGCAGCCGGTTCAAGGTAGATTTTTCTTGTAATATTAAGGTATTAACTATGTTCAAAGATATTTTGCGCGTTGTAAAATTTGAATTTAGCCTCCATTTGTCATCCACCCGCATTTGGCTAAACAGTATTCTTTTCATCGCCATCGGCCTCATCGGCACTTTTGTCTATTCTATTATTGCCCGCGAAGTAAAGACAACAGCCATGCAGGTTGGAGCCCAGGCCGGCGGAGTTTTGGGGAGCTTTGGAGTGGCCACTTCACTTGATGAATCATATAAATCATCGGTTTTTTTTGTGGTAAAACACATCAGCGACTGTGAAGTGCTCATTGATAGTGCTGCCGCTTGTACCGATGCTACTATCACCCTTTCGGCCTGTGATAAGAGCGTTTGCCAATTATATAACGAACTTTTGCCTGTCCCTCCGCTCATGCTGGGTGCCCTTTGGTTTTTTATAATGCTCTTGCCTTTCTTGGGTGCCATACTGAGTTTTGATATGATTTCCAGTGAGTTACAGCATCGCACCGCCAGTTTTCCCCTCCTGCGCATCAGCCGCCGCACTTGGTATATCGGCAAACTATCGGCCCATACGATTTTGATTTGGAGCCTTACTTTACTCATGCTGTTCGTCATCATCGCTACCGGCTGGTGGCTTTTACCAGCCTTCGATGTGGCTTCGGCCGTAAAATTCGGCTTAAAAACCATGCTGCTAATCATGCCCTTCACGCTAACTTATATGGCGGTTATCGCCTTGGCTTCCGGTTTGTCGAAATCGCATTTTACCGCCCTTTTTACCTGCTTTGCCCTGCTTACCGGCCTCTGGCTAATAAATCTTTTGGGCAATGCCGAGATAGACAATGCTTTTGGCACAATATGCCATGCCCTTAGTTATCTCACACCGGGGCACTATGAAAAATGGCTCTGGCATCCCGGTATAAGCGGCCTTTTACAGTGTATGGGCATATACAGCCTCTTTGCTTTGGCCTTTACCGCTCTTGGCGTTTTGCTTATTGAGAAGAAAAACATTTGAGGTACAAAATGAGCGAAGAAGCTATTGTTTTCAATAAGTTGTGCAAAAATTATGGTTCTATAAATGCCATTTCTGATATCACCTTTGCCATTCCCCGCGGGGCAGTGTGTGGCCTTTTAGGCCCCAACGGCGCCGGCAAAACCACCACTTTCCGTATTCTTTGCGGCTACTTAAAGCCCAGTGGCGGCTCAGTAACCATCTTTGGCCATAAACCGGGCAGCGAATCACTATTGCACGGCCGCGTGCTGGCTTTGCCGCAGGATGCCATTTTGCCGCCCAGCACCACCATAAGAGCCTTTTTAGCCTATTTGGGCTCACTGCAGGGGCTAACAGGCGAAAAACTCACCGCCGAGGTAAAGCGCGTACTGAACCTGGTCGGCCTAACCGAAGCAGCCGGGCAATCCGGCAAATCCATGAGCCATGGCATGGCCCGCAGGGTAGCCCTCGCAAGCTCCCTCCTAGGCAGCCCGGAGGTAGTGCTCTTAGACGAACCTACCGGCGGCCTGGACCCGCGCAACGCCCAAGCTGTGCGCCAAATAATCTCCGCGCTGGCCGGTAAGTGCACTGTGGTTATCGCGTCACATAATTTAGCGGAAATACAGGAAATATGTTCACACGTTGCCATTATCGATCATGGCAAACTCACAGCCTTTGGCACCGTTAGCGATCTCTGCCGGCGCGGTGAGCATTTTATCATCACCCTGGGCAAAGAGCCAAACTTGGAAAAGCTAAAAGCCGCTCTGCCGGAAGCCACACTTAACTGGGATAAAGAAAAATGCGAGCTTTTCTGCCAAAAAAGCGGCGAAACAGCTATCTCGCTCGATGAACTGACACGAAAAGTTCTGGGCGAACTCATAAAAATGAGCGCCACCATCTTGGGCCTAAAAATGGGCGAAAGTTTGGAAAAGCGCTATCTGGAGCTGACATGAGCTTAGGCAAAGTCGCCTTTTTGTTTGATATAGACGGCACACTTTTGACTGTGCACCACCACGGGCGGGAGGCCCTCACCAAAGCGCTTGGCGAATGCTGCGGCGCCGACACTTCCAGGCTCTATCTGGAAATGGCCGGGCGCACCGATCTTTCCATCATCCGCGAGGCTCTGGCTTTATTCAAAATAGCGGAAACACAAGCCATATTTGCGGCCATCTCCGCTAAATATTTAGCAAATTTAGAAAATAGGCTCATTCTGCCGGAGGCCATGACGGTTTTTCCGGGAGCTTATGAACTCCTGGCGGCACTAAAAAATAATGGCGCTCTTTTGGGCCTCGGTACCGGCAATATGCAAAGAGGCGCCCAGCTTAAAATGGAAAAATCGGAGCTCGCCTCTTACTTCACCTTTGGCGGCTATGGCGATGATGACGAAGACCGAGGCAAAGTGCTCCAAATCGCCTGTCAGCGCGCATTAGCCATAGCCGGTGAGGCGCCCATCGGCGAATTTTGGGTAGTTGGCGACACTCCGCTGGATATTAAAGCCGGCCGGGCCATCGGAGCCAAAGTTTGCGCTATTGCCAATGGGCGCTACACGGCAAAAGAGCTTTGGGCTTTCGAGCCGGATTTAGCTTTTGATGATTTACCCGCAGCACAAAAAGCACTCCTAAATTTACTATGAATAAAAGTTTCCGATTGTCTAAGCTAAGTCTATATGTTAATCCTTCTATGCGCACTCTCGTGAAGTGTCCGGAGGACTTACCGTGAAACCGCGTTTATTCTTGCAAGTATTCATAACATCTCTGCTTCTTATTCAAAATGCCTCAGCCAAAGAATACGAACAGGATCCCTTTAACGATGCCGATTTTGCCATCAAACCAACTCTCTTGGATAAGGCCCACCCCACGCAAAAGCGCCTCGAACTGGGGTTGGATTTTACTACATCTATGGTTAGTAAGTATGCAAAACATAAAGGTTTTGTTGGCACTATCGGTTACCATTTTCATGATAGTTTCGCTTTAGAATTATATGGCGGCATCATGGTTGGCAAACATGATCCGATCATGGCTACAGTACAAAATAAAATCAATGCCAACGGCGGGGGGCGCAATCCCAACTTTCCCGATTTACAAATGATGACTTGGATTGCCGATGCCGTTTTTTTATGGACGCCTATTTATGGTAAAATAAACCTGGTGAGTGAGCTGGCAATTAGCGGAAATATTTACTTTTTACTCGGTGCCGGAGCCAATGGAGCCCGCCACATAGAATATACCGGGGAGAAAGTTTCCGACGGCGTGAAATTCAACTTTCAGTGGGGCGCCGGCGGCCGTATTTATCTCACCAGCTGGATGGCGATCCGCATGGAATATCGCGATATCGACTATTTCGGCAAATGGAAAAGCAACAACGACAAAACCAAAAAAACACCTGATTACACTTACTTAACCATGAATCATATGTTTCATATCGGTTTAAGTTTCTTCCCATTTTAGGTATATGGAGCGTTAAAGGATCATGAGAATGTCACGTTTACGCCGTTTAATCAGCCTGTCGCTCTTCTTTGTTACCCTATTTAGTAGCGCCGCCGCTCTGGCCGCCGACAAGGATGAGTCCATCTATGTTGTGCAGGAACGCGCCTATTCCAAACGGGGAAAGTTTGAAATAAGCCCAATTTTTATGGCTAAAACCAATACCCGTTTTACCGGTTTTATAGGCCCGTCGCTCTCACTCGCCTATCACATCCGCGAAAATTTTGCTTTGGAACTTTCCGGCGGCTGGGCCTGGAATTACTATTCCAACCTGGTTGAGGAGCTAAACCGCTTTGAAAGCCTGGCCCCCACCATGGCCGATTTAAAGCAAATGACCTGGTACACCACTTTTGGTTTTCAATGGTCACCTTTTTACGGCAAATTGCGCCTGGTTCCCGGAGTGCTGGGCGATTTTGATTTTTACGTTGGCGCCGGCATGGGCATTGCCGAAACCAGAGAGCCCTGCCTCACTTCCAAAACCGGCGTAAATACTTGTAAAGTCATTGATAAAGATAGCCCGGAACGCTTTTCTTTTGGCATTCAGGTGCCGGAAAATAAGGCCGACCGCTTTAAACTGGCCGGTGACTTTTCCATAGGTATGCGTATTTTCTTCAAAAACTGGCTCGGTGTGCGCCTGGAATTAAGAGATATAGTATATGCCGATAAAGTTGATAACCTTGGCGAAACAACTACCAAAATAAATAATAATTTGGCTGTGTTCCTCGGCCTTAGCTTCCTCTTGTGATCTAGCGGAGAGCATGATGAAACAGATGATAAATAAATTAGTTGGCCTCATTGTGATTGCCGCCTGCCTGGGTCCGGCCCAGCTTAAAGCACAATCGGTCGATAATGCCCTGGCCTACTACAGGAGCGGCAATTATGAAGCGGCCGCCCTTGGTTTTTACGATGTTTTTATCAATACCATTAACCCTGATAACCGCGAGCAAGCAGAGATTTATTTGGCGGAATCTCTTAATAAATTAGAGATTTATCTGCCGGCTTATTATTTTTATGCCGAGATTTTTAAAGCTGGCCCGCACCATCGCTATTATTTAAATGCCATCCAGGGCCTTTTGGCAGTGCGCACTAAATTGCGGGATAATTTTCTTATCCCCTCACTCATCAATCAGGGCTATAACGGCCAGGCCTTTAGTCGCCTGCCGATGGAAAATATCAATGAAATAAATTATTTAATTGGTTCAATGACTTACCGCCAGGGCAAATATGACGAAGCGGCCCAGTTTTTGGCTGCGGTAAAAAGCAAGGCCGGCCTGCGTTTTCATCAGGCTCGTTATATTCTGGCTCTTATTGCCTTGCAAAAAGGGGATACTCAGCGGACTCTCGAACTTTTCCAAGCCATTTCCGAGGAACTTAAAGACAAAACCGCCGAAGATTGGGAGCTTCACCGCATTTGGCAACTGGCCACTTTGGGCATGGGCCGCACTCTCTACGGTAGCGGCCGCTACCAAGAATCCGTTGATTGGTATAATAAAATTCCCCGCTTTGATTCCATGTGGTACGAAGCGCTCTCCGAAAGTGCTTGGGCCTATTTTCAGCTCGAGGATCCCGGCCACGCCCTAGGGCAATTGCAATCACTCTTAACTCCTTATTTTAATAAGCATTTAATGCCGGAGCCGCGTATCATCCAGGCCACTACTTATTACATCAACTGTCAATGGGACCGGGTCCGCAGCACTTTGAGCGCTTTTAAAAATGAATACCAACCGATTCTCGATAATTTAAACACTTACCTAAATACCCCGCAGGATCTTTCCGGCTATTATAACGATGTTGTGGCCACCGGTAATCACAAATTTGCCCCTAATGTGGCTATTGCCGTGCGCCGTAGCCAGCGCTTTTTGGATTTTCACCACCTGCTCACTCACCTGGCCTGGGAGGATGAGGCAGCCAAAGCCAAGTCCATGTGGACCGGTAGCCAGCTTTTGCGCGATATTCATTCGCTCATTTTGCAACATCAGCAAGATTTAGGCGCCAGCATCGGCATTTGGACTAGGTCGCAATTGGAATTTCAGCGCAATTCTCTAAAAAATCTTTTAAATCAAGCAGATATTATTGAATTTGAAGTGATTGATACCGAAAAGCGCTGGCTGGAAGCCGGGCAGAATATTATCAAAGGCCGGCGTGCCCGTCTGCCCCGCCCCGATATTCCCTCCGACCAATGGCAACATTGGAACAACAGTTCCGAACATTGGCTCGATGAACTCGGTTATTATGTCCATTCGGTAAAAAGCGAATGTATTGAAGGCATGTAGATATTTATTTTATAACCGCTTCATAATGAGGCAATTATGCAAAAAGTATTAGTTTTTCTTGCGTTATCTTTGATGGCTTTTCCGGCTTTTGCGCAAAAAAAGGCCCCGGCTAAAGCCGCCACCCAGCAAAACCAAGAAGAGGGGCGTCAGGGGCCGGCCGCTTTAAAAATTAGCGACCGCGATATGCGCCAAAGTCAAATGAACTCTTTGGCCCAAGCCAAAAGACAGGAAGCTATTGAACGCCTCAGTACTTTAATGGAGAATTTCAGCGGCATGCAAAAAGCCGACCTCACCTTTCGTTTGGCCGAGCTTTATTGGGAAAGCCAAAAGTATTTTTATTTTCAAGCTATGCAAAATTACAACGAGGCCTATAAAGCCTGGTTCGATGCCGGAGCCAGCGGCCCGCAGCCGGTCATAGATGAGAGCCAAAGTAAAACCTATAAAGACAAAGCTCTCGCCCTTTATCAAGAAATTTTAGATAATTATGAAGGTTATGAGCGCACTGATGAAGTTCTCTATGTCATGGCCTTTAACCTTTATGAAAGCGGCAATCAGGAAAAGGCGCTGGCGATGTATAAATCGCTCATTGAGCGCTTTCCGCAATCCAAAAATGTGGCCGACGCCTATTTACAAATCGGCGATCATTACTTTAATAACAACCAGTTAGACCCGGCAAAAGAAGCCTATGAGCAGGCATTAAAAACTAATAAACCCAAAATTTACTCTTACGCTGTCTATAAATTGGCCTGGTGCGATTTCAATTACAAAGATTATGCCTCTTCTCTCACCAAAATGAAAAAGGTAGTGGAATACTCCGACACGCAAAAAGGCAATGAAAATGTGGAAGGCGGCATTGCCGAGAACGATCGCATTCAGCTACGCGAAGAGGCCCTCTCTGATATGACGATGATTTATAGCCGCCTTGATGAATATAAGGAGGCCATTAGCTATTATCAAAGCAAAGTCGATGGCGATACAACGCAGCGTTTTATCAGCAAATTGGCGGCTTTATTTAATGATCAAGGCAAGTGGAATTTAGAGCTCTCTACGCTAAAAGATATCAATGATATTTATCCCAACCATCCCAAGGCGCCGGAAAATCAATCAAATATTGTGCGTGCTTATGCCCAGCTTGAGCAGCCGGACAACGTGCGCAAAGAGGTGCGCCGCTTAATTGACCTTTATCGCCCGCAATCTCCTTGGGCCGTGGCGAACAAGGATAACCAAATTGCCATTGCCGCAGCTTACGAACTCACCGAAGAAGCCCTGCGCAACCTGGTGGAAGAATACCATCGCGATGCTCAAAAATTCAAAAACGTCGCCACATACCAACTGGCCCGCGATTTATATGCCGAATATTTGGATTACTTCTATGAAGCCGAATCGGCTTACAGAATGCGCTTTCTCTATGCCGAAATTCTCTATGCTTTAAAGGAATTTGCCGCTGCCGCTCCGCAATACGACAAAGTGGTAGAGCAGGATGCCGCCGGCGAATTTGCCAAACTGGCCGCTTATAATGCCATTTTGAGCTATGAGAAGGTGGTAGAAGGGGCCAAGGAAGAGGCCTCAGGACGCATTGACGAAAAAGCCAAAAAGGGCAATATGCGTAAAGTAGAAAAAGTGGACAAGCTGGAAAAAGGCAAGAAATACGAGGTCATAGAGCTAACAGCAGCCGAACAGAGCCTGGCCAATGCCTACGACCGTTTTGTAAAAGTAGCTCCGGATGACGAGGAAGTGGTTAAAGTAAAATATAAAAGTGCCCGTATTTATTATGTAGCCAATCAATTTGATGCCGCTTCCACCCGCTTTGGCGAGATTATTGATAATTGGCCCAAAGATCCGCTGGCCCGCCTGGGTGCCGAGCATATTTTGGAATCCTATAACATTAGAGAAGAATGGAGCTCGCTACGAGTTTGGGCCGAAAAATTTGCCGAAAACAAAGTGCTGATGGCCGATAGCAAGTTTGCCAAAACGGTTAATACCATGCTGGAAGGTGCAGCTTTTAAGGAAATTCAAACAGTTATCGAGCCCAGAGGTGATGCTTTGGCCACAGCTGAAGCTTACCAAAAATATGTTTCGCGCTTTAGCAAAGGCTCCTTTGCCATAATCGCGCTTTACAATTCCATTATTTACTATGACAAAGCCCAAAAGCTCGACAGAGCCATCGTGGAGAGCAACAAATTATTAAAAGATTTCAATAATTTTTCCACTAAAGACAATGAAGCGGCCCAAGCTGTAAGCCCTACTCAAATCCGCCGCATGACACTTTTCGGCCTAGCTAAACTCTATGAGCGGGTGGCCATGTTCCCTGAAGCAGCCGAGCAATACGAGCTCTTCTTCAAGAATTACAAAGAGGCCGAAGAGGCAGCTGATGCCATTTATAATGCCGCCCTTTTCCGCCAGGGTCTCGGCGAACTCAAAGCGGCCATCGCCGATTATAACAACTATTTAACCACCGCCGCCTCGGCGCAGGATGCCGCCCAAATATATTGGCGCATCGGCACTCTTTACAGCAAAAACAAAGAATGGGCCAAAGCGGCAGCTCACTTTGACGGCTACGAAGCTAAATTCCGCAATAAAGTCAGCCCGGCACGCATCCTTTACTCACGCCTGAAAATGGCCGAAGCCTTAGAAGAAAACGGCCAGGCAGGCAAAAATACCGCCAATAAAGTATATAGCGATATTGTTGCCCGCTACAACCGCCTGCCGGACAATGCCAAACGCGACCCCGAAGCAGTAAGCTCTATAGCGAGAGCCCGTTTTGCCTTAACAGAGCCGCAGTACAACGCTTATAAAAATATCAAGCTGACTCTGGCCCAAATGAATCGCCAGCTGGAAAGCAAAATGGCCAAATTAAGCGAGCTGGAAAAAGAATACACCGCTATTTTAGGCCTTGGCGACGGAGCTATGGCCATTGCTTCACTTTACCGCATTGGCGCTATAAACAGTAATTTTTCAAGTACCTTAAAAGAGGCTCCCGTGCCACCTAATCTCACCGAAGATCAGCAGGAGATATACCTTGCCGCTCTGGAGGAACAAACCTTCCCGCTGGACGAAAAGGCCATTGAGGCCTACGAAATGGCAAACAGCAAATCCTTTGAGCTGGGGCTTTACACCGAATGGACCATTAAAACCCAGGCCGCGCTTAGTGAATTTGATGTAAATCGTTTTCCGGAGCAGCGTTCTTTTACCTTGCTTTCCAGCGAACCGGTTTCTAATTTGCCCAAAGCTATACCGCCCGACCCCATTCCCTATGAAGAATTACAGCCGGCACCGGCAGAGAACTCAGAAAATAGCGGAGCAGCTTTATGAAATTATTAAATTTTCATTTATTCACGCTTATAAGTTCTCTAACTTTTTTAAGTTTGCTTTCTGCTTGTGGCAGCCCCAAAAAGCCGGAAGCAGCACCTAAGCAGGTGGCCGATACTCGCCCGCCTATTTTGCAAAAATATGATGCCGCCAAGGCTCTTCTTGATAACAAAGAATTTTTGCAAGCTGCCGAGATGTTTACCGCCATTTACAAAGAGGAGCCGCGCCTCTTAAACGCTCTTTATAACTCGGCTCTGGCCTATGAAATGGCGGGCAAGCATCAGGAAGCGGCCGAGCGCTATAGTGATCTTCTCTCCGCCCGCCCCGGTGACCGCCTGGCGCTCATTGGTTTAACCAGGACGGCTATAAACACCGGCCGGCCGGAAATAGCCGTAAGCGCTGTTCAGGATTCGCTGACTATCCATCCTGCCGATCGCGATGTCCTCCTCAGCAAAGCCACTCTGGAACGGGCTATGCAAGAGCCGGAGGAAGCCATTAAAACGGCCCGGCGCATTATCATGCAAAGCCAAAACGACCTTGAAGCTCTGAAAATTATCGGCATGGCCTATGTTGATATGGGCAAATTGGATATGGCCACTACTTTTTTTAATAATGCCCTCTCTGTAGCTCCGGATGACAGCACTTTGCTGGATAATATCGGCGTTATTCAGTACAATAAAGGCAGTTACAGCGAGGCGCTGGAAACTTTCAGAAAGAGCCTGGCCAAAAATCCCGCTGATCCTGTTGCCAATGCCAATGTAGGTTTTATTGCATTAAAATTCCGCGATTATGAAAAAGCTACTTCTTCGCTGAAAAACGCCATTGATAACGGCCTTAATAATTGCCAGATTTATAAAGCTTTTGGCTATGCGCAGGAAGGAATGCAGGCCGGCCAGGAGGCCATTGATGCTCTAAAACAGGCCGGGGAAATTTGCCCTCCGGATATTGAACTCACTTACGATATTGCTAAAATTTATAATACTATGCTGCGCAATTACGCCGAGGCCAAAAAGCTCTATGGTGAGTACCTGACCGCCGGCGGTAAAAAGCAGGATGATGCCAAAGCAGCCTTGGAGCTCATAAAGCAAATTGAGGCCTCACAAGCGCAAATGGACAATATGCCTGCCGAAAACAGTGCCGATAACGCGGGCACTGGTGGTGGGATATAGAATATCATGCCGGGAAGCGCAAAAAGTGTTTGTCTATTGGTGAGGCACTCGTATAAAATAGCGTCTGCGGTTTCTGGGGGGTTACGATGAAGAAATATACCTTGTTATTAGCTCTTTGCGCTGCCTTTGTCTTGATACCGGCAGCCTCAGCTCAAGAAAGCGATACAAAAGTTGTTTATAAAAAACAAACAGTTATTGATTTCTCCGATGTAACCATTCAAGGTGAATTGACCAAGCCGGAATCAAGTTATGTTGTTAACAGAAAACGCACTAAATTCAGTCAGTTAATTCAGATTCGTTCTAATTTTAATCCCGAGCTTTTTAATTCCGTGGATATGTTTTAATTAGGGTTTTTAAATGGCCAGTAATCCTAAAATATTAACCAGAATAATTATTGAGGGGCATGCCAGCAATAGGGAATTTGCCCAAGAAACAATAATGATTGGGCGCGGAGCCAATAACGACCTCGTTATTCAGGCCCAGGGCGTTAGCGGCGTCCATGCCCTCCTGAAACTAAATGGCCATACACTGACCATTCAGGATCTGGGCAGCACCAATGGCACTTATGTCAATGGTGTGCGTATCAATAACACCACTCCTGTTTCCGCCAAAGATATTATCTCCATCGGCCGCGCGGAGATGCGGGTAAAAATAAAAGCCGAAAAAGCGGTTCAGCATGTAGCCGCTCCGGCGCCGCTGGAAGAAGAATCAACACCGGTAGAAGAGGCACCCAAGGCTCCATCAATGGCGGCGCTGGAAGATGAAGATACGCCAACAGAAGCTGAAGAGTTACAAAACCCGGTTCAGCTTTCCGCCGCGCACGTTGCCGGGGGCCAGCTTCGCGAAGCCGCCCCGGTTCATGAGGCTGCACCGCTTCATGTTGCGCTGCAAACGCGTGATGCAGCACCGCTGCGCAATGTAGCACCTGCTCATAATACTCCAAGGGCCGAAGTTATTAAGCCGGCCCAGGCTTTTACTGCCCCTGTGGCTGCAAAAAGCGCTTCACAAGCACCTGACGAAGCCCCGCGTCCAGACAACAAAGTGCTGGAAATTTCAATGCTTTGGGGCGAGCAGCTCATGGCTGTTTCTCACCATACCAAGCCGGAATCCATTTACATTGGCGATGATAAAAAAAACGAATTCAGAATAGAGACCAAAGAGCTCATCGGCAGCGACCGTTTTCCCTTTGTCGTAGCCGAAAATGGCGGCCATATTCTGCAATTCACCGACCAAATGAATCTCCTTATCACCGATGGTTTGGGGCAGGTTTTAGGCGATAAAAATACTCTTTTGCGCGCCGGCAAAGTGGCTCATGTTCCCTACCCCGGCACCAAAGGAATTTATCGTTATCCCTTGGCCTTAAGCGATAGAATCTCATTACAAGTAGGTGAAATTACTTTTATTATTCGCTATGTGGCGCCGGCTCGCTGGCTCCCTATAAATGTGGCTAACACTTTGGATTTTTACTTTTCCAAAGTTGTGGCTATAAGCTTGATAGCCCATATTTTTCTCGTTTTGGCTTTGCTTTTTACTCCGCAAATGCCGGCAGGCCTCGAAACCAAACTTTTCCAGGATCCGGACCGTTTTGCCAATTTAATAATTGCCCCACCGCCGGTGAAAAAGGCCAAAGACGATTTTAAATTGCAAGCCAAAATAGAAAAAGTGCAGCAGCAGACCACAAAAACCACCGAGCGCGAAAAGTTCGGCAAAGTAGAAGAAAAGAAGGTTCTGGCTTCCGGCAAGAAGGGCCCGGCTGTTGATTTGGACAAACGCGAACGCGACCAAAAACGGGCTCTTAGTTCCGGCATTTTCTCGGCTCTAAAAGGCAGCAAAGGTGCCGCTTCGGTCTTCTCCGGCGGTGGTCTCGGCGCCGGTATCAATAATGCCGTAGCTACTTTACAAGGACCAAGTGTTGAAGATGCCGGCGGCGCCGGCGGACTTGGTAGCCGTGGTACAGGCGGCGCTTATGGCAGCGGCGGACTCGGCATTGGCGGCCTAGGCTCAGGTAGTGGCGGTGGCGGCCTGGGTGGCGGCGGAGGCAATGTTGGTCTGGCCGGCCGCGGGAAAAGCACTTATTCTGTCTCGGCTGGGCGTTCTGTCGTTGAGGGCGGTCTTTCCAAAGCCGAAGTAGCCAAAGTATTGCAACGCGCCGAAAGCCAAATCCGCTATTGTTATGAAAAAGAGTTGCAAAACAAGCCTAATCTCTATGGCAAAATAGTCGCCACCTTTAAAATCGGCCCCAATGGGCGAGTCATTCAATCATCTATCTCGCAAACAACGATGAATGATAGCAATGTAGAAAGCTGTGTTTTGCAAGTTATCAATCGCCTGGTCTTCCCCAATCCGCGCGGTGGTGGGGCTGTTGATGTCAACTATCCCTGGCTTTTTAAACGTTCGGACTGATAACCGCGTTTTGGCTAATGCTCACAGGAGCTTAAGATGATGTTTAAAAAGATTTTTATCCCTTTAATGCTGGCCATGCTAATTGGCCGTTCGCCGCTGAAGGCAGACTCTCTGCCGGAGGGGCCGGCCGGCACTCCGGCTGTTGTTTCCGATAACGAGGCCGATGCCATTGAGCAGCAACTGGCGCAGGAAGCCCGCGCCGAACAGGGAGAGCGCGGCAAACTGGTGGCCGAGGTAAAAGTACAACGCGGTTTTTATATCGCTACCGATATTGGCTTTTTTCTCACTTTTGCCGGTGAGCGCGGCCATTCCAATCTGCAACCATATATCGGTTTTAATTTGGGCTATGACTTTAACAAGTGGCTCTCTTTGCAACTATCTGTAGCCAATGGTTTTGATTCCAACAATGCTGTCGGCCCGCAAGATGACAAAAATAAGTTTTCCAACGGCATTCCCAGTTGTCAGCTCACCAATTTAGGCCTGCAACTGGTGGGGATGTTTATGCCCCATGAACGGGTGGGTTTAGAATTAAAACTCGGCGGCGGCACCACAAGAATATCCCCGCTTCCCCGCTCTTTGCGCAAAGATCCCAATCAGGAAAGCGGCTGGCAAGGCCATATTGCCGCCGGTTTTGGCGTAAAATACATTACCTTGCTCACCGATTTTACCGCCGGCCTGGATATATCATTTTATCTTGTTTTGCCAGCTAAAATTCCTGCTCTGGCCATTACGCCTACTGTTCGTTACACCTTCTAAATGGCTGTTTTTTTACTCTTTTTAGCTAGTTCCATTCCTCTTATACCGGCTGAATCCTGGTCAAAAGAGGCTGCTATAATCACCGAGCTGCGCCTTGATTTGGAAAAGCGGGAACAAGAGCTGGTTATGGAGCGCTATACTAATCATGAAGAGCTGAAAAATTGGCAGCTTGTGCTCTCCGAACTGAACCGTGATTTAAAACTGGCCGATAATCGGCAAAAACTTTTAAAAAAAGAGCTCTTAGCTTTGGAAGAAAAAGAAAAACTGCGCAATTTGAGCCTTGATGAAGAGCGGGAAGAGTGGCTGACGCTCATTTCAAACTGGCAAAAAGAGCTAATAGCCAAGCGTTGTTTTGGCCACCTGACGCTAAAAGCACGCCTCAATGAATTAAGCGATAATTTGCGTCAAAAAGAGTTTTCCCCCAGTGAAGCAGCCTATTTATTAAGCTCATTATTATTGGAATTTCACCAGAAAGCCGGAGAAATTTACGCCGGGCTGGAGCCTATTGATATCGGCGGGAAAACCATATTGGCCGAGGTAGTAAACTTTGGTGACACCTTGCTTTATTACCGCAATCAAACTCATTATGGCTTTTTATACCATGATAAAAACGGTTGTCACCGGGAGGAGCTGGCGCCGGAAGCTGCCGCCGAGCGCAGGTTTATCGATCAGCTTCTAAAACTTTGCCAAACGACTAACTGCCGCTTAGAAGACCACTTGCTTTTACCTTCTCCCAATAAACTGGCTACACCATGACTAATTTTTTGCCCATTTGCTGCACAATTATTTTCCTGGCGGCCAATGAGGGAGCTAAAGCTGAAGATCTTTTTGCCGCCGAAAAAACTCATTTAAAAAATGAATTACAAAAAATTGAGCTCCTGATAAAAAATGAGGCCATGGAACACAAAGCCGGCTGTGCCAAGTTAGTAGCTGAAAGTGAGCAAAAACAGCTGCGACTATATGAGCTTAATAGTGCCAACAGCGATTTGGAAACAACCATTCGCCTTTTAAAAGAACGCGAGGTCTTTGCCACAGCCGGCGCTGGAGAAAACAATCTGGCCCCGGGATTTGATAAAATAAGCCCCAAAGAGGCCGGAGAATGGCCTCCTATGGCCAAATTGCAAGCAGCCTGGGAAAGCGAACTTATGGCCAGAACCCTCACTAAACGCGAGGGCAGCTATTTTGCCGCCAGCGGAGAGGAAAAAAGCGGCCGGATTTATCAAATAGGCCAAATTGCCGCTATTGCCTTGGAAGATCCCCCTATGCCGCTCATAAATAACAGCCGTAAGTGGCAAGTAAAAGCGCCGGAAGAAACCTTTACCCATCCCTTTTACCCCATAGCGTTTAAAGACGCCGCAAGTCCCAAAAAGGAGAGTTTTTTTAGCTATATGCGCGCCGGCGGCGTGCTTTCCTGGCCCATTTTTGCCTTGGGCCTTAGCAGCGCTTTTATCCTTATCTGGCACCTTATTTCTTTTGCCATTAGAAAAAATAGAAAATCTAAAAAAAGTATCCATAGCTTTATCAAAACTCTGGCTCTTATTGCAACTGCCGCGCCGCTCATGGGGCTTTTGGGCACTATACTAGGCATTATGGCCACCTTTAATGTGCTTGGCAGGGGCACGGGAAGTGCCGATCCGGCGGCTCTTTCGCAAGGCATATCTGAGGCTCTTATCACTACCGAACTGGGGCTAATTGTAGCTCTGCTCGCCCTCTTTAGCCACCACATTGTTACTTTTTTAGCAGCTAAAGCCGATAAGGAAAGCACACAAGATGGCTCTGCCACTTAGTTACGGCGGCCCCGTTTTTTGGGCCATAGCACTACTTAGCTTCAGCGCTGCCTTCATTATCTGGGCGCAAATACTGGAGTGTCTCTCCGGAGGGCGTCTTTTTCACGGCGCTCCCTTTGGCATATTTTGGCAAAAAAGCACCGGGCTTATTATCATCAGCGCTCCGCTCCTGGGCCTTTTGGGCACTATCCGCGGCCTGAGAATCGCTTTTGACGGCCTTAGCGGCCAAATGGAAAATTTAGCGGCCGGCCTTGGAGAAGCACTCATTTCCACTAAAGATGGGCTAATACTGGCTCTCATCACTCTAATTGCCAGTCGCTTACTGAAATATCTGTGGGAGCGACAACGTGGGGCTAAAGGTACCATAAATGGCTGATTTTAAAGACAACATCCCGGATATCAACCTCGGCCCGCTAATGGATATCATCTTTATATTATTACTCTTTTTTATGGTAAGCACCTCATTTGTAAATGAACGGGCCTTTCCGCTCGAAAAACCGGAAAGCAGCGCCATGCCGCCATTGCCCGCAAGAAATGTGCGCCTGATTATCGGCCGGAGCGGCACTTTGCTGCTTGATGGCCGCGAAACACCGAGCTGGGCGCTTTTAAATCATTTGCAAAAAATTCTGGCTGCGCGCCCTGAAAGCACAATGCTCCTAGTTAGTGATAAAAATGTGCCCAGCGGGCAACTCATTGCCATTGCCGATATTTGCCGAAAAGCCGGTTTTAAGCAAATCGCCGTGGCCACGGAAGAAGAGCGCCGGTGAAAAAGTTTTTTGGTTACAGCCTGGCCTTAATACTGGCCATTATCACTATCGGCGCCATCTACTGGCCGAAAGGCACCACTCCAAGACGCGTCAAAGAGCCAAAGAGCGAGCAAAACCAAGTAGTTGTAATACCGATCACCCCAGTAGTTCCACCAAAAAGCCAGGCACTTTCGGCCCAAGAGGCACCCGCCGGCCGGAGAGAGCAGATTGCTCACCGGGCGCAAATAAAGGCCGGAAGTGCCGGATTATCCGCTTCTTCTCTCTCTGCTTTGCATTTTGAGCCGAGCAATAATGGCATATTGCCGCGCGGCGGGCATAAACTTAGCGGCGAGTTAAGTACCCTGCCCTTTCCTGAGGAACTTTTGGAAAGTAAAGCTAAAGTTTTGCCCAGAACGCCACTCACCTACCCGGAAAAAGCCCGCCGCGAGCGCATAGAGGGCTATGTCACTCTGACATACCATATAAAAAGCGATGGCACGGTGAGCAATCTGGCCATTACCGCCAGTTCTCCGGCCGGCTATTTTGAGGAGAACAGCCTAAAATATGTAGCCTCTTGGCGCTTTTCCCCAGCTATCTATAAGGGCCAGCCGGTGGAAGTGCTGGGGAAAAGCACCATCGAGTACCGCCTGCCATGAAAGTGCGCGTCATTATTATCCTATATTGCCTGTTTCTGTGCGCTGCCCCGGCCCGGCTAAGAGCCGATGAGGAGCCCCGGCATCCGCTGGCCGAAGCTTATGAGCTAATCTTAGCCGGCGACTTCGGCCGAGCGGATGCCCTGCTCAGCTCTTTTCAGGGCACTGGGCCGGTGGGGCATTATCAAGAATATCTTGTGGGGCTCCGCTTGTTACTCATGGGCCGGGCCGGGGAAGCCATAGCGCCGCTCAGCGCGGCGGCCCGCGCCCTGCCGGAAAGTAATGAAATAGCCCTGGCTCTCGGCAGGGCGCTAAGACTTGGCGGTAATGGGGCCGGTGCCTTTGCCGAACTTAGCAAGCTGGCCCTTAAGGCACCGGCCGATTTGGCTATAAAAGAGGAACTAGTGGCTCTTTACCTCGATTATGGGCTCTATCTGCCGGCGCTAAATGTGCTAAAATCCATTGATATAAATAGCTTTTCTCCTGACCTTGCCGATATTTACATAAAATTGCTTTTGGCTCTTGGGCAAAAAGAGGCGGCCTTAAAATTTGCCGAATATTATCATCTTTTACACGGGGACGACCTAAAAGCCGCCGCGCTTCTCGCGCTAACATTAAAAGAAAACGGCCTCTACTTGCAGGCTGCCGCCATCTATGAGCTAATCTGGCCACAAAATATGCCTTTATATGGGCCTATGCTTGCCGAAAGCTTTTTTTACGGCGGATTAAAAAAAAGTGCCGAAAACTTCTCATTCCTCTCTACATCAAAGGCCTTATACTAAGAGGCAGCTGCCTGTTTTTATTAGGATTTTTTATTAAACGAAGGAAGAAAAAGACTATTACCGGCTAATCAAGCAGTTTTACATCAATTTCCGCAAACGCGGCCGCTTCCTCTTTACTTATCTCCCTTTCCCAAGCGGCGAGGGGCTCATCTATTTTGCTTTACATGCTTTTACAAATGATAACCGAGCCCGTGGGGGCCGGGGCGCAGCCCCGGCTAAGCCAGAAGCAGGCTACCCAGATCCGCTCTCAAGTGTGGCCTCTGGCTTTTAAGACAAATAAGAAGTGAATAATTTTGTAACATGCCATAAACAAAGCCATTTTCATTGAATGCTCGGGTTCCAAGGGTGTCCCTTGGTCGTGCGGCGGAAAGGGGTTTGGGGAAAACCTGAGCAAACGAAAGTAGCGGATGTTTTCCCCAAAAAAGTAAAAGAAACAGAATAAAATCAATAACTAGTATCGAATAAAAACGGGCATTGCAGTTAAGAAAAGAGAAAAAGATAACACAATCACCACCTTCCCCGCCCCACCTGGCCATTGCTCCAGCCAATCTGCCACTTCAAATGCTCCCTGCCGCTTTCTGGAATCCCTTGTACGTTGATTTTGATTTGATTTTCACTGCAGATAGCTACTGTAGTGAAAGGGGGAACGGGAGCTTTGGAATCCCTTAAAGCATGCGACTTTGTTAGAGAGATTAAGCCCCGTTCCCCATTGTTGCCCAGACTTTGAACGGTATCCTCTCTATTTGTACAAATGTAAAGGAAATTGCATTGTAATTAAGCAAATTCTTATGTGGATATGATTTGCTCATAAAAGGCCCTAGTGGCCGCGCATTCTTCATCTATAGTGCGCCCGGCCGCCAGATTTTTAGCCTTTGCGCCCAGAGTTAAGAGCAATTCTCTATCAGCTAAAAGGTGGCTTATTGTCGGCCCAAGCGCGCCCTCCTCCGCCACTAAAAGCGGCGAAACGGCGGCAGCTCCCTCAAGTAAAGCCGCACGGCGCAATTGAAGATATGAATCACTTGTTGCCAGTGTTAGCACCGGTACACCGGCCGCCCAGGCCTCGCCCATAGCTCTGGCCGCAAGATCGTTGCCGGTATTGATGAGCACAGCCAAATCAAGGCTATGGTAAAGAGCGCGCAAATCATTTTTTAATAAATAACCGGTAAAATGCACATTAGGCGCTATAGCGAGCTCGGCGGCCAGATCTTTAAAATGTGGCATACACTCACCCTCCCCGGCCAGAATAAGCTGGGCATTGGGCATATTCTGCACCACCTGCCTAAAAGCGCGCAAAAGCTCCTCATGGCCGCGATCTTTTTGCATCATGGCGACAAGTGCCACTTTGGGGCCTGGCGGCAAATTAAGCGCTTTTACCGCCTCTTCATTGGGATTTTCGCCCCAATAAGCACTCTCAATGCCCGGCGCAATAACGGCAATTTTCTCTGCGGGAATAGCCAGGTTTTTAGTGAGCCACTCTTGGTGAAATGTTGTGGGCACAATAATTCCGGCGGCCTTCTTTAGCGGCAGAGCGCGGCCCGGGCCGGTACCAAAGGAACGGGCAGAGTGAATGGTGCGCACTAAAAGCGCTCTTTTTCCCAAAAAGCCAAGGAGAGCCAATTGGTGATCATGCGACATATGTGTGTGTATTATTTGATAATTTAATGATAATTGTCTTAAATGACGCCAATCTTGTAAAAGCTCCCACGGCCTTGACTTTGGGGAAAGAGCAAGGCCCGGTAGCGGAGAAATTCCCAGTGCCGCCATGCGCGGAGCAATAGGCTCCTCGCAGGAGGTTTCGGCATGAACAGTATCCCAGGCTATATCGGCCTTTATGCCGTCCGCCCTTTGCGCCAGTATTAAATTAGCCGTGGGCTCAGCCGGCCCGCTCCAGAGATGAAAAGCCAAAAGATGGAGGACCGATAAGGGCTCTTGCTCTTTATCGGCCGAGGTAAGTGGCGACTTTGGCAATTATTTCCTCCATATCCATTTGGTAAAAACACTCCGGCCGCTCGTAGCGGCATTTTCTGTCTCCCTTTTGCGAGCAGGGGCGGCAGGGCAAATTAAGCTCAATAGCGCTATTTGCCGCTTTGGCCGGGTAGCCGCCGCCCTGCCGGCCGGTGGGGCCCAGTAAAAATATGGTATTCACTCCAAGAGCCTCGGCCGCATGGGTAAAGCCGGTATCATTGCCGATAGCCACTTTGGCGCGGCTCAAAACGGCCAGCATCTCCGGGAGCGAAAAATCCGGCACAAGGTGGCAAAATGGGCTTCTGGCCGCTTTTAAGAGCTTTTGCGCCGCATCATCGCCCTTGCCGCCAATAAGCATAATCTCACAGGGAAAGCGCTCTAAAAGGCTTTTTATCAGCTTTTCCCAAAGAGGCAGCGGCAAACACTTTAGCGGCCAGGCCGCCCCGGTAATAAGAGCTATAATGGGCTTTTCGCCCAAAGCCCTGCTCCACTCTTTTGTAGCCGCCAAAGCCGCAGCCGGCGGGCGCAAATTAGTTCCTTCGCGCACAGTGGGAGAAATCTCGCCAAGCACCCGGCAATAATCATCTATTACATGAAAATCTTTGGGAAAAATATCTTTATGAAAATGAAAAAGCAGGAAGCGCTTAAAATAGGGCTTATGATAGACAAGGCGCTTCTTACCGCCCACAAAGAGGCGGGCCACCAGGCTGCGCATAACATTATGCATATCCAGCACCAGGTCATAATGATAAGTGCGCCTGAGATTATGCGCCAAGCTGATTAAGCCCTTAAGCCCGCCGGCCGGCTCATAAGCTATAACTTTGTCAACAGGCGGAATAGCGGCCACAATAGGCACATAAGCGGCCTTGGTAAGCCAGTGAATCTGGGCCTCAGGGTAAAGCTCACGCAAATAGCCGGCCAGAGCCGAAAGCTGAATAATATCACCCAGAGAACTAAAGCGAATAATGAGAATACGAGCGGGAGAAAGAGGCATAAAAATGCTTATTTAGCCGCATTAATAATGGCCATAAAGCTATCGGCTTTAAGAGCGGCACCGCCAATCAGGCCGCCGTCAACATTTTCTACAGCAAAAATTTCGGTGGCGTTTTCCGGCTTCACACTGCCGCCATATTGAATGCGCACTGTCTCGCCCAGTTCCGGAGTTAAAAGCTCATTTAACACTGCTCTGATATGGGCATGAGCTTCGCGCACTTGGTCGGTAGTAGCCACTTTGCCGGTACCGATAGCCCAAACCGGCTCATAAGCGATAACCAGGCGGGAAACCATATCAGCGCCGGAAATATCGGCCAAAGCGCCCTTTAATTGGGTAGAAAGCACTTCATTGGTCTTGCCGGCTTCGCGCTGGGCCAAAGTTTCACCAATGCAAACAATGGCGCTCATGCCTTCAGCAAAAGAAGCTTTCAGGCGTTTATTTACTGTTTCATCGGTTTCGCCAAAATACTGGCGGCGCTCACTGTGGCCAATGATGGTGTATTTTACACCGCAATCTTTCAGCATGGCCGGAGCAACTTCACCGGTAAAAGCGCCTTGCTTTTCCCAAAAGATATTTTGCGAGCAGAGGGCAATATTACTGCCGCTTAACTCTTTGCCCACCGGATAAAGAGCGGTAAAAGTGGGGCCAACGCCCACTTCGCAGCCTGTATGCCCTTGAAGGCGGCTCTTTAATTCTTTAACGAATTCCACTGATTCGCTGGGGGTTTTGTGACATTTCCAGTTACCGACTACAATTTTTACTCTTTTCATAATTACTCCTACGAGACCAAAGCATTGGGCTCATGGTCAGCAAATTGTTTCAAAGCAGGGAGATCACCCTCGGTTAAATAAGTAAGCAAGGCACTACCGGCAGTGCACTTCATAAAGTGGCGCGGCATGGCCGTAGAAGAAAGCTGGGCCAAAAGTTCACCGCCGCCAAAAATAGTGGGAATTTTATTTTTAATAAGTGAGCGCGCCACCTCCTTGCTACCAGCGCTGGTGTTTTCCCATTCGGAGACACCGAGCGGGCCACAAAAAAGCGCACGCTTTACCTCGGTCAGGCGCTCTTTAAATATAGCCACACTCACCGGGCCGATATCCACGGCAAAAGTGCCTTCTTCCACATTTTGCCCTTTTGAGGCCCTAAGCGGCTCCAGCGCGGAATACTTATTTACTAGTTGATGATCGACAGGCAGCACTACATCCACGCCGCGCACTTCGGCATTACGCAAAAATGAGCGGGCTATTCCCAGCATATTCTTTTCTACTTTGCTGCGGCCGGTTTCCACACCTTTAGCCGCTAAAAGCGTATTAGCCACACCGCCGCCCACCAGAATTACTTTGGCATAGTCAAGCATACCTTGCAAAAGCGGGGCTTTTTCGGCATAGGAGCGCCCACCAATCACCACACCAAAGGGCACATCCTCTTCTTCGTCCTCATCTTCGGCAAAGAATTCGCGCACTTTAGCGAGCTCAGCCTGGCAAGCCGGACCCAGACATTTATCCTGAAAATATTCGCTCATACTCACCAAGGAGGCATGGCGCCGGTGGCTGGCGGCAAAAGCATCACAAATATAGGCCTCAAAAGGAGCAGCTAATTCTTTGGCAAAATCTTCGTCATTGGCTACTTCGCCGGAATTAAAGCGCAAATTTTCCAGTAAAATAAGCGAGCCGGGCTTTAATTGGCGCAAAAGGCCTTTAACACCATCGCCCACACAATCCTCAGCCAAAATAACATCCATATTGAGAGCTTCGGCCAAAGCAGTGCCAATGCCGGCTAAGCTCAGCCGCTCTTCCACCGCTCCGTGCGGCCGCCCCAAATGGGCACCAATAGCCAGGCGCGCACCTTTAGCCAACACAGCCTTTATGGTAGGCAGAGCGTTCTCTATCTTAAAATCGTCGCGCACCTCACCGCGGCTGGCAATCGGCACATTAAGGTCGAGGCGCAAAAAGGTGGCTTTATTTTCCAGATTAAGATCGGCAAGAGCTTTCATCAAAACCTCGCAGACAAATTAGAGGGAAAATCCTACGCATTCCCGCTAGTGCAATATAGCGAACGCTTTTTTATCGTCAAGAGCAGTTTTAGAAAAATTGGGGCTTATTCGCCTTTTACGGTGAGGTCGTCGATGCCAAGGCTGGAATTAGCGCCGATTTCACGCGGGTCGAGCCATTTGAGCATAATATAAGAATCAACAGGCACAGCCACATTAAAGCTGGCGGAGATTGACACTCTGTTGGCCTCAAGATTGCCATCAAGCTCATCACTTTGTGAACCAGTGGCTTTACCTTGAGGAGCATTGAAATCCAAAGATGCCACATCGGTGGTTGCTACGTCATAAACATCTTCATAACTTGCAGGCTCACTATCAAGCACGGCATAAGAGAAATGCAGCACACCAGCTTCATCTTTATTGGCCGAACGCCGCCATTGTTCACCGGTATAAGAAACGGTGATTTTAGAAAGAGCGGCATCGGAATCATTTTTAAGTACCAGGTAAAGAGACATATCATTGTCGCTATTAGAGGCCAGTGTCCCCAGAGCGCGGTCGGTGGCATTTTGGGAGCCGTAATTATAGAGGCCGCCGTTGGTGCTGTTACCGTATGAAGGATTGTATGATTTGCTGCCGCCCCAATCAATCCAAACTTTTTCGTCATCTTCCATTTTCCAAGCTGTAGCAAACCAGCCGGCCATGGCGTCAATATTGGTGAGCTTGCCTTGAGTTTTGCCAAGGCTATCAAAATCATTTTCATAAAGAATGCCGATATTACTCACTTTATCTACAATATTGGCATAAGCGGCGGCGCCGATGTTTTCCCGCACTTTTTCCCAGCTGGGGCGCACGGAAACGGTATCAGTGTAATACCAGTTAATACCGCCATCGCCGGACCATTTGTACATCACCATATATTTACCTTTTTGATTAAAGGTGACATTGGCAACATAAACATCATGCAAGCTGGCATCATCTTTTTCATAAGCGGCATCAACGCAAGTAAGGCTTGCAAATGAGTTAGCGCTACCGGCCTGGCCGTCGGCTTCATAGCAGAGCTGAGCTTTCACGCCGGGGCAGCGGCCATCTTTGCGTTCATCTACGGGATACGCGGTGGTATTGGTAAAAGTACCGCGCACAGCCAGAGCCTCCCCGGGATGACCTTCTTCCGGCTCCAAGACCACAGCGCCGGCGTTGCCATTCACAAAATAAATATCGCGCACGCAATCTTCACCTTCACGGTGATAAGATTTGCCATCAATATCTTTACATTCGGAACCGGAAGGAAGTACGCAAGAATCACCTTTTTTCTTATAACCGTCGGCACATTGCCATTTACAGGCAGCGGCAGCTTCCCAACCATCTTCAGTGGTATAATTAATTGTCACATTGGCGGAAATGGACTCGGCATGTTCCGGAATAGCATTGGCATTGCAAGGCACTTCTTTGCTGTGAATGCAAATTCCGCCCTCTTTCACAAAATCATTATGGCAGGCACATTCGCCGTTTTGTGGGTCACAAGAAGCATTTTCATCATCACAATCAACATTTTTACATTTGTCACTCTCACCATAACAATTACCGTCTATTTTGCTGCATTCCTCACCGGGGTCACACTTAACACCCTCACAAAGGTCCACCGGCCCGGGGCCCGGTTTATCGGTATCGGCATCACTATTGCTGTCAGTAGAGGCATCTTTGACACAATCGCCGGACTTATCATCGCAATGCCAGCCGGGATTGCATTTAACTTCTTTACATTTATCAACCGGTGCCGGAGTTTTGTTACAAGTCGCATCACCGGCGCAATCTATATCGTTGCAATCAATAAAACCATCACAATCATTATCGACGCCATCGGTACAGCTCATGGCAGTCGGAACACATTCCGAATTGCCAATCGGGTTTTCTTTACACCCGGTTGACATAACCATGGCTACACCTACTAAAGTCAGCCATATAAAACCTTTAATTTGCTTCATTGCAATCTCCTCCCGTTCCGCATTAACGGAACAAATGCCTTTTAACTTTACAGCGATAAAGAGTTTTTGAAAATAATCTTTTATTCTGTTTTTTTAATATCGCCTTTAAAAAACTCCTGTTGCTTTACCCATTCCATAAAAATATCGGTACATTCAGGGCACAAATGACTGCCGCGAATAGAGGTTATAACCGACATAGTTTGCTCAATGCTCATAGATGGCCGGTAAGGCCGGTCGCTGCTTAAAGCATCATAAACATCGGCAACCGCCGTCATTCTGGCCCAAAGAGGTATTTCCTTGCCTTTTAATCTGTTGGGGTAGCCGGTGCCGTCATAACGCTCATGATGATAAAGGACTATGGAAATAATACCGGCCAGCGAGCTGATAGGCTCCAAAATATGCGCGCCAATTACCGGATGCTGCTGAATAAGCTGCATTTCATCGCTATTTAACGGGCCAGGTTTCAAAAGAATGGCATCGGGAATACCGATTTTGCCGATATCATGCAGACGTCCGCCCAGATAAGCCGCTTCCACATCGGCCTCACTACCACCGGCTATTTTTACCATTTGCGAAACAATATTCGCCACATTCTCCGAGTGGCCGTGAGTATAAGGATCGCGCGCTTCCAAAGCGGCAACCAAACTGGTGATGGTACCAAGGAGCAACCCGCGCTCACGTTCCAAAAACTCACGCTTTTTAAGCAACATATTGTAATTATTAGCCAATATCTGCTCCACTTGCATAACCAAGTGATCCATATTAAAGGGCTTCACCATGTAGGCTTCCACCCCCATGTGCTGCATGCGGAGCAAATAACTGCGCTCGGAAAAGGCACTCATAGCCATAAAGGGAATAGCGGCCTTTTCCGGCCAGGAGCGCACAGTCTTGAGCAAAGTAATGCCGTCAATCTCCGGCATGACAATATCGGAAATAATTAAATCTGGTGTAACGCTTTCGAGTGCTTTAAGCGCCTCGCGCCCGTTATAGGCCTTTATCACTGTAAAACCGGTGAGAGTAAGCGCTTCTTCCACAATGTCGCAAACGCTGGGGGCATCATCAACCACCAGGATAGTCCGCCCCTGGCGCATATCCTGTTTTTTGAGGATATTCTGCACGACATCCAAAAGGCGGGTACCAAGCTCATAACTGGTGAGATACGCTGTAGCTCCAGCTTTAAAAGAGGCCTCAATATTGGCTTCGGAATTAATAAGGCTGATTATAACTACCGGAACAGCTTTAGTAGAAGAGCGATTTCTAAGTTCTTGGCAAAGGGCAATACCGCTCTCATCAGGTAATTCCATACTGATGAGGATACAATCAAAGGGCAATTCGTCCGTCAGCTCCAGAGCTTTCGCCCCAGAAGAAGCCGAACGCAGCTCCAAATCCATATTACCGCCCAAAATACCGTAAATGGTCTGCAAAGCCAGAGGATCAGCATCTACTAAAAGAAGTCTATACTGTGCCATATTACATACCCATTTTTGAGGCCAGTTTGGTAAAAGCCTCGGCCGCCCGCATAGCTATAGTCACCGCATTGTGTTTTAGCACCGGGCGGGGATTAATCTCAATAATAGGTACCTCCATCTGAAAAGCCAGTTTAGGTAGCGTTGAAGCCGGATAAACCTCGGCGCTTGTGCCTACAACCACCAGGCAATGCGCGCGCACCAGCGCTTCTCGGGCCGCGTTCCAAGGGAGCTCCGGCAAACTTTCACCGAAGAGCACCACATCGGGCCGCATTAAAGCGCCACAAGAGCATTTGGGCAAAAAAGATACCAAATCGGCAGCACAAAGAGCCTGCCCTTTTTCTTTTACTGCTGCTATTTTATCTTTTAATTCAGTGAGATAATTACTCATGTCATTAGCTATGGCCCCACACTTTGAACAGCGAAAAGTAAATAAATCACCATGCAATTTATGCACTACAGCACTACCGGCTCGCTCGTGAAGATCATCGATATTTTGCGTTAAAACAGTAACTTCATGGCCGTTTTTAGCTAGGTTGGCAATTGCCAAATGACCGGCATTAGGGGTGGCTTTTAGAAAAACATTTACATTTTCCTCAATGAAAGAGAGCACTTTTTCCGGAGTTTTCAGGGCAGTAGCCTTTAAACTATCGACTGTACCAAACTGCTCCGGGGCATAGCGATTCCAAAGACCATCCTTATCGCGAAAAGTGGGAATACCGCTTTCCTGGCTCATACCGGCACCGGTAAACAGCACAATATTCTTTGATTTTTTTAACAAATCCGCTGCTTCGCCAAGTAGGTTTTCCATGAGTAAATTCTGTTCCGTAAACGGAACCCTCCCCTGTTTTCTATGCAATCACTACTAATCTATTTAAGCAATTAAATTTTTTAACTATTGCCAACTGAGCCCCGCCCTGTTAGTAATTTGCAAAAGCCGTGTGACCTAAAGCCATTTCGGCTACAGGTCGTCAACTTGGGAGGTACTATGGCTCAAAGTACTTGGCATCATCCGCAGAGTGTAGCACAAACACTGAAATTGCTTAACACCTACGCCGGCCAGTGTGTCGTGGTAGGAGGAGCAACAACCCTAGCCCTACGCAAAGACAAATTACCTCCGCACATTATTGATTTAAGTGCGGCAAATTTGAGTTTTGTACGCGTGGCACCGGCTAGCACCTTAATCGGCTCAATGACTCGCATGGCCGATATGTCACCTAAAGCTCTTCCGGGCGTTGGCGGCGCTTTTTTAGCTGAGGTTGCCGCTCATGTGGCCACCACCCCGCTGCGCAATATGATCACTTTGGGCGGCAATGTGGCCCAATGTTATGCCTGGTCAGAAATGCCGCTGGCCCTTTTAGCTATGGACGCTACCGTTCATCTGCGTTCTCTCAGCAGCCGCCGGCGCATAAAAGCTACTAAATTCTTTAGTCAGAGCAGTAGCCGCATTATTCGCGATGGCGAAATTATCACTCAAATCGAGTATCCCAACTACGAGGCCGGCCAGGCCGCCTTCGGTTATGAGCAAATTCGCCGCACCGTTACCGATTATCCGCTGCTTTCGGTAGCCGTTTTTCTAACTCAGGACAAGGGCATTATCACCAGCTCACACATTGTTGTTGGTTCCATAAAAACGCGCCCGGTCCTAGTCACTCAGCCCTCAGGCATGATGCTTGACAAAGCTATAGACGATATAGATATAGACCTCTTGAGCGCCAAAGCTGCCAAGGATTTAATTATTTCCAGCGACCCGCGAGCCAGTACCGGTTACAAACAAGAAATGGTTACCGTTCTCTGCCGGAGAGCTTTAAGCACCGCCTTGGCCGGCCTTGCCAAGTAAGAAGAAGGAGCGCACCATGCAAGTAAACATGATTATTAACGGCGAGCCCAAAACACTCGAAGCCGAAGCCGGCGATTTGCTTTTAGATGTCCTTAGAAGAAATGGTTACAAAGGCGCCAAAAAAGGTTGCGGCCACGGTACTTGCGGGGCCTGCACCGTGCTGATGGACGGGCGGCCGATTCTCTCCTGCATGACTTTTGCCGCCCAGGCCGAAGGGCATGAAATATTTACTGTCGAAGGCCTTGGTTCTGTAAACGAACCAAGCGAAATGCAAAAGATTTTTGTTAATAACGGTGCTGTACAATGCGGCTATTGCACTCCCGGCATGCTTCTGGCCACCAAAGCCCTTTTGGAAACCAACAGCGACCCGACGGAAGAAGAGATTAAACGTGCTCTTGATGGCAATCTTTGCCGCTGCACCGGTTATGTAAAAATCATCAAAGCCATTAAAGAAGTGGCTGCGGCTCAAAAAAGCCACTAACCGTAACAATTCGGAAAGCAACCAGAATTGAGGCGCCTCGGTAATGAGCTCCAGTGATGAGAAGGTAAGCAAAGAGGCGCGCGCAGAAACAGAGCCGCCCGAAGAACCCCAAAAAAAACAGGAAAAGCCCAGGCGTAGTCTTATTTCCCGCTTGTGGAGCATCACCTGGCGGATACCTGTTTACCTTTTTGCCTTCATCATCCTGGCCTTGGTACTGGCCCGGCTTTTTATCTTTACAGACGAACGCCTACGGGTTATGGGCAGTGACTTTTTAAGCGGTCTTTTAGGCACCAAAGTCACTATCGGCAAGTTAAGTATCGATATACCGACTACCATCGTTATTTCCGATTTAATCATTGCCGC
>JAEEML010000090.1 GCA_016283195.1 Deltaproteobacteria bacterium | reverse complement strand
GGGGTTAATTTTGCCGCCGGATAAGAGATACATCAATTTACCGAGAAGCACACCGCCGGCGGTGCCGCAAACAAAGGCCACAAGACCCATAACGATAATTTTTAGAGTAGTTGGTTGCAAAAAGCTCTCAGCCCCCATAGTAGCGCCCACGCTAATACCCAAAAAGATGGTGGTGATATTGCAAATTTCGTTTTGCGCTGTTTTGGAGAGGCGATCGACCACGCCGCATTCGCGCAAAAGATTGCCAAACATCATCATACCGAGGAGCGGCACCGCCGAAGGCAAAATGAGGCCGATGACTATAGTCACCACGATGGGGAAAAGAATTTTCTCTTTTTTGGAAACTTTGCGGAGCTCGGTCATTTTTACCGAGCGCTCTTTTTTAGTGGTTAAGAGGCGAATAACCGGCGGCTGAATAAGGGGCACCAAAGACATATAAGAATAAGAAGCTACAGCAATGGCGCCCATTAGTTCCGGAGCCATTTTGGAAGCCATATAAATAGATGTTGGGCCATCGGCGCCGCCAATGATGCCGATAGCCGCAGCTGCTTTAATGTCAAAGCCCCAGGCCACAGCCAAAAACATAGCTACAAAAACGCCAAATTGGGCAGCGGCGCCCAAAAACATGGTTTTGGGATTGGAGAGCATGGGGCCAAAATCATTAAGGGCGCCCACAGCTAAAAACATAATAATGGGGAAAACCTCGGTGATGGTACCCACATTGTAAATCATGCGCAAAAAGCCGGCCGAATGCTCGGCAGTGGCTTCGGCAAAGATGCCGGAACCGGGCAAATTAACCAAAATGGCTCCAAAACCGATGGGGATGAGCAAAAGTGGCTCAAAATTAAAATGAATAGCCAAAAAGAGCAGCACCAAACCCACACCAATCATTATGCAGGCTCCGGGGTTAAGATTAGCAAAACCGGAGCTCATAACAAGTTCACCAAGACGCTCGATTATCATTCCCATTTTTTCACCTAATATGCGTTATATGTTTGCAATACTGTTTAATTGCTTAATCAGCCCTTCATTTGCTGATTGCGCCCCTGATTGGCCCAGGCCGAAGCAGCACTGCCGCTCCCCCCCACTCTGGCAACAGGAGTAATACTGGTAATAGTAAAATTATCGGTACCAAGATCAGCCACAATAGCGGCAGTGATAGCGGCGATAATTTGCGGAGTTACCGCGCCGGGCAGAGCCGCCGCTGCCGCCGCCGGAGCAACAGCAGTCGGAGCTGCCGCCGGCTCTGGCTTTTCAAAGCGGCTCACCAAACTCATGGCCAACATCACAAAATAGAGTATGGCAAAAACTGCAAAAACTACACCGAATGTCGTGCAGGAAACCAAGAAAGTATTAAATATTGAACTATCCATATTACCCTCATCTATAAGCAGATAGCTACTCTCCAGCGAGTGCTAAAACTGTTACGCCTGAGCCGCCGTCGGCCGGGCTTTCTCTGGCCTCTTTAAAGCACAACGCGGCCCTTTTGTGAAGAGTTTAGAATATTTTTTCCCTCCCCGCTTGTAAAAGCCAAAAAGATGGGCTACAACTCCCTGTGGTGGAGGAATTATGAAACATAGCCAATATTTTTTAGTCTTTGCTCTCATTATAGCTTCCTGTGGTCCAAAAGCTGCTCCTACTGCCGGCCCGGCCGCCGCTGATGCCAATTCTGCGGCCGCATCACCGGCTATAGAAGCCGCAGCGGCTCCTATAGCTGAGAGCCCGGTCGCTCCAGCCGCTAACGCCAGTATTAATTCTACAGCCGATGAATTTTTAGCTTTTTATGATGGCACCAGCGGCGATATGGGCCAAAAGGCCAAAGAAGCTCTCGGTTGGTTAGCCGCCCGTGATGTAACCGGCGATGAAGAAAAATGCGCTTTATATAGCGGAGCCGCCGCCCTCATCTACCGTCACCTAAAAGAAGGCAATTTCCCGGCCGAAGATTTGGCCAAAGTGCGCTATATTTATCTTGATTTAGCTGAGATGGCCACCCAGGCCGCTTTGGCTTGCCGCAACGACAGCGCAGCCATTTGCTCTTCTCGCGGGCTGGCCAATTGCCTTACCGAAGCCGATAGCAAAAGCCGCCCGGCTTATGCCGTATATTTCCTCACTTTAAGCGAAGTATATGCTTTAACCGGCTTTTCCGTCATGCCGGTTTTGGCCGATGAGTTATCTCTCGCTGCCAGTGCTTTACAGGCTACGGGCCGCTCTTATAAAGATCTCCTCATGGACTTCTACTCCAGCGAAAAAGCTCCCCACATTCCGGCTATTTTCAGAGATAAAATTTTTGCCGACCAATAATAAGCTTATTTCTCTAATTTAGGAGAGAACTATGACTGATATTGCCACCAAAGAAGAGTATATCGAAACAGCTAAAGGGCGGATTTTCACTCGCCGTTACCTGCCTGCCGCTGCTCCCGTTGCCCATCTGCTCATCACTCACGGCTACGGCGAACACAGCGGCCGCTATGCTTTTATGGGCCATTTTTTTGCCGAAAACGGTTTTGCTGTCACCACTTATGATTTACCAGGCCACGGCTTAACTTATGGCCGTCGCGCTCATATCGGCGATTATAGTGAGTATTTGGCAGCATTAAATACCGCCCTCACCAAAGCCGAAGAGGCCAATCCTGCGCTTAAAGATTTGCCGCTTTTTGTCTTTGGCCACAGCATGGGCGGGCTCATTACTGCCCGCTATTTAGAGAGCCCGTTGCCTAAAAACCTCAAAGCGGCAGCCTTAACAAGCCCCTATTTAGGATGCAATATTCCTCTGCCCAAAATTATTTTTACTTTAGCCAGAATAGCCGGCGTCATCTGCCCCATTTTTGCCATAAAATCAACATTTACCGGCAAAGATGTCACGCAAAATCCGGAAATCATCAAGGAATACGACGAAGATCCCCTCATGGTGCGCCGCACTACTACCGGCTGGTTCAGAGCTTCGGAAAAATGCCAAAAATATGTCCTCTCCCATGCCGGCGACGTGAGCGTGCCTCTCTTTTGCTGGGCCGGCGACACCGATAAACTGGCTCTGCCGACAGTAACAGCTAATTTTATGGACCAAGTGCCCACTAAAAAAACATTTCGCTTAGTGGAAAATTGTTACCATGAAGTATTAAACGAAGCGCCTTATCGCGAGCCAGGGCTTAAAGCTATTTTAGATTGGTTTAAAGAGGCCGGAAGTAATTAGTTGTTATCATCATCTTTTTCAATGTAGATGACGTTTTCTTTTTCCGGTGTACATTTTTCTTTTACAAATTCAGCCAAGTAGTTACATTCAGTAGCATAAATTAAATTATATACAGTTACCACTTCGCCGCCAATCGAAGTTTCCTCCGCCCGGCATCTGACAGAATCGGAATAACAGGCAATCTGCTCTTCCATGGCATCAGCACATTTATTGGAAACATGTTTGCGGGCTTCACTGGAAATCTCAACATCTTCCTGGCAGTTATTATACTCATTCTCAAGAGCTACTTTGCAATTATTATCACCGGCTTTGCAATTTTTAACATTGCAATCATAGCGAAATTGGCAAGCAGTTTTCGCCATCTCATCTATATCGGTACAAGCAGACATGGCAAAGGCAGCGACTAAAGAGGCAACGATAATTACTTTTTGCATTTTCATAGAAAACTCCTTTTTTAAAAGGCTTTAGACATTAAAGCCTGAATTATGGCTATGTATTATTATAATTTTAAGTATATGGCAACTTATTAAAAAGTATCAAATTATTTTAGTTTAATATCCACCTTCCGGCGGCGGGGGCACCAAAACTTCGCGCGGTTTGCTGCCGTTGGCCGGGCCGACAATACCGTCTTTCTCCATCTGCTCCACAATGCGGGCCGAGCGGTTATAGCCAATCCCCAAATAGCGCTGCAATAGGGAAATAGAGACTTTTTGTTTTTCGGCCACAAAAGCTATAGCTTTGTCATACATCTCATCAAGTTGTCGCTCTCCCTGGCCCTCGCCTTCATCGCCACCTTCGGCAGCCGGCGCTTCCAAAATAGATTCATCATATTGCGGCTCACCCTGAGCTTTTAAGAAAGCCACTACTTTGTCGATTTCTTTCTCGGTCACCAAAGCGCCATGCACACGAGTAAGACCAAAGCCGCCGGCCGACATATAGAGCATATCGCCCATACCCAGAAGATGCTCGGAGCCAACGGTATCAAGAATAGTTTTGGCATCGTGGCCGGAACTCACCTGGAAGCTGATACGCGAAGGGAAGTTGGCTTTAATAGTGCCGGTGATAACATCAACCGAGGGGCGCTGGGTAGCCAAAATAAGGTGAATACCGGCAGCGCGGGCCTTTTGGGCGAGGCGGGCTACAAAGGTCTCGATTTCTTTGGAAGCCACCATCATAAGATCGGCAAATTCATCAATAAGAATCACGATATAAGGCAAGTGGACAAATTCCTGTCCCTCTTTGGAAATAAGATCTTCCGGCGGCAGTTCTTTAATGCGCTCGTTATAGCCTGCCAGATTGCGCACGCCGAGTTCGGCCATCATGGTATAGCGCCGCTCCATTTCTTCCACCGCCCAGTGGAGAGCAAGAGCCGCTTTTTTAGGATCGCAAACAACCGGCAGGAGCAAATGGGGAATGCCCTCATAAATAGAGAGTTCCAGCTGCTTGGGATCAACCATAATCATGCGCACATCTTCGGGCGTCGCTTTATAGAGAATACTGGTGAGCATGGCATTGATACCCACACTTTTACCGGTACCGGTGGCGCCGGCAATGAGGAGATGGGGCATTTTTTGCAAATCAGCCACATAAGGCACGCCCTCAATATCCTTGCCCAAACAAAGAGTGAGCACAGAGCGACTATTTTGGAATTGCTCGGAAGCGATAATTTCTTTCAAATAGACTATTTGACGGTGTAAATTAGGAATTTCTATACCCACCGCCCCCTTGCCGGGAATGGGCGCCACAATACGCACGCGCATAGCATTCATGCTCATGGCAATATCATCGGCGAGGGCACTTATTTTACTAATTTTTATGCCCGGCGCCGGCACAAACTCATAGAGCGTTACCACCGGCCCTACGCGGATTTCGCGAATAATCCCCTTAATGCCAAAACTCTCCAGAGTGGCTATGAGCTTTTGGCCGTTTTCTTGCAAAGCGGCGCGATCTATCTCGTGTTTTTCCGGCTCTTTATAATTAAGATATTCCAGCGGCGGCCGCTCGAAGGGCTTTAAAGCCGCCTTTTGCTCCTCGCGCATCTCGCGGCGCATGGTTTTAGCCGCTTTTTCAATATCTTTGCTGTCGGCATTGTTATTTAGTTCAATAATTTCCGGCCCGGCGGCTTTTTCCGCGGCTAAAAGATCACTGAGAGCCGGAGCCGGCCGGGGTTTATCTTGCGGCTTATCAATAATAAACTCGGCACTTACTTCATCGCTCATCGGCGCCGGGCTAAAAGTCACCCCCAGGCTGTCATCGTCAAAAGCAAAGGGTGCCTCTTCCTCTTCCGGCTCGGCCACATAGCTTTTCTGTTGCAATGACATATCTATTATGGGCGCTTCGTATGGTTCCTGCGCTATCTCTTTAGCCGGCTCTCCACCGGCATTTTCTGCCGCTGCCAAAGCACATTCCGAGGCGTCTGGCTCAGGTATAGTCATTACCGGCTCTTCAGCTTCTGCTTGGTCATTTGCTGCCGAGTCGGCTACCGGATAGGGCATTTCGGGAATATCTTCATCAGAGGGGGCTTCTGCTTCCTCCTCGGGATTAGGCTCTAAAGCACCGATAACCGCTTCTTCCGGCGCAACAGCCGGCACCAATACTTTGATGTCATCGTCATGTTCCAAAGCGGCTTCAACAGTGGCTCCGGGAGAAATGGTCCATTTGTCATCAGCAGAATCCACCTGGTCGGCCAACTTGGCGGTAATTTCCGGCTCATTTCTTAATGATATCGGCTCGTCCGGTTCGGGGGTAAATTGGCGCTTATTTTGCACCCAAGCTATAGCTTTGCGGAAAAAAGACCACAAGAAGACTATGGTACCAACGCCCAGCTTCTCGGCCAGCGGCCCAAAACCGATAACGAGCCCCATGGCCAAGAGAACAACCATAATAATAACCGTCCCCGGACCGCCGGTATAAGGTTTTAGGGAATTGACGGATATTTGCGCCAAAAGTCCGCCGGGCGGGAAAGGCTGCATTTCCCAATTTTGCCAGGAAAGCGTGATAAGAGCGCCAATGGCAAAAAAGACTAAACCAAGGCCAATAAGAGGGCTGATAAATTTTTTTTGCGGCACTCTTTTCAAAGTAAAAAAGGCCACACAAAAGAGCAAAGGCGGGAAGAAAATGGCTATATAACCAAAAATTTGCAGAATAAAATCGGCGCTATAACTACCGGCCAGCCCCACCCAGTTATGCACCTTGGTCCCCGGCATGGAACTATTAAGCGACGGATCCTGAGAATTATAGGTAAGCAGCGCCAGAGCACTAAGGACACTGAGGGCCAAAAGTGCCAAGACCAAAACTAAGCGCAAAGTACCGATTTCACCGCTAACTTCCGCTTTACTATTATCGCTTGGCCCAGAGCTTTTTTTACTGCGCGCAGAAGCCATTTAATATCTACCTCTTCATATACAAATAAAGGGGCTCGGAAGTACCTGCCTCCCGAACCCCTTTAAATATAACCCTCCGTTAGAGGTTCACCTTAATCGTGGCGGCCACGAATTCTGGGACCATTAGCCCCGGTTAGACCTTCATAATTGCGGGTAATAAGATGGCTTTCAATCTGCTGCACAGTATCGAGAGCCACGCCGACAACAATGAGGAGCGAAGTTCCGCCAAAGTAGAAAGGCGTCTCATAATGAGAAATGAGAATAGTGGGCAGTACACAAACAGCCGAAATATATATAGCACCGGCCAGTGTTATGCGAGTCAGCACGATATCTATATATTCTGCTGTGGCTTTTCCGGGACGAATACCGGGGATATAACCGCCATATTTCTTCAAATTATCCGCTACATCATCGGGGTTAAAAGTAACCGCGGTGTAGAAATAGCAGAAGAAGATGATGAAGAGCACATAAAGGGTATTATAGCCAAGCCCATCCATGCGGAGGAAAGTGGTGATCTTCTCCAAGACGGCGCTATCGCCAAAAAGCGGGGCAATGGTCGCCGGGAACATCAAAAGAGAAGAGGCAAAAATCGGCGGAATAACACCGGCCGAGTTTACCTTTAAGGGCAAGTGGGTGCTCTGGCCACCATAAGAGTGGCTACCGACCGAGCGCTTGGCATATTGCACGGGAATACGCCGTTGCCCACGCTCAAAGAAGATAATAAGAGCAATAACCACCACCATAATCGCCACAATAATCAGGGCGGTTACCGGCTGCATGAGGCCTTCTTGCAAATAACGCAATGTTTCAGAAATAGCCCCGGGCAATCCGGCCACAATACCGGCAAAGATGATAAGTGAGATACCGTTACCGATACCGTGCTCGGTTATTTGCTCGCCCAGCCACATAATAAAAACAGTGCCGGCCGTCAAAGTGAGTATGGTCATAAGATAAAAACCAATGCCGGGACTTGCGACTACCGAATCGTTACCGACTTGCAAACGAGCAATCCAGGCAGCAATACTCACCGATTGAATAATCGAAAGCAGAATGGTACCATAACGGGTATATTGATTAATTTTCTTCCGGCCCTGCTCTCCCTCCTTTTGCAATCTACCAAGCGCCGGAACAACAACGCCCAAAAGTTGCATAATAATGGAGGATGAAATGTACGGCATAATACCAAGAGCAAAAATACTCAGTTGTTTTAAGCCATTACCGGAAAATAAGTTAAAGAACTCAAAAAGAGTACCCTGTTGACCATTTAAATATTTGGCCATAACCGCCCGGTCAACGCCGGGAATGGTTACGGAAACACCCAGGCGATAAACCGCCAACAGGGCCAGGGAGAAGAGTATCTTCTTTCTGAGCTCCGGGATTTTTGCAATGTTCCAAAAGCCGCTAGCCATGTATGCTTACTCCGCGCTCTTGATAAATAGTTATTGATAGGTAATTACAAGAAAAGCCTTACTTAATAATTTCAACGCTACCGCCGGCCTTTTCGATTTTCTCTTTGGCAGAAGCGGTAACATGATTGGCTTTTACTGTCAGCTTCTTTGTAATATCGCCGTTGCCAAGAATCCTGATACCGTCTTTGACATTCTTTACCACTTTGGCCTCTTTTAAGAGCTCGGCGGTAACTACGGTGCCGTTGTCGAACTGCTCAAGAGCAGAAAGGGCAACTTCGTTAAATTCTTTAGCAAAGATGTTGCAAAAACCGCGTTTGGGAATGCGGCGATACATCGGCATTTGGCCGCCTTCGTAACCGGTACGCGGCTTGCCTTTACCGGTTCTGGCTGTTTGGCCTTTGCCACCTTTACCGGAAGTCTTGCCGGTACCACTACCGGGACCACGACCTACACGTTTGGCATATTTACGCCCGCTTGGAGCTTTAATCTCGTTTAATTTCATAGCATTAACCTCTGTTATTTAGTGGGTACGGGGCCATCATGAGGGATAACTTCCACCAGATGAACCACTTTTTTAATCATACCGCGGATAGCCGGTGTATCTTTCAAAAAGACCGTCTTTCCAAAACGTTCCAAACCCAGGCCGTGCAAAGTGCGGCGCATGGTATCGGGTTCACCGGCGCCTGACCTGCGTAAGCGTAATTCAAAATGTCTTTCCATAACTATTCTCCACTATACTTTCTATGCCAAAGTTCACTTGCCAAGCTTCAGGTTAACATCCTCTTCAGAGTGAAGACGGGATATAGCTTCCAAAGTGGCATTGATGACATTGTGGGGATTATTGGTGCCAATACACTTGGTGAGAATATTTTTCACACCGGCAGCTTCCAGAATAGCACGCACTGCCCCACCAGCGATAACACCGGTACCGGGACGCGCCGGACGCAAAACAACTTTGCTGGCACCAAAGTGGCCAATCACTTCATGAGGGATTGTGCCATCTTTCAAAGCCACCGGCACCATTTTCTTTTTGGCACGGTCCATACCTTTGCGAATAGCTTCGGGAACTTCATGGGCTTTACCAAGACCAACACCCACGCGCCCGGCGCCGTCACCGACCACTACCAAAGCGCTGAAGTTCATCCGGCGGCCACCTTTAACGGTTTTGGCAACACGGTTTAAATGCACAACGCGGTCAATCAGATCGACCTCGGTTTCAATATTTTTATCTGTAGGTCCACGCATTAATCAGCTCCTTAGAATTGGAGGCCGCCCTCACGGGCGCCGTCGGCAAGTGCTTTAACCCGACCCTGGTAGCGATAGCCGCCACGATCGAAGACAACATTTTCAATACCTTTAGCTTTGCAAATCTCAGCCAGCTTCTTGCCAACAAGTTTGGCCTTCTCGGCTTTTTTGAGCCCCTTCAAGCTGTCACGCAGATCTTTAGCGATAGTAGAAGCAGAAGCCAAGGTCACACCTTTATCATCATCAATAACTTGGGCAAAGATATTGGTGAGACTTCTGTAAACAGAGATTCTGGGCTGGCTCGCTGTGCCGGCAATTTTCTTGCGACCGCGATTCCGTCTGCGGATACGCAACTCGTTTCTTGATTTTGGTTTTTTATTTGGAATCATGGTAATCCTCTCAACAACTTAATGTCTTATGGCCTTTCAGCGGTTACTTATTTTGTACCGGCTTTGCCGACTTTACGTTTCACAACCTCATCAACATACTTCACACCTTTGAGTTTGTACGGATCAGCATGTTTATAAGCGCGAACTTCGGCAGCCATCTGGCCGACTTTTTGCTTATCACAGCCGCTAATAGTAATGCGGTTGTTTTTATCAACTTCAACTTTGACTCCGGCGGGAATCGGATAGTTGATGGTATGAGTAAAACCAAGGTTAAGAACAAGTTCATTACCTTTTACATCGGCTCTGTAACCGACACCGCTTACATCCAGTTGCTTGGAAAAGCCCTTGGAGGTACCGATAATCATGTTATTAATGAGAGCTCTGGTCATACCGAAATAAGCTCTGGCATTGCGGTCGGTGCTGACAACAGAAACATGCACTACGCCGTCTTCGACAGCCACTTCGACTTCGGGGCGGTGAGTCATGGTCAAAGTCCCTTGCGGCCCTTTGACAGTTATCTCGCTTTTATTTTTCGTCACACTGACACCGGAGGGAATAACAACCGGCTTTTTACCAATTCTTGACATGCTACACCCCTCTCTTACCAGACATAGCAGAGAACCTCGCCACCAACTCTCTGGTTGCGAGCTTCTTTATCAGTCATAACGCCTTTTGACGTAGTTAAAATGCAAATACCAAGTCCGCTGCGCACAGTGGGAATCTTGTCATAGCCGGTATATACACGGCGACCGCAAGTACTCACGCGGGAAATATGTTCAATGGCAGGAACGCCTTTGTGATCATATTTCAGGGAAATAGAAAGTTCGTTGAAAACCTTACCGGGAATTACTTCTACGTCGGAAACATAGCCGCTCTCTTTGAGCACACCGGCGATTTTCTCTTTCAGTTTGGAAGAGGGCATCTTCACTGATTCGTGTTTGGCCTTTTGGGCATTGCGAATGCGTGTCAGCATATCTGCGATAGGATCTATCATTTTTCACCTTTCAGGGGCCGTTGCCTAAGCCGTATCCCCGCTATTTATTACCAGGACGCTTTAGTTACGCCTGGAAGTTCACCATTTAAAGCTCTTTCTCTGAAGCAAAGACGGCAAAGATTAAATTTCCGGATATAGCCGCGGGAACGGCCACAAATACCGCAGCGATTGTGCTGACGGGTGGAAAATTTGATCGTCTTGGGATCTCTTACTAATTTGCACTTTTTAGACATATTCTATCCTCACTTACGGAAAGGCATACCAATATATTCAAGTAACGCCTTACACTCTTTGTCGGTCTTAGCACTGGTCACGATAGTGATACCCAGACCTTTGATTTTATCAATTTTATCGTAATCGATTTCCGGGAAGATAATTTGCTCTTTGAGACCAAGAGCATAGTTGCCACGGCCATCAAAAGCTTTGGTGCTCACACCTTTGAAATCGCGCACGCGGGGCAGAGCGATGGTAAATAATCTTTCCAGAAATTCCCACATGATGTCACGCCGGAGGGTCACCATAACGCCGATCGGCATACCAGCACGCAACTTAAAGTTAGCAATAGACTGACGAGATTTGGTCACAACCGGTTTACGACCGGTAATAGCTTTCATCTCTTCGAGTGCAGAATCGATAATTTTCACATTTTGGACAGCTTCGCCCAGACCCATGTTAATGGTGATCTTTTTAATCCGGGGAACCTGCATGGGGTTTTTGTAACCAAAATCTTTAGTAAGTTTGGCCACTACCTCATCGTTATAAAGTTTGCTTAGACGAGGCGTAACCGGAGCTCTGGCCTCGCTTACTGTTTTTTTAGCTTTAGCTTCTTTTGCCATTTTTCATCCTTTGGCGACCCAAATTCCCCCGCGCTGTGAGGGGGAGTCGCACTTGTTAATTACTTATCCAGGATCTCGCCGCTTCTGCGAGAGATTCTGACTTTGCGTTTTTTACCGGAATCTTTATCATCAATAAATTTAAAGCCAACGCGAGTGGGCTTGCCATCGGTGGGGTCAAGCAGAGCCACATTGGAAATGTGGATGGTACCGACCTTTTCCACAATCCCGCCCTCAGGATGAGCCTGGCTGGGTTTATAGTGGCGTTTAATCAGGTTGATGCCTTCAACGCGCACGGCATTCTCAGCGGTAAGCACTTCGATGACTTTACCTTTTTTGCCTTTGTATTTACCAGTGATCACTTCCACGGTATCATTTTTCTTAATCTTCATGACCTTCTCCTACAGAACCTCAGGAGCCAAAGAAACAATCTTCATGAACTTTTTATTACGCAGTTCACGAGCAACCGGCCCAAAGATACGGGTACCGATAGGCTCACGATTGTTGTTCAATAGCACGGCACTGTTTTTATCAAAACGAATATAGGTGCCATCGGGGCGGCGCACCTCTTTGGCAGTACGCACCACTACAGCCAGCATTTTGTCACCCTTTTTCACTTTGGAATTAGGGAGAGCTTCACGCACAGCAACGCGCACAACGTCGCCGATAGCGGCATAGCGGCGGCGAGAACCACCAAGAACTTTAATACAGCAGACTTTTTTTGCCCCGGAATTGTCTGCTACATCCAGGGTAGATTGCATCTGAATCATAGGCTAAACTCCACTTGGCTGGCCTGTTCGCCAAGAATCAGACCAACTCGTTTTTCTTGATAATCTTGCAAACGCGCCAGTGTTTATCTTTGGACAACGGGCGGGTCTCTTCAAGCATTACCGTATCACCGACATTGCACTCATTCTTTTCATCATGAGCTTTAATTCTCACGCGGTCTTTAACGAATTTACCGTAGACCGAGTGAGCTACCCGGCGTGTATACTCCACAACGACGGTTTTGTCCATCTTATTTTTTATTACTGTCGCAATTTTTGTACGTCTTTCGATTGACATAGCTATTCCTTATCTGCCCGCTGGCGGTCAGCCCTCTTTAGAGGCGGCAATTTCCCGCTCGCGAATAATGGTTTTCACCTTGGCAATATCCTTCTTCAGCTGGCGCACCTCATGGTTTTTTTGCAGCTGATTGAGAGCCTTGTCAAATTTCTTCTTGAAGAGATTCTCATTCATCTGCTGCAAGAGAACGCTCAGCTCTTCGGTATTGCGCTCCCGAATTTCAGAACTTTTCATAGTAAATCGCTCCTTTTCACAATTTTGGTACGAATCGGGAGCTTGTGTGAAGCCAGGCGCAGAGCCTCTTTGGCATCAACTTCCGGAACACCCAAAATTTCATAAACGATCACCCCGGAGTGCATTGGCACAACCCAACTATCCGGTGTACCCTTACCTTTACCCATACGAGTTTCAGCCGGCTTCTTACCAACCGGTTTATCTGGGAAAACGCGGATCCACAGTTTACCAACGCGCTTTAAGTGACGGTTAATAGCGATACGGGCAGCTTCAATTTGCCGCTCGGTCACCCAGCCCGGTTCAATAGCTTGCAAGCCAAATTCACCAAAGGCCAGGGTAGAGCCACGGCGGGCAACGCCGTCCAATCTGCCCTTCATTTGTTTTCTATACTTAACTCTTGATGGTGCCAACATGGCTAAACTCCATTATGCTATTTATTATAAGCTCTCAAACTGCTTTATCTGCTTTCGGTTTATTCTTTAAAGATTTGGCCTGGGGCAGAATTTCGCCTTTGAAAATCCAGCATTTTACGCCAATAACACCATAGGTAGTGTGTGATTTGGCAATACCGTAATCAATATCAGCGCGGAGTGTATGCAACGGCACGCGGCCCTCACGATACCACTCATAACGAGCCATTTCAGCTCCGCCAAGTCGGCCAGAGCAAGCCACTTTAATACCCTTGGCGCCGAATTTCAAAGCCGATTGCACGGCTTTTTTCATAGCCCGACGGAAAGCGATACGACGGCTGAGCTGCAAAGCAACACTTTCGGCCACGAGATAAGCATCAAGCTCTTGTTTGCGAATCTCATGGATATTGACAAAAACCTCGTTTTCGGTCATTGTCTGAATTTCTTTTTTCAGCTTCTCAATATCCTCGCCTTTGCGGCCGATAACAATACCGGGACGAGCGGTGTGGATATTGACTTTCACAATATTGGCAGCGCGCTCAATCTCAATTTTTGAAACACTGGCGCTCTCCAGTTTTTGCCGCAGGTGCTCGCGAATTTTAATATCCTCATGCAACCATTTGGCATAGTTCTTTTCTTCATACCATTTAGAGTCCCAACTCTTAATGTATCCTAACCTAAAACCTATTGGGTGCGTTTTCTGCCCCATAGTTACCTCTCCAATCCCCCATTAAGGGCTAATCAATCTCTATTTATCGAGAATGATGGTAATATCCGAAGTACGTTTCAGAATCCTGCAAGCGCGGCCCTGAGCTCTTGAGTTCCACCGCTTCATCACGGGGCCCTCATCCACAAAAGCTGTCTTAATCTTCAGATTCTCAGCACTGCCCACGCCTTTTTCTTCAGTATTGGCTACAGCTGAGCGCAGAAGTTTTAAGACGTGGCTAGCAGCTTTCTTATCGCAAAGGGTAAGAATAGCTTCCGCATCCACACCATTCTGGCCTCTAACCAAATCAACAACCAGGCGCACTTTAGAAGGAGACATGCGCAGATTACGCAAACTGGCCCGGGGGGCAGCGGCAACCTTGGCAGCTTTTCTAACTTTCGCTTTTTCACGTTCTCTAGTAGACATCTTGTTTCCTTTCGCTATCCACTATTACTTCTTGGCCGCTTTGCGATCGGCAGCGTGACCATGGAAGGTTCTGGTGGGGGCAAATTCGCCAAGCTTATGGCCAACCATATTTTCGGTCACAAACACAGCGGTAAATTTACGGCCATTGTGCACCGCAAAGGTGTGACCGATAAATTCAGGAACAATAGTCGACCGTCTTGACCAAGTTTGGACAACTTTCTTTTGATTAGCTTTGTTAAGCTCATCAATCTTCTTCATCAAATGCTCATCCACAAAGGGACCTTTTTTAATTGATCGTGCCATTACTCAATTCCTACCGGCTTTTAGCACGCCGTTTTACGATCATATATTCAGACCGTTTGTTTTTACGAGTCTTGGGACCTTTAGTGTACCAGCCCCAAGGACTGGTATGCTGACGGCCACCGTTTGCCTTACCTTCACCACCGCCGTGGGGGTGGTCAACAGGGTTCATTGTGGTACCACGGTTGTGCGGCATCTTGCCCAACCAGCGGCTGCGGCCGGCTTTGCCGGATTTCTCATTCTCGTGCTCGTGGTTGCCCACTTCACCGACTGTGGCAAAGCAGAGCTTGGAAACCTTGCGCATTTCACCGGAGGGGAGGCGCAAAGTAACATAATCGCCCTCTTTGGCCACGACCTGAGCGGCAGCGCCGGCGCTACGCACCATTTGGCCGCCCTTGCCCGGTTTCAGCTCAATATTGTGCACCAATGTACCGAGAGGCATATTGGCCAAAGGCAGAGCATTACCGACCATAATATCCACGCTCTCGCCGGAAATGACGGTATCACCGACCTTCAGCGTATTGGGAGCCAAGATATAGCGCTTCTCACCGTCGGCATAGTTCACCAGGGCGATGCGACAGGTGCGGTTGGGATCATATTCGATAGTAGCAACAGTCCCGGGGACATTAAATTTGTTGCGTTTAAAATCTATTATGCGGTATTTGCGTTTGTGGCCACCGCCGATAAAACGCACAGTCACCCGACCCTGATTATTACGGCCACCGGTTTTTTGCAGCGGCTCAAGAAGAGACTTCTCGGGAGCCACTTTGGAGATATCCGAAAAATCGGAAACCTGCATCTGGCGGCGGCACTTGGAAGTAGGATGAAAATTACGGATCGCCATAATTAAGCCTCACGCATTGGCAAAGAAATTGATCTTATCACCTTCATGCAAGGTGACGATCGCTTTCTTCCAGTTAGAACGCTTGCCAACAGTGCGGCCAAAGCGTTTAGTTTTACCACGAACTATCGAAGTATTAACTCCGATAACTTTTACTTGATAAATTGCCTCAACAGCCTTGGCAATAGTCAGCTTGTCGGCTTTAAGGTCAACTTCAAATACCACTTTGTTTTGTTCTTCACCAAGTTTGGTGCTGCGCTCGGTAACTATAGGACGGCGCAAAATCTGATAATATTGCTCTATCATGAGCGCAACCTCTCTTGCACTTTCTCAAGAGCTGCTTTGCTCAGCAGCAACTTGCCATGCTTTAAGATGTCGTACACATTAATACCGGCCACGTCAAGATACTTAACGGCAGGCATATTGTGAGCGGCCATCTTGATTACTTTGTTATCACTGTCAACCATCAAAGCGCTCTTCACATCCATAGCCTTAAGAGCACCGGAGAGCCGTTTGGTATAGCAGGGCTTAGCCGCATCGGTTTCACCGGCGAGAGCCATTTCATCAATCACCATGATGGCATTTTCTTTGAAGCGCTGCGAAAGAGCGCTGCAAAGAGCTTTGGCACGGGCTTTTTTTGGCATATCCTGGCTGTAATCGCGAGGATGCGGGCCAAAGACCACGCCGCCGCCGACGAATTCCGGAGCCTGAGCATCGCCGTGACGGGCGTTACCGGTGCCTTTTTGTTTGTAAATCTTTTTGCCGGAGCCATAAACATCGGCACGGGTCTTGGTGCTGGCAGTGCCGGAGCGCTTATTGGCTCTTTGTAAATTAATCATCTGATAAAGAAGGGCCTCATTGACCGGACCTTTGAAGATAGCATCTTCAACGTCAACGGTACCAACCTTGGCACCTTGCATACTATAGACATCTAATGTCGCCATTTCTAATCCTCATCGCCGCTTGGGCGTTCCTCACGATTTAATCTCGACATCGACACCGGCGGAGAGTTCCAGTTTCATAAGAGCATCCAAAGTTTGTTGGGTGGGCTCCATGATGTCCAAAAGTCTCTTGTGGGTACGAATCTCAAATTGCTCACGTGATTTTTTATCAACATGAGGAGAACGCAGCACGGTGTAACGATGAATCCTCGTCGGCAAGGGGATGGGCCCCACCACCTTGGCACCGGTACGGCGGGCTGTTTCTACAATTTCTCCGGCCGATTGGTCGAGGAGATTGTGATCATAAGCTTTCAAACGAATTCTAATCTTTGTAGTTGTGGGTTGCATTATGTTCACCCATTCTCCTGGTTACAGGTTACTTATCAATAATCTCGGTAACAACACCGGCGCCAACTGTACGACCGCCTTCGCGGATAGCGAAGCGCATCTCTTCCTGCATAGCTACCTGGTGAATCAGCTCAACAGTGATC
>JAEEML010000089.1 GCA_016283195.1 Deltaproteobacteria bacterium | reverse complement strand
TTCTTGCGAGAACTTGGTCGGCACCACGAATATCACGCGCACACCGCGATTGAGTGCCGCAAAGGCGATGCCTAGGCCGGTATTGCCTGCGGTTGCCTCAATGATAGTTCCGCCTGGCTTGAGCGTTTCCTTGGCAAAAGCGTCGTTCACCATATAAAGGCCCGTGCGGTCCTTCACGCTCCCCGAGGGGTTCCAGAGTTCAAGTTTTACAAACAAATTCACACCTTCCGGCACACCGACATGTGTGAGCTTTACAAGCGGAGTCTTCCCAATCAGAGACCGCATTGATTCGTAGTAATGCATATTAAACCTCCTGCGCCGCGTTAATACTGGCGTTCAAATCCATAATGATATCATCCACCTTTTCAATACCCACAGACAGACGAATCAGCCCGTCGGTAATACCCACCATCGCGCGGATTTCCTGCGGAATAGAGGCATGGGTCATCGTGGCCGGATGGCATACAAGGCTTTCGACACCGCCCAAACTTTCGGCAAGCGAAACCAGCTTGAGACTTTTAAAGAATTTCTTGATGCTATAACCTTCGTACAATTCAAACGAAATCATGGCACCGCCGTTCTTGGCCTGTTTTTTGTTGATTTCGTAACCCTGCGCAGTCGGAAGGCCCGGATAATAGACATGTTTTACAGCTTCGTGTTGTTCCAGATAGCGAGCTATACGCTCGGCATTTTCGGTATGACGATCGAGGCGCACACCGAGCGTCTTGATGCCGCGAATCAAAAGGAACGAATCGAACGGGCCGAGCACCGCACCCACGGCATTCTGCGTAAAAGCAAGGCGTTCTGCAATTTCCTTGTTGTTCGTCACCGCCAGGCCGGCCACCAAATCGCTATGGCCGCCCAAATACTTGGTTGCAGAATGTACTACAATATCGGCGCCGAGTTCCAGCGGGCGCTGCAAATAAGGAGTCATAAAGGTATTATCGACAATCGTTAAGATGCCGTGTTTCTTTGCAATCGCGGCGACACCAGCCAAATCCGTCACCGTCAGGAGCGGATTCGCCGGGCTTTCCACAAAAAACGCCTTTACATCGGGAGTCACCTTGGTATCGAGCGCCGCCAAATCGGTAGTATCTTCAATGGAATAGGTAATGCCGAAGTTCTTGAATACTTTGTCAAAAACGCGGAAGGTACCACCGTACACATTGCTAGAGATAATGATGCGGTCGCCCTGCTTAAAAAGCGAAAGCACCGTCGAGGTAGCCGCCATGCCGCTTGCGAAGGCAAAGCCAGCGACACCGCCTTCGAGATCGGCAATCAATGCTTCGAGTGCTGCGCGCGTGGGGTTTCCAGTGCGGGAATATTCCCAGCCCGTATTTTCGCCGAGACCTGCCTGCTTATAGGTAGAAGTTTGGTAGATGGGCACGTTGACAGCTCCTGTAACCTTGTCGCCGTCGATACCACCATGAATAAGTTTCGTTTCAATATACTTAGAAGTTAGCATTTTGAAATCCTTTTAAAAAAAATGCTGCTCACCCATTTGAGCAGGAACCTGTTTAAAGTCTGATTAAATAGTAGCCTAAAAACCAGTCGCTCGCTTGACATCGCTTACTTTAGCGCCGCAATCAAGCGCACAGAATCGAAAGCCTTAAAATTTCCCCTCAAAAAATACCGCTGCTGCAGCGCATTTTCACCAAGGAATTCATCAACCTTGAATCCGTAACGTTCAAGCACCTCGAAAACTTCGCGATCTAAGTAACCATCGGCCATAACTTCGCCGCAATCGGCAACAATTCTTCGCAGTTCCCGAACAGAATCCGAAAAGGTACCTTTTTGCAGGTAATCGAATACAATCGAAATGCCTGTCGATGCGATTTCTGAAAACTGGCGCACAGTCTCTGCAAAAACAGAAAGCGGAAGGTAATACGAAACTCCTAGAATGCTAACAACCGTCGGCTTTTTGCAGTCGAAACCGTTGGCGACAAGCCTTTCGACAATACTATCCCTGCTGAAGTCAACCGCGACAAAATGGACATTATCCGCAACACTCCATTTGAGTTCGCTGATGCGATTTTTTTTGTAGCTTTGCGTCGGCTGCAAATCCAGTTCAAAAACTTCGACATTCGGATCCTTATTGCGGAACGAGAAGGTGTCTACGCCAGCACCGCAAATGACATATTGAATCTTACCCGAACGGGCAAGGAGTTTCACGCGGTCTTCGGCAAAGCGGCTCCGCGAAAGTACAATCGGAAGAAAATATTTCCGATTGAAATATTCGACCGAATTCTCTGATTCCTGCGGGAAACGCTTCAGAATCAAGCGCGAAACGTTTTCGTACTCATCGCGGCCCATAAAGTCAAATGCCAGAAAGTCATTGAAAACCATATGGTTCGGCTGCATAGAATGCCAAGCTCGGGCAAAAGCGCATAACATGGCTGTTAAGCTTTCCATTTTTATATTCCTTAATATTTTTTTGAGTTGTGGGCAAAAGCCCCAAAAAGCCCGCGCAGGATAACCTTACACGGGCGAAAGAATCATTCAAATCTGCAAAAAGCGCCCGTCAACATCGGTCACTAAAACAACAGGCTTTTGCAAATCGAATCATCATTTTGATATTCCTATTAATTTGGTAGGAATTACTGATAGTAAAAACTATCAAGGCGACGTCAGGTATAAAATCAATTTTTCCTTTTGTCAAGTTTTTCTTTTTTAGGAATTCAATTTTATACATCACTATTCTGCATGCTCTTGGTTTTATAGCGAGAGCACGCGGCCATAATTTTCGTCGCTTTTGGGGTGATGGAGATGAAAATTGGAGATGGGGTAAGTTGAAGGATTCAATCACCCGGCGATGAAGATACACTCGCCGGTGAAGATATTGCAGCGGTATTGCTCGGCCGGCTCGCGCCCGGCACAGCAATCGGCATTGACTTCGCAAAGGCCGGTATTGGGATTACAAACTGTACCCTCAGCACAGCAGCTGGTAGCGCCGTTCGGCAATTCTTGGCAGTTACAGCAGGTAGGATCAACCTGACACTGGCCGCAGGTAAGTGACTCACAGCCGATACCGGCACGATATATACAGCCATCTTTGGCCAGACAGCTCATTTCATCCTGAATAGCGCCGCATTCGTCATTGCCATCGCAGCACTGGCCGGTTGGACAGGAACCGCCGCAGGTGGCATCGCAGAGGCACTGACCGCAGGTGGCACTATTCAGCTCTTTATCGCAGTATTTGCTGGAATCGGCTTCACAGAGGCCGCCACATGTTTGGTCGCAAACACACTGGCCGCAGGTGGGGCTCGCCGTATTGGTATCACAACTGCTGCCGGTATCACACGGACCGCCGCAAGTGACATCACAGACAATCTGGCCGCAGGTGGGACTCAGCTCGTTGCTATCGCAAGTCATACCGGGAGCCGGCGTGACATCTCCACAGGTGGTGTCACAGAGGCACTGACCACAGGTGAGACTGTTATAATTGCTGTCGCACATCTGGCCTACCGGGCAGGAACCGCCGCAAGTCTGGTCGCACACCAGCTGTCCGCAGGTGGGGCTATCCGGGTCGCTGTCACACACCAGGCCAAGACCGTAAGCGCCGCCGCAGGTGGTATCGCAAATAAGCTCACCGCAAGTGGGGCTTAGCGGATTGTTATCGCATTTTTCACCCAGACCCGGAGTTTTGCCGCCACAGGTGGTATCACAAATGAGCTGACCGCAGGTAGCGCTGGCCGGATTATTATCGCAGCTCTTGCCGGCCGGAATAGAGGCCGCATTTGCAAAGCCGCAAGTGGTATCACATTGGCACTGGCCGCAGGTAGCGCTGCCCAAAGTTCCGTCGCATTTCTGGCCGGTGGGGCAGGCTCCGCCGCAAGTGGTGTCACAAATACACTGGCCGCAAGTTTGTGAGGCCAGGTTTTGGTCACAGCTCTGGCCGGCCGGACAAGCTCCGCCACAGGTTTGATCACAAATACACTGGCCGCAAGTTTGCGAGGCGCTGTTGTCATCGCACACCTTGCCACCTGTACATTGGCCGCCGCCACAAGTGGTATCACACTGACACTGACCGCAAGTCGGGCTATTCTTATCGTTATCACAATCCCAATTATCCGGGCAAGGACCACCGCAAGTGGTGTCACAGATACACTGGCCGCAAGTGGGGCTACCAATGGTACTATCGCACTTTTGACCGGAGAGACAACCGCCGCCGCAGGTGATATCGCAAACGCAAGCGCCACACTCACCCTGGCTCTTATCCCACTTTTGGCCGGGCAGACAGTCGTCATCGCTACCCTCAGCGCAGATACATTTACCACAAGTGGCACTGCTGATATTGCTGTCACACACTTTGCCGTCACCGCAATTTACGCCACCACAGTTAGTATCGCAAATCGGCTGACCGCAAGTATTACTGCTGGGGTTATTATCGCACTTTTGCCCGGCACCTATTGGCTGGCCGGTACAATTGGTATCGCAGACACATTGACCACAGGTACCGCTACCAGTATTGTCATCGCACTTCTGGCCCACGGTGCAGCTATTCTTACAAGTGGTATCACAAACGCACTTACCACATTCGCTGCCGCTCGCCGCTTGCCATTTTTGGCTGGCAAGACAGCTGGAATCGTCACCATCCGGGCAAACACAGCGGCCGCAAGTGGCGCTATTAATATTATCGTCACACACTTTGCCGCCAGAACAGCTATTACCACAGGAAGTATCGCAAACAATCTGGCCACAGGTAGCACTGGCAGTATTGGTGTCACACTTCTGGCCGGCTCCGGGTGTAGCCCCATGACAGGTGATGTCGCAAATACAGGCGCCGCAGGTTGGGCTGTTACTGTTATCATCGCACTTCTGGCCGGTGGGACATTCACCGCCGCCGCAAGTAGTGTCGCAAACGCACTGGCCGCAATCACCCAGGGCGGGGTTACAGGTTTGGCCAACCGGGCAAGGACCGCCGCACTCATCACCGCAAATACAGGTACCGCAGGTGGCGCTGGTGGCACTGCTGTCGCAAACCTTTTCGCCGGTGCAGCGGTTACCACACTCGGTGTCACAAACAATTTGGCCGCAAGTGGGGCTGGTGGTGCTGGTATCGCACTTCATGCCGGTGCCTGGAGCAGCCCCGCCACAGGTAGTGTCACAAACCAATTGGCCACAAGTGGGGCTATTGGTATCTTTGTCGCACTTAAGGCCACTACCGGCTGCCGGAGTCACCCCGCCGCAAGTGGTATCACATTCGCACTGGCCGCACTTGGGATTAGCGGGTTCGCTGATACATTTCTGGCCGCTGGCACAGCCGCCGTTACAGGTAGTGTCGCAAATTACCTGGCCGCAAGTGGGGCTAGAGGGATTATCATCGCACTTCTTACCAATGCCAATATCCTGACCGGTACAGTTTGTATCGCACTCACACTGGCCACAGGTGGGGCTAGTGATGTCACTATTGCAATTATAATGGGCCGGGCAAGAGCCACCGCAGGTAGTGTCACAAACACACTGGCCACAGGTGGCACTACCTGTGTCACTGTCGCAGGTTTGGCCGGTTGGGCAGGAACCACCGCAAGTGGTATCGCAGACACACTGACCACAAGTGCCCAGGGCTTCATTACAGATCTGGCCAGCCAGGCAGCCGCCGTTACAAGCCGCGCCACAGATAATCTGGCCACAAGTGGCGCTATTGGTGTTATCATCGCACTTCATACCGATGTTGGGTGTTGTGTGGTTACAGGTAGTATCACAAACACACTGGCCACAAGTTGGCGAATCTTCATCTTCATCACAATAGGTGTGTGCACCACAGGGGCTACCACAAGTGAGGTCACAGGTAAAGAGGCCACAGGTAGCACTATTGGTGTTGTCGTCACACTTTTGCCCACTGGGCGGCGTCTCACCACCACAGTTTTCATCACAATGGCACTGACCACAGGTCGGACTACTCGGGGTGCTGTCGCAAATAAAGCCAGCTTTACAGCCGCCGCCGCAGGTGGTGTCACATTCGCACATACCGGTGGTGGGGTTACAAATTTCGCCCTCTTCGCAGGGGTGTAAGCTACAATCGCTATCCACCACGCAAAAGCCGCAAGAAGCGCTATTTAGATCGGGATCGCACTCCATGTAGGCGGTGCGCTTACAGCTGCCGTTTACCCAAGAGCAGCCTGGCCAATCATCACAATCAGCGGCATTATTAACACTCGCGCAGTTATAATTGCAATTGGTATCGCTACAAGTGGTATTGCAGAGGCACTGGCCGCAAGTATTGGAATTTTCATCACTATCGCACAACTGCCCTTTGCCGCAACCACCGCAGGTCTTGTCGCAGAAACATTTGCCGCAATCGCCGTCTTCGCAGATAAGAGAATCTATGCGCCAGAAACAAACGCCTTCACTCTCTACCGCTCTACAAGCCGCTTCGCCGCCAATACCGCTACATTCCTGGTTGTAATTACAAATCTCGCCCAAGCCGCATTGGTTATTACAATCGAGATTACATTCGCAAATACCGGTATTGGGGTTACAGGTTTGATACTCATTACAGCTATGGCCGCACTCCGGATCAATCTTGCAAATACCGGTGGACATACACATACCCACAGTCCAGACGCAGCCGATAGTGGCATTACAGCCATTTTCGGTCGTTTGATTTTCACAGGAGAGACCGCCGCACTGGGCACCGCCGGCACAAGCACAGGCAAACTTACAAGTACCATTTTCCCACTTACAGGCCGAGTCGGCGGTGCAGGCCGATTGGCTATTTATAGCGCTGCAGTTACTGGCATATTCGCCGGTACATTCGAGGCCGGTCCAGGTACAGGTACCAGTTGCTTTACAAGCTGCTTCGCCGGAAAGCTGGCTACAATCGGAAGTACCCGGGCACGAACAGGTATTGGTGCTGGGCCCTTCGGGTAGCTGCGGGTTATTGATCCAGTAACGGAAGGAAACCACAATATCGCGGCCGCGGGCCGGGCGGGCTGAGCCAAAGAGAGTAATAGTGTTATTTAAGGCATCGTAATCAAAGCCGTTTTCACGGCTCATGGGGATGACTTTAGAGATGCGGTTGGTACAGCCGGAGCAGCTGCCATTCTTCCAAGCACAGCCATTGGCCCGGCAGCTATATTCATCACCCTGGTTACAACGGTCATTGTAATTCATATAAGTCATGGCCGGGTCATCGGCGCAAACTTCGCTCACCACTTTGATTGTGGAACCGATAGGCTGCACCTTTTTGCCGTCGATAGCCGCTTCCAGTTTGTAAGCGGAGGATTTGGCGAGCGAGGTGATGATGATACTCTCAACAGCCGGATAAACGTTGGTGGCACAAATAGAACCCCAACCACCACCGGTATTCTCGGCCACGCTAATGAGAGCATTACCCGGCTGAGCATTAATATCAGCAGTAAGGTTACCTGAAGTACTTGCTGTTATTTTACCATCTCCATCACCATCAAGCTGACACCCGCCATTGGTTTGAGTAGTAGCTTTTTCACCAGTTAAGGTAAAGACTAAAGTACCGCGCGATTGGAAGAAGCGCGAGAAAGATTCCTGGCGCTGCTGCCGTACATAATAACCCTTAGTAGAACTATTCCACCAGTTGTAGCCATAAGAATCAGCCGCATTACCAGAGTAAAAGTCTTTACTATCACCTGTTGATTGTGAACCACCACAAGCGGCTTTGGTATAAGTGCCATTACCATTGCCATATTGCCCGGCGCTATCTTTTAAGAAACATTCTTCTTCATCCGTAACAGCCACTATAATGGGAGTGGCATCGATACGCATCCGTTCACGTGGCAGAGCCCGGCAAACTCCGTCTTCCCAAACACAGGTAGTGCTTTGCTGACAGGCGGCTTGAGTAGTAGCCACTGAACAACGTGAGTATGTAGCTATAGGACGATCCTTACTATTATTATCACATACAGACCAGCCACAGCTAGAACCGTTCCAATAGCAAAGAGGCGCGCCAAGTTTGCAATTAGCTTCCGTTGTTAGGTCCTCACAACGTTTATATGTATTTCTATTTAAGGTACCAGAACATGTACCTCTCCAACTATTCCACGTACATCCAAGTAAATTGCAAGTATTCTGAATAGTTATATTACTACAGGCAAAGTCATCTGGCTGTGCTTCACAGCTATAATTTGGCACACATTGATTTGTCTGATTATTCCAGAGACAACCGATAAGCTTAACACCATCATTGGTATTATCTTCTATCATCGTCTCGCACTGCGCTGCGGTAGTAGCTAAAGCACAGTTATTGGGAATACATTTTCCGCCGGACCAGAAACAGCCTTCACGAGTATCACAAGTCTCCGCCGTTGGGAGAGAACCATCTTCAAAGGCATCCGCGCAAATGTGTTTATCAAAGTAGCGGTACATGGCCCATTCAGCCATTAAGAGCGGCGTTTCAGAGTTACCGACAGTATTTTTACAAACCATACGGGAGGCAAAATAACATTCCGGTGCGTAAACAGTACCGCTGGTGGCACCGCCGCAAGCCGTGCATGTATAATTAGTTGTACAACCTGGCCCTTTAATTTGCGAAGCACAATTCCAGAGATAATCACGGTTAGCTACGTCATCGCTAAAGGCCAAAGAACCGGTAAATTCATCAATCAAACAACCATTGGCTCCAACCCAAACACCATTTAAAGAATCACAAGCGCGGAAATCATAGTTAGGTGGCCAAGGACTATTTGCTACACCTGATGTGTTATATCCATAGAACATAGTAAAATATTGTCCGGAATAATTATTAACACCACTATAAAGCGATTGGTTATCATCAAAAGTATGAGCACCGGTCTGGGCTGCACGGAAGTCGGCCTCAGTCTTATTCAGTAATTCAAAGAATGTTGAGGCAGAGTCCTTAATTTGCTGGCGAGCCGGGTAAATAGAGTTGGAGAAATCGAGCAGCCAGAGGAAGTCCACCTTACCGGATTTTTGGCTGAAGCTCTGGCAGAGCTTGTCTAGGTCATCACCAAACTGGGTCACCGTGGAACCGGAAGTGACGTTATTCACATAGAAAAGCGGCAGCTGCTTATTGTCGCAAATTTCGTCAATATCATTCCAGGTACAGTGATTATTACTATTACATGAAGCTGCTCCATTAATGGCCCGGCAATCATATTCCACACACTTATTATTTACAAAATTACAGGAAGCCAAAGCATTACAAGTACCGCTGGTATTATTAGCCCCGCAGGAACCATAGAGCGCGGTGGGGATAATGGCGCCAAGGAGAATAACCCGCCCGTTTGAGCCGCCGTCATCATAGCGGTAAATAGTTTGAATAATTAAGGTATATGCCGTGGCATTGGGACCGTAACCGATAGGCGTCCCCACATTGGCGCCGCCGGCCAGAGCTTTAAGCACATTGGTACGGGCATTGGAAACAGAGCCGCTACTAGTCAAAGTATAGCGGAAGATGGAAGTGGCAAAACCGTCAAAAGTCTCGCTATAGCGGCTAATAACCACCTGCGGATTAAAGGAGGACAAGAGGCCGCGATCGTACTCTTCCTGCTTAATAACCTTTTGCCGCGGAGTGCTCTCGTTAATGGCCGCGCTGGCCGGAGTTTTAGCGAGAACAAAACCGGAAACGCCATAAGCAGCGCTGCTATTAGAGGCATCAAAGTAGATACCGCGCACGCCGCCGACGCTAAATTTACCGGCTTCGTCAAAAGCCTGCTCGAGAGCCATAGCTATATCGGCATCGCGGTCGTAGAAGAGGTTGATGGGCTTCAAATTGTCGGCGGCGCAAGCCAAGAAGAGGCCATCGTTGCCGTCGCCCATGCCGTCGCAATCACTGTCAACATGAATACGCGAAGTTTCGGAAAGAACGCAGCGGGCATGATCATCTTTACAGCCGGGATTAAAGGCATTGACATCACAGCTATTGGGGCAGCTGGTTTCGCCGCAGACTTTGGCGGCGTCGTTCCAAGTACATTCATGAGCCTGACAGACATCTTTATTGGTAATCTCTTCACAAACATAGACAACTTCGCCGCGCCCGTTGACTTGGCAATCGATGATACCGTTGCCGTTGACATCTTCGTCTTTATCGAGAACGCCATCATTATCGCTATCGAGGTCGAGGAAGTCGTAAGTGCCGTCGCCGTCATGGTCGGCCGGAATATCACCGGCGTGGAAACTACTATCATCATAAGGAGTTGGCCGCGCTTCGATGCTATCGGGGATGCCATCGCCATCGCTGTCATCATCCAAATAATTTGGGATACCATCATGATCAACATCGCCCTGGCCTTCAAATTTGTCATAAATAAGATCGCCGTCGCTATCGACATCGCGGTAATCGGGAATACCGTCGCCATCACTATCCACTGGCTGGGTGGGAATGGGGCCAACTTCGACACTATCGGGAATGCCGTCGGCGTCGCTATCGGTTTGGCGGTAATCGGGGGTACCGTTGCCATCGCTATCCAAGGGATGGGCCGGATCCGGTCCTATCTCAACGCGATCGGGAATGCTATCGTTATCGCTATCGATATCACGGCTATCCGGGATACCGTCGCCATCGGTATCAATAGCGTCATTACCTTCCACGCTATTGGGAATGCCATCACAATCGTAATCATTTTCGCAAGAATTGGCACAAGCGGTCATGACACAGGCGAGACCGCCGGAACAATAACCGGTGGCACTTTGCCCGGCACCGGTGCCGCAGGTGGCTTCACAAGTACCGGCTACACAAATAGTACCGGCAGCATGACATTCGCCGTAAGGATAAGAGGCCGAACAATCTGGCGAACTACAGCTATAATGGGCGGCGCCGTTATCCTTTTCACACACTTTGCCGGCCGCGCAAGTGCCGGTGGGGTGCTCATCGGAACAGGCATAGCGAGTGCAAACACCGGCATTACAATATTGGCCGGCACCACAGGCACCGGTGGGATTACCGGCACTGCAAGGCAGTTGCATACAAGTACCGTTGCTGCACACATAGCCGCTCTGACACTGGCCGGATGGATAAGTGCTACTGCACCAAGGCTTAAAGCAGCAGTTGCTGTTTACGCCATCGCCGCGATTATTTTCACAAGATTCTTTAGTACTATCAACAAGTTTACCGCAAACGGCTCCGCTCTCGCTACAGGGAGCATTCGGGAAATTAGCGCCGCAGAGGTAAGGCTGACAGCTGCCGCCAGAGCAACTCATACTATCAACAGAATCCGGGTCATCAATACATTTACCATTTTGCCATTTGCAGCCAAAGCCGGTGACATTGCTCATGCAGATAGATTGCTCGGTAATATCAGAGCAATAGCAGGTACCATCTTGAGCGGTATTGCTACATTTTGCCAGCTGACAGGAGCCATTTTCACAAACCTGGCTGGCCGGACAGGCGCCGGTAGGATTGGTTGCGCTACAGGGATAAGCCACACAGTGGCCGCCGCTGCAATACTGGCCGGCCGGACAAGCGCCGCCCGGGTAGGTATTGGAACAATTAGGCACATAACAGCAGGCCACGGCCGGGTTGCCACCATCGGCGCAGCTCTCGCCATTTGCCGGCTTACCGCATACTGTACCACTTACGGCACAAGGAGCATTCGGGAAAGCGGCGCTGCAAAGATATGGCGTACAATTGCCGTTCAAACAGTGGCGGCTGTTGGTAGAAGCCGGGTCATCAATACATTTGCCGCCTTGCCAGATGCAGCCAAAGCCGCTCTCGGGATTGGTACAAATACTTTCGACAGTTATATCACTACATTCACAGCGCCCGTCTTGCACACTCTGGCTACAAACGGATTTAATGCAAACGCCGCTACTACACTCCTGGCCGGTGGGGCAAGCACCATCGGGCACAGCCACGCTACAGGGGAGCTTGGTACAAACGCCCTCTTTACAAATGGAGCCTTCTTCACAACTGCCGTTTTTATAAGTACTGGAGCAGTGAGGAATGAAACAGCAAGGACTTTCGGCTGAAGGATTATTCGCACCGTTAAGGCAGCTATCGAGGCCGCTCGGCACACCGCAAACCGCACCGCCGTTTTCGCAGGGACCGTTAACAAAATTGGCACCGCAAAGGTATGGTATGCAGTGACCGTTAACACATTTTTGATAGAAAGAGGAATCCGGGTCATCAATACATTTGCCACCCTGCCATTTGCAACCAAAACCGCTCTCGGGATTGGTACAAGCCGCCTGCCCTAAGTCGGCACAGAGGCAAGTGCCGTTTAGAGCGGTATTACTACAGGGAGCCGCTTCACATTGACCTTCGACACAGCGCTGATTGGCACCGCAAACACCATTAGGAGCACTGGGGCTGCAAGGTAACTGCTCACAATTGCCACCCTTGCAAATATAGCCATCCGCGCACTTGCCGGAGGGATATTGAGCGGAGCACCAGGGCTCAAAACAGCAATTAGTAGAAGTGCCGTTGCCGTTATTATTGAGGCAACGCTCTTTAGCACTATTAACAATTTTGCCACACACCGCCCCGCTTTCACTGCAGGGAGCGCTCGGGAAATCGGCGCCGCAAAGGTAATCTTTGCAAACTCCGTTTACACAGCGCTGGGTATTATCGGCACAGGGGCCGGTGGGATTTTCCCGCGAGCAGGCAATGGCTTCACAGGTGCCATTATTACAATACTGGCCGCTGGCGCAGGCACCGTTTTTATTAACCTGGCTACAGGGCAGCTGCGTACACTCGCCGTTTTTACAAATATAGCTATCCTGACAGGTACCGCTCTTATAAGTAGCGGAGCAAGTAGGTACAAAGCAGCAGGGGCTGGCTGCTGAAGAGCCGTCACCGCGAGCGGTTGAGAGGCAGCTCTCTTTGGTAGGATCGACCAAAGCGCCACAAACTGCCCCCTCCTGAGTACAGGCAGCGCCGGGGAATTCGCGGCTGCAGACATAATCAAGGCACTCACCGTTATAGCAGCGCTGGCCGGCATTTTCGCAAGTACCGTTCGGAGCAGTACTACTACAAGGAGCCGTTACACAGGTGCCCTGTTTACAAATTTTGCCGCTGGCACAGGCACCGTTCTGGTTGACCTGGCTACAGGGCAGCGGCACGCAAGTACCGCCGGAACAGGTCTGGCCGTCGGGGCAGGCACCGCCGGGATAATCAGTGCTACAAGCCGGTTTGACGCAGCAGGCACCGCTGGAACCGCTATTAGTACCCTCGCACACTTCGCCGGCGTCAGGAATTTTACAAACATATCCGCTACTTGTACAAGGAGCATTGGGGAACTCGGCGCGGCAGAGATAAGGAGCGCAAGTGCCGTTTAGACAGCTAGTTGAGGCACTGGAGGCCGGATCGTCGATACATTTATTACCTTGCCATTTGCAGCCATAAGCCGCGCCGCTGCCGGTACAATCAGCCTGGCGGGTAATGCTTCCGCAATTGCAGGTACCTTTGGGGACTTCCGGGCTACAGGGCGCGGAGAGACATTCGCCGTTTACACACACTTTGCCGGCGCCGCAGGCACCGGCCGGATTACTAGCGCTACAAGGCAGTTGCTGACAGGTGCCGCCGTTACAAATATAGCCGGGCTGGCAAGAGCCGCCGGGGTAATCGGTAGAACAAACTGGGGTATAGCAACAATTGGTATTAATACCGTCGCCGTTATTTACCAGCTGGCTGGTTTCGCAAGTTTCGCCGTGCTTCACCAAATCACACACGGTACCGGGCACTAAACAGGGAGCATCGGCAAAATCAGCGCCGCAGAGGTAAGGCTTACACACCCCGCCGGCACATTTGCGGATATCTGCGCTATCGGGGTCATCAACGCAGCTCGCCGAACTGCTATCCCACTTACAACCAAAGCCTTTTTGGCTGTCCGCGCAATCGGCTTTACTCAAAATAGAACATTCACAATGGCCGCCGGGATTTTCGGCCGAGCAAGCGGCCTGCTTGCAAACGCCGTTATCACACACCTGGTTGGCCCCGCAGGCACCATCAGGAGCATTTTGACTACAGGGGAGTTTTTGACAAGTACCGCCGACGCAACGCTCACTGCCGCCGCCGCAAGCACCGGTGGGATAAGTATCACAACAAGAAGGCTTAAAGCAGCAAGGTGAACCATGACCGTCACCGCCGCCGGGGTCACCCACGTTACAAGTATCGCCGCTACTACCGGTAAAGCCGCAAATAGAACTGCTGTCCAAACAGGGAGCAATACCAAAATCGGCACCGCAGACAAAAGGTTTACATACGCCGCCAAGACAAATACGGAAGCCGGTGGCTGCCGGATCATTGACACAGGCACCGCCTGCCCACATACAGCCAAGGCCCTTAATGGTGTCCTTACAATCGGTTTCGTTCAAATCGGAGCAAACACAGGGGCCAGCCGGGTTGACCGGGCCGCAATTTTGGAGTGTACATTTACCGGCTTCGCAGGCCATACCGGCCGGGCAGGAACCATCGGGCACACTTTCGCTACAAGGCGGCAGGAGACAATTACCGCCGGCACAGATGCGCCCATCGGTACAACCTTGCCACTTACAACCGGAAACAGCTTCGCAGCTCGATTTATCGCTATTATTTTCGCAGCTTACACCGGCAGCAGGCCCGTTGTGCCCAGCTATGGCCACACAAGCCGGACGCCAGCGACAATGCGGCGCGGCAGTGGCACAGGCAGCCTCATTTTGAGCGGCATCGCAAACGGCATCGCCGCAAGCACCGCCGGGATAAGTAGCGGAGCAGCTGGGTATCACACAATTACCGCCATCACAGATTTCACCAAAGTATTCATTGCCCAGAAGGAGACAGTCACCTTCCGGTTTTTCCACGCTACAGGGCTGTTTTATACAACCGGTGGTACCGATGGGCAACTGCTCGCATTTTTCGGAAAGAATCTGGCAATCGTTATCGCTTTCGCAACCGAGTTTAACACAGGTACCTTCATAACAGGTGGATCCTTCATCACAACGGCCATTTGGATAGAGCTTGCTACAAAGCGGTGTTGTACAATGACCTTCAACACACATCCGGCCGTCAAAACAGCCATTTTGCCACCAACAATTGACATTAGCCGCACAATCAGCCTCGGTTAAAATGGTGGGACAGGCTCCACCGCCGTTACAGCGCCCCCAGGTACATTCCGGACCGGCGGCACAGGCATTCTGGCTATCAAGAGCTTCACAGGCCGGGTTGTTACAAATAAGATTGCTGACCGGAGCACTGCCGCACTCTTCCAGTGTACATTGGCCGTAATTTTTGCGTACACAGCCATTAAGTTTTTGATTCCAGGTACAACTCACATCGGTAGCACAATCTTCAGGGGTAGCTAAATCGGCGCATGGGCCCTTATTTTCCTCACAATACATACCGACACGGCAATCACCCCAAGGGTAAATCACACTGCAAGCAGGCACTTCGCAAAAACCGGAAGAGGTACAAATCTCGCGCTCGCTGGAGCAGGTACCCTCAGGGCAGGCCAGTGAACAGGCGGCCGGGCCGCAAGTACCGTAATCAGGGCTATCGGCGTTTTCGTTACAAACTTGGCAGGAGGGGCAGGTACCGCAGGCGTATTCTTTACTACAGGGCGGGGTGATACAGGAGCCTTCATGGCAAATCAGACAATCACCGCCACAGCGCCCGCGCAGATGCTCTTTGCTACAAGTAGCGGCCACGCAAATACCGGCATTACAAACAGCTTCATAACAGTTATCGCCATCGCAGATATCATTGCAAACGCCGCTCGGATTGCTGGGTGAACACTCATCACCGCCGTTCTGGCAGCGCCCTTTTACGCAGCTCTGCCCGGCCGGGCAATCGCCCCAAGGAGTAAGTGAGCTACATTCAGGTACCGAACAACTACCGGCATTACACACCAGGCCATCAGGACATAAACCGGTGGGATTACTAACCGAGCACACTAAATCCGGCGATACATTTTCCTGGCAGGAGCAGCCTTCGCTATCGGCGACGCAATAAGCATGGCCGGAGCAAATGCCGCTACCGCAATTTTTACCGCAAGACATATCATCGGAAATTTCCTGGCATTTGCCGCCTAAACACCACTGCCCGGCCGGGCAATCACCGGCCAGATTAGTTGGTGAGCAGCCGCTGGCCGGAGCTGCCGCCTGGCAAGAACAATCACCTTTTATATCTTCGACACAATTTTGAGCATATTCACAAAGGCCGGAACATTGGCCCGGACCGCATTTGGTGGTTACCGTTTCTGCCGGTTTACAAACACCGTTATCACAAATTTCTCCGCTACTGCAGCGGCCGGCCGGGCAATCGATACCGCACACACAGCCGCAGGGCCAACAAGCACCGCCTGTACAGCAATAACCTGGGTCGCACCAACCGTCGGGAGCATCCCTTGAACAGGCTTCTTCCGGTTTGGGCGTCACACATTTGCCGTTAAGACAAACTTCATTCGGATTATCGCAATAGCCGCCTGGGTTATTTTTGGAGCAGGCCTTCTGTCCGCTACTGGTCATACAAATACCATTAACGCAAGTGCCTTCCGGACACACACCATTTGGATACGCTGGCGAACAAGGCTGATAGATGGCTTCGCAATGGCCATTCACACACACCTCACCGGTGGGACAAATGCCGTTGGGTTGCTCGGGACTGCAATTGAAAATATCTTCACTTACAGCTATTTGACCGCTACATCCGGCCAATAATCCGGAAGCAAAAAGTATAAACGAAAAAGGTAGTTTTGCTCTACTTTTCATTGTCTTCTCCGCTTCGCCGGCACAAAAAGGCCAGCATATTCCGGCTAATTGTAGTCTAGGAAATCAAAAAAGACAATTAATAACGCAAAGCACAGGCTGAGATTTTTCCTCAAGGACATCAATATATTTCTCTTTATACTGTCAGCGATTTGCGCTATTAGTCCAAGCGGTTTTTTTGAGGAGCTTTCATGGCAAACTATCGCATACCTAAAGGAATTGTCTTAGCCGGCGGCTGTGGCACGCGGCTTTACCCATTAACCCACGTTATATCCAAGCAGCTGATGCCCATTTACGACAAGCCGATGATCTATTACCCCATCTCCATCCAGATGCTGGCCGGCATCCGCGATATTTTGATTATCTCCACTCCGGAGCAGCTGCCGCTATTTGAAAAGCTTTTAGGTGATGGCTCAAATTTAGGAGTAAATTTCCGCTACTTACCGCAAGAAAAGCCGGCCGGGATTTCCGAGGCTTTTCTCATTGGTGAAGAATTTATTGGTGGTAGCCCGGTCTCTCTCATTTTGGGTGACAACATCTTTTACGGACAAAACCTCACCGGCCTGGTACGGCGGGCGCTAAAGCTGGCGGCCGAAGAGAACCGCGCCTCCATATTCGGCTATTATGTCAACGACCCGGAGCGCTACGGCGTAGTAGAATTTAATGAAAAGCGCGAAGCCATCTCTATTGAGGAAAAGCCGCAAAAACCGCGCTCCAATTATGCGGTCACCGGCCTCTATTTTTACGGTCCTGATGTGGTGGAGGTAGCCAAAAAGCAAAAACCCTCGGCCCGTGGTGAGCTGGAAATCACCGACACCAACCGTGCCTATTTGCAAGCCGGCCGCCTCAATGTGGAGATTATGGGGCGCGGCTTTGCCTGGCTGGATACCGGCACCCATGAGAGCCTTTTGGAAGCCTCTTCTTTTATTGCCACCATCGAGCAGCGCCAGGGGCTAAAAGTGGCCTGTCTGGAAGAGATTGCCTACCGCATGGGCTATATTTCTAAAAATGATATGCTGCTTTTGGCCAAAGATATCAAAAACGGCTATGGTGACTATTTGCGCCGCCTGGCGGCCATGTAAAACCGCCGGCGGAGTTTTTCGATGATAAAAGTTGCCAGTAGACCAATAAGTTTTTTTATTATTTTAATTGGTTATATTTTTGCCACCATTTTAGGCATTATGCTCTATAACCATCTTTCCTATTCCTTTTGGCTAAATCTCCTAATAGCCGATGTGGCTGCCACCATCTTTATTTATCTCCTAGGCCTTATTTTTAATAACGCCTCCTTTTACGACCCCTACTGGAGTGTGGCCCCGCCGGTTTTTTTAGCTGTTTTGGCTTTTTATAAGCCCATGAATCTTATGAACTGGCTCTTTTTTGCCGTTATTACTTTATGGGCTGTGCGCTTAACAGCTAACTGGGCCTATACCTTTCACGGGCTCACCCATCAGGATTGGCGCTACACCATGCTGCATGAAAAAACCGGTCGCCTTTATCAGCTGGTAAATCTTTTGGGCATCCACCTTTTTCCCACTTTGGTGGTTTATATGGTAATGCTCCCTGCCATTTTTGTCATGCGTGAAGAACCCAAATTCAGCCTCCCGGCGCTCTTCTTTTTGCTCGTTTCCCTAGGCGCGGTGATTTTACAAGGCACTGCCGATTACCAAATGCACCGCTTTCGCCGCAGTGGCCCCAAAGGTTTTATAAATGTGGGCCTCTGGAAACATTCGCGCCATCCCAATTATTTAGGCGAAATTTTGATGTGGTGGGGGGTGGCTTTGGCCGCCGTTACTCTCATACCTCATCGCTGGTATCTTATGGCCGGCGCTCTCTTGAATACCATCATGTTTTTAACCGTCAGCATTCCTCTGGCCGATGGCCGACAAGCGCGGAAAGATGGTTTTGCGGCCTATAAAAAAGCTACCAGAGCTCTTCTACCGCTACCAAAATTTGGCAAATAAATTAGCTATTAAGCGGAAATATAAGCTCTAAAGTTGTACCGCTTTGCGGACTGGAAACAAGTTGCAATTTACCGCCATGCAGCTCAATGGCCGCGCGGATAATATTGAGCCCCAGGCCTGAAGCTTTGGGCTTTTTAGTAATATAAGGTATAAAATAGCTGCCCTGCTCTTCCGAGCTCATGCTGTCGCCCCAATTCTTTATCGTAATAAGAGCGGCCGGCCGGCCATCCAGGGTAGTCGCGCCGGCAGAAACAATAATAGGCGTCTCGGCATCGCCGGTAGCTTCAATGGCATTATTAAGAGCATTGCGGATAGCTGCTCTAAAAAGCTCTTCGTCACATTCTATTTGCGGATTCCACTCCTCTGGGTCAACTTTAAGGCAAATAGATGTATTATTTAATAGATTTATTTCATCTTTCAGCACCAGCAACAGGAGAATTGGGCATTTATTAGCCGGTTTTTTGGTGGACAAAAGATGCACCCGGCTCATTAAATTACGGGCCCGCATGATGGCTTTTTCGGCATCGGCCAATTTTTCTGCGGCTTTTTCCGGATTTTTTTGCAAATAAATGCCGGCAATAGAAATATTCCCCAAAATGGCCGTAAAAATATTATTCATTTCGTGAGCCAGACCAGAGGCCAGATAACTCATAAAGAGATGGGCCATTTGATAGTTATGTTTGTCCTTAATAAAAGTGCTCAAAGCGGCCAAACGTTCCATATCCAGCTCCTTAACCAAGCTAAATTAAAGGACAAATTGGAGCAACAACGCGGCTTACTCTAATGCCGATACGCTCATTTTTGCTATGTACATAATTGGAAATCGTGTAGCTACTGATACCCACCCTCTTAAGATGAGACGAAGCATGGAAAATATGTCTTTTCTGGCCTAAAAGCGTCACCATGCCCACATGAGAGACAATAATTCCTTGCTTTTCGGTGATAATGGCAATGAGATCGCCCTCATTTAAAAGCGGCTCAATGGCAGCAATTTCATTTTGAGGAATTACAGGAAATCTTTTTTGGCTCAGATTCTTTTCAACCTCGCGCAGCGCCAGACGATTTTCTTTAATAGTCACCGGCGGATATAAATTTTTGTGGGCTGTCACCCAATTAAATTCCTTGCTCATTGTGCGGCCGCCCAAATCCATAGTGCGATCGGCTAAGATGTGGTTATCTATGGCTTGATCCAGCCATTCGGAAAAGTAGTGCAAGCGCGAAGGAAAGCCCATAATCTGCCCGCCTCGGTAGCGCATTTTCTGAATTTCCTCGAGCACTGTTTTTGGCGAATTATCGCCGCAGTAGGCCACTCTGGCAATAGCTAAAGAAAGCTCAATAAGGCTCACACAACCAAGCTGATCGGTTTTAACAATTAAGCGCTCCGGACCAATGGGGTCATGGCCGTAACCTTCATATGGTGTTCCCTTGAACGATTTAACTGTGTGCAAAAATATCTCTTCAAAAGAAGGAGAGACAGCCTGCTTGGCAATATATTTATGAATTTGCTGTAATTTTATAGAAATATTGCGCTCGGTGGTGGCATCCGCCCCGTGCGCTTTATAGGGATGGATAAAAAGCCAGAGCCCCGCTAAAAGAGCCAGTAAAATATATTTTTTATAAAAAATCATAATTATTCGCTATCTTCCGCCTCCTCGTCTGAGCTATCCTCCGCTTCGTCTTCCTGAGGAGGAGTTTCCGCCGGCTTTTCTTCGGCTATTGTGCGGCGCTCAATACGATCGGGTTTGCCATCGTTATCGGAATCGTAACCTACGCGATCCAGCTGTTCGTTTTCGTAATATTCCCAATAATCCGGGAGACCATCATGGTTTTTATCAATATCTATTTGGGTGAGTTTGTCATTTACATAATGTTTCCACAAATCAATTTTGCCATCATAGTCAAGGTCCATCTCTTTGCGCAAAAGGCGGCCGCCTTTATAAATAACTGTAGAATCAAAACGGCCGTCGAAATCCATATCTAAGATCTCTTTTAAAATAAGGCCGTCGGAGCTATAGGTGCGAATAATATCCACTCGGCCGTCGCTATTTAAATCCAGCTCCTTTCTGCTTAAATACTCGTTTCCTTCCCAGGCGGAATAATATTTCCAAATATCTGGTTTTTTGTCTCTATTGACATCAAAGCGCTCGACGCGTACGGCATCACTTAAGGCATCGGCGGTGATTTCTTCGCCCTCTTGGCCGCTGGCAGCTAATCCGGCTTTTTGCTTCTCGGCTTTACCGCTCCCGGCGGCCCCGGTAGTTGCGCAGGCCGTAAAAGCTCCGGCAAGAGGGGCAAATAAAAGCACTAAGCCCAGTATTTTCAAGCGGTTTGACATAGATATTTCCTTAAAAAATCAATTTTTCTTCAGCACTTTAATGCCATAGGCCGGGAGAGCAACTTGGCCGCCGCTCACCGCTTCGCTGCCACCTAAAGCTTTAGCCATGAGGTCGGTATAAGAACCTGCCGGAATATTTACATTTTCGGCGCCACTCGACTTGTTGATGGCCACAATAATATCGGGCATAGCCTCATCACCGCAGCCGCCCATCTTGTAAATCCAGGTATTGGGCGTAGAGGAAATGGTGGTGCGCTTGCCGCGCGTTATAGCTTTATTTTGCCCGCGAATGGTAGCCAGAGCTTTAACCGTGGAGCGCAGCTCTTTTTGGTAATTATTCAGTTTGGACTCATCCCAGGTCATCATGCGGCGGTTATCAGGGTCACCGCCACCGGCCAGGCCGATTTCATCGCCATAAAAAATTAGCGGCAACCCGGGATTTAAGAGCAGAACGGCAAAGGTCACACCCAATTTGCGGTAAGGATCGGCCTCCTGAGGCTGAGTAAAGCGATCCGATGTCCAAGAATTATAGCCGCCATCGCCGATATAACTACCTTCGGTGCAACCAACCTGGCCGGTGGCAGTGTGGATGACGCGCGGCATGTCGTGGTTGCCCAGGAAGGTACTCATCAGAGCGCCTTTGGTATAGAAGGAGTCGTTGCCCTGCATCCAGTTGGCAAGTTCTGACATATAGCCGCCATTCATCACGGCATTACACACCTGCTGGCGCATGGGGAAATCAAATTGGCCATCCAGCATAGTGGCCGGGTTAACGTATTTGTTTAAAAGGTCACGATTGCCCCAGTCGTAAGTTTCACCAACCAGATAGAAGCGGCCGCCTGCCGGGTTTTTAATGTAACTATTGAATTTAATGCGTAAATCAGTAAGCCACTGGATGGGCACATGCTTAATGGCATCCAGGCGGTAACCATCAATACCATACTCTTTGGCCCACCAGAGAGCATCGTTTACCGACCATTCGCGCGGGGCGGCTTGGTCATAATCAAAAGGCGCCAGGTAATCGGTAAAAGCACACTTGGTACACCAAAAAGCATCATCCCAGCGCCAGCCGCCATCGGCTCCGCAAAGGACAATATTGCCGTTATCGAGATAATACCAGCCGTTATTTTTGGTGGCCTGGTAGAGACCGCTTTCGGTATCGATGTGATTCATAACGTAATCAAAGAGAATTTTAATGCCCTGGCCATTAGCACTTTCGGCACTATGAGCGGCGGCGATGAGGTCGCGCAAATCCTGTTCTGTGCCCAAGCGATCTTCTACCACGGGGCGATTTTCGGTAATTAAAGAGGTATCTATGGTATTGCCGGTAAACATAGGAGCATAATTGGTATTTTTGGGGCTTGGCCAGTAGCCGTGATAGCTGGAATACATGGCTGTATCGCCTGCTGTGGTGCCGGCGCCGATGGTATTTCTATTTTTGTATGGAGCGCCAAGCCAAATAGCAGTTACACCTAAGTCGGCTAAATAGCTCATCTTTTCAGTAACGCCCTTCCAGTCGCCGCCCAAATATTGCGCACTGGCGAGGCCACGATCATTGGTGGCACCTTGGACGGTCTTGGCTTGGCCGTCACTGTCAAAGAAGCGGTCGGTCATCACGAAATAGAGCACGGCATCGCGCCAGTCAAAACTACCGGCATCGCCGCACATAGCAGCCACACAGCGATTACCCTTAGGTACATAGCCGCTGGCACACTCCTGGCAATCGGCGCCGGCATAGCCCTCGCCGCACATACAGGTAGTCACCGGAGTAGTATCATCCATGGAGCAGGAACAACCGCCGTGGTAACTACAGGTCTTACTCTCGCAGGGGTCGGGGCTGACATTGCACACCGAGCAGACATCTATATAATTATTTTTGCCACCAAAACCGTCATCGACTTGGTTTGAGTTATTTGGATCATGAGCCCAATAATTGGGGTCATTATTGATATTGAATTTGTATATATGGCGCCCGCCAGAGGTAATAGTTTCGGTGATTTCCCATACACCGTTACTGTTTTTAGTCATATTTTTGGCACATTCGGCCCAATTTTGGCAGCCCAGCCAGTCGCCGCCCAATTTGACTGAAGTAACAGCCGGATTTTCATAAGTAAAGGTGATGACATTGCAAGGCGGAGCCTTGGCGCAGGTACCGTCTTCCTGCATATTGTAACCATAAAGGCACTCGTTACAATAATCGCCGGTATAAGGAAATTCGCACTCACAAGCGGCAATGCCGGTAATAGGGTCACAAGCGCAGGTGCCACCTTTGCCGCAAGTTGTCTCTTTACATTTGTCGTTTTCTGTGCCGGTGGCACAGTTATTAAAGACACAGTTTAAACCATCAGGAGTGTAATCAGGTGCACAATCAGTACAAGTTTTGCCTGTATAGCCGCTATCACAAAGGCAGACAGCGCTATTATCTTTGGGATTACAGCGACACACTCCGTGAGCGCAGGGGTCATTTTCGCACGGATTAGGCGTACACTGACTTGGATCTACACCATCAGGTAAACATTTGCCGTTATTAGGAGAATAACCGGTGTCGCATTCATCGCAACGGGGGCCGATATAACCTTCTTCGCATTTGCAATAAGGATTATTGCCTTCGAGAGCGCATGAGCCGTGGGCACAAGCCAAAGCATGACACCAATTAGGGACGCAAGTAGCGCCCTCGCTGTCGTACCCATCTTGGCAAATACAAATCGCTTTATCCTTCACCACGTTGCAAGTACCGACTCCGTTGCAAGTAACATCTTTGCAAGGATCTGCATTTTTGCAAGCCGCAAGATTAAGAATCGAAAGAGCAGCCAAACAAAACGAACTTAGCAAAAAGTGGCGGGAAAAGCGATAAGATTGCATGATGGCTCCTTAATCAGGCAAAAAAACGCCGCTACCACTATAGTCACTAGTTAGGTTATTTGCCAATATGCTTTTAGGGGGCTATAGGGGAAAATTTTGCCGTTTCAGCTATGATGTCGGCTTTATCTAAAATTTTTGGGAATAGTAAAAAGGGTTACTTGGTTACAATTAGCCGGAGTCGGTTAGCTCCCTTGAGGAATATTATGACCAATGAATTACAATATAGCGGCGAGACGTTAAGCCGGGAAGAGTTTGAGACGCTGGCTCTCCAGCAGCTCGATGGACTCTATGCCGCCGCCCGCCATTTGTGCAAAAATGAGGCCGATGCCCAAGATTTGGTGCACGATGCCTATTTAAGAGCGCTGCGTTTTTACAAGCGCTTTCAGCCAGGCACCAACTTTCGCGGCTGGATCTTTCAATTGATGTATCGCCTTTTTATTAATCGTTACCACCAGTTGCAGCGCGAGCGCGAGCACGTTTTACCCTCTGATGAGCATCTTAACAGAATCCCCGACAGCGCCCAAGGGCCGGAGTTTTCGGCTATTATGCGCCTAGAGGCGGAAAGTGTGGAGCGGGCCCTGGCCAAATTGCCGGAGCTTTACCGCAGCGTGGTTGTTTTGTGTGATGTCAACGAGTTTTCTTATGAGGAAATTGCGGCCATTTTGGATTTGCCCATCGGCACAGTTATGAGCCGGCTCTTTCGCGGGCGCCAAAGAATCCGGCAACTTTTAGCCGCTGAGGCCAAAGTCACACTGGAACGGCAACAAGAGGCACCGATAGATATAAATATGTATCGGCGCGAGCGAGGTTTAGCTTAATGGAATGTGCTGAATTTCATTTACAAATTCCTATGTTACTTGATGGTGCTTTGGGCCCGGCAGAAGAGGCCGAAACCATAGCCCATGCGGAGAGTTGCCCGGAATGCGCTCTGGCTCTCGAAAAAGAGCAGCATTTTCACAGCTTTTTGCGCAAGCGTTTGCACCCGGCTCCGGCTCCGGCTGCCCTCAGAAAATTGGTGATGAACGATATGCGCGCCCAAAAGAATAAATCTTTTTGGCGCTGGCCGGCTGTTGGTACCGGCCTTTTGGCGGCCGCCTCTATTGCCGCCTTCTTCTTCATCGGCGGCGGCGCGGAGCAGAATCAGTTACCAGGAACCATTAAAACAGCCATTGCCCGCCAAAGCGACGACCGCCTGCCACTCGATGTAAATAGCGCTAACGAGGCGGATTTACGCGCTTTTTTTGCCGGTCACCTGCCATTTGAATTTGATTTGCCCAAAATTTCCACCGGCACTCATGTGCGCGGCGGCCGCCTCACCTACTTGGGCGAGCAACCCACGGCTTTTATCAGCTATGAGATCAACGGCACCCCGGCTTCGCTCTATGTTTTTACCGATAGAAACAGCTCGGAATATGTGCGCAAAAGTCCCACCAAATGCCAGGTTTTAACCGCCGACGGCACCGAGCGCGAGGCGGTGGTGTGGCAGCGCGGCAATGTGGTCTATTCCCTCATCAGCCGCAAAGCCGAGCCCCTTATGGCTGATTTTATAAAAGACGGTTGCCGGAAGTAAAAATAATTAGTAAAACTCTCCAGGCCTTTAATACCCCGGCCGAAAATAGGAATTTAGATGCAAAACATTAAAATTATCGGCTTTGATGTGGACGGCACCCTGGTGCAGCACGATGCCAATGTGGTGGTGTGGCAGATTTTTCATAATCATTACATGGTGGATCCGCAGCTTGGTGTGGAACGCTATCGCCTTTTTAAAGAGGGCAAACTCGCTTTTAAAGAATGGGTGCGCCTCGATGTTAAGTGCTGGATAGATGCTCACGCCAAAAAAGAGGAAATGATAAAGATTATCAAAGAAAATCTTGGACTTACGCAAGATGCCAAAGAAACGCTTTTGGAGCTCAAGCGGCGCGGCTATATTATCGGCCTCATTTCCGGCACGCTGGACCTTGTAACCGATGAATTATTAAAAGATGTGCCTTTTGATTTTGCTTTTATGAACCATTTGCAATTTGACGAAAACGGTTATTTAACCGGCTGCACCGCCTCGCGCTTTGATTCTCCTGGCAAGGCGGAAACGCTTAAAGAAATAGCCGAAAGCCGTGGTCTCACTTTAGAAAATTGCGCCTTTGTGGGCGACCATATAAATGACCTGGATGCCTTAAGAAGCGCCGCGCTGGGCATTGGCTATATGCCCAAAGATCCGGCGGTAAATGCCGCGGCCAAGCACATTGTAGAGAGCGGTAGTTTCAAGCAAATTTTGCAATATTTTCCACCAATTAATTAATTATGCCCGTACTAAATTACAGACTCGCCGAGGTGCGCCGCCCTTTTGGGGAAGAAAAGCCCACGCTTCTTGAGCTTGCTGCCGAGCGGCTTATGGTAAATCCCGAAAAAATAAAAGCTATTAGCCTGGCGCGGCGCTCACTCGATGTGCGTCACCGCCCCACTTGGGTCTATGGCCTAAATGTGGCAATCGACGCGGGCGCACTAAAGCCGGAAAAGCGGCAGCTTTTGCGCCCGCTGCCCGCACTCTGGACGCCGCCGCCGCCAGCGGGTAAAAAAAAGAGCTATATAATAATCGGTGCCGGCCCCGCCGGTCTTAGTGCCGCTTATATTCTGGCTCTTGCCGGCCAGGAAGTCACCATCATCGAGCAGGGCAAAATGGTGGAAGAGCGCAGCCATGATGTGGCTGCTCTCTTTCAAAACGGCGAGCTCAATGAATCTTCCAATCTCTCTTTTGGCGAAGGCGGGGCCGGCACCTATAGCGATGGCAAAATATACACCCGCCGGGCCGATCTGCGAGTAGATTGGTTTTTAGCAGAACTCGCCCGCTTCTTGGATGAAGAGTCGCTGGCTATTGATTACCATGCCCATATCGGCACCGACCGCCTGGTAACACTTCTGGCTAGCTGGCGGCGGCGGCTAATTGAGCTTGGCGTGACATTCATCTTTAATACAGCAGTAAAAAGGCTTATAATAGAGGGAGATAGAGTTTTAGGTGTGCTCACTGAAGGCGGCGAGCGCTATTGGGCCACGGGCACCATTTTGGCTACCGGCAATAGCGCTCGCCGCCTCTGGGCCGAGCTTTACCGCCAGGGCATTGCCATGGAACCTATGCCGGCCGCTCTGGGAGTGCGCGTGGAACACAAGCAAAAGCTAATCAATGAGTGGCGCTACGGTAAGTGGGCTAATTTGCCGGGTTTGCCGGCGGCCGAATATTTCTATAGTGCCCCTTTAGGCGGCCGCCCCTGTCATACCTTCTGTATGTGCCCCGGCGGCCTAGTCATTCCCACGCCCACCGAGGCTGGCGGCCTCACGGTCAACGGCATGAGCGGCAGCAAGCGGGCTAGCCCCTTTGCCAATGCCGCTTTTATTTGCGAATATGGCGCCCAAGATCTGCCGGCGGCTTTTTCCGGGCCGCTCGCCATTATGGAATTTCAGCGGGCCCTCGAAAAGCGCTTTTTTGCCGCCGCCGGCGGGGAGTTTGCCGCCCCAGCGCAAAAAATCACTGATTTTATTGGTGAAAAAACGAGCGCCGCGCTGCCGCTCTCCAGCTACCGCCGGCCGCTGGCCAGTGTAAATTTTGGCGAAATCATGCCGGGCTTTGCCAAAGATGCCCTAAAACATGCCCTAAACAAACTGGTGAGCGAGGTGCCGCCCCTTAGAGAGGGCCTCTTAATCGGCCTGGAATCGCGCCCCTCCAATCCCTTGCGCATCTTGAGAGATGAGCACTTTACCGCTTTAGGCAAAAGCGGCCTTTACCCCATCGGCGAGGGTTCCGGCTATGCCAGCGGCATAACTTCGAGCGCTCTTGACGGCATAATGCTGGCCGAGAAACTAGTAACATCATTACAATAAGTACTGAAATATATAGATAAATTTTTCAAATTGGTGGGCAATACCCTGCGGATTATCTGGCTTTACCTAATAGCCTTAGCGCATTCAGGACTGCCAAAATAGTCACGCCCACATCGCCGAAAACAGCCAGCCACATAGAGGAGAGGCCCAGAGCACTAAAGATTAATATAGTGGCCTTTATGCCCAGGGAGCCAATGAGGTTTTCATAAACAATTCTAAGTGTTTTGCGGCTTATGGCCACCCCTTCGGCAATTTTTGCCGGCTTATCTTCCATAATAATAATGTCAGCCGCTTCTATTGCCGCATCGCTCCCCATTGAGCCCATGGCAATGCCCACATCGGCTCTTGCCAAAACGGGAGCATCATTAATGCCATCACCGGTAAAAATCAGGCTGCCGCTCTTTTGGCCACCAGCGCTTAAAGTGGCTAAAAGTTCTTCTACTTTGGCCAGCTTGTCGGCACTCAAAAGTTCGCTGAAAACTCGCGCTATCCCCAGTTTCTTGGCCACAATTTCCGCTGCGCTGCGATTATCGCCAGTTAGCATGACAATATCTTTTACCCCAGCTGCTTTAAGAGCCCTAAGAGCCTCTTCGGCATCATCTTTTATCTCGTCGCTGATAACAATATGGCCGCTATATATTCCCGCACTGGCCACATGGACAATAGTGCCGTCCCGGTGTTCCGGACATTCGTCGTATTTTACGCCAAAGCGCTCCATTAGTTTGGTATTACCGGCCAAAACCTCTTTGCCATTCACCAGCGCCTTAATACCTTCGCCGCTTATTTCTTCCACATTTTCCAGCTTTACCCGGTCACAGCAGTCAGCATGATGTGCCGCTTTGAGCGAGGCGGAGATGGGGTGGGTGGAAAACATTTCGGTATGGGTAGCGAGAGCTAAAAGCTCATCCTCGGTAATAGCGCCATTGGTGGCATGAATATGAGAAACCACAAAATTGCCCTTGGTTAAAGTGCCGGTTTTGTCAAAAACGGCAATTTGCGTGCGCCCCAGAGCCTCCAAATAAACACTGCCCTTGATAAGAATCCCGCGCCGGGCTGCCGCCGTAATGCCGCCGCAAAATGAGAGCGGAATGGAGATGACAATAGCGCAGGGGCAGCTAACCACCAAAAACATGAGCGCCCGATAGACCCAATCGGCCCAAGTAGCCTGCCAGGAAAAATCACCGCTTTTAAAGCCGCTGATAAGGCTGGGCACTATAGCTAAAACCAGAGCGGCGGCCACCACAATCGGCGTATAAACGCGGGCAAAGCGGGTGACAAACTGCTCCGATTTGGTTTTATTTTCGCTAGCATTTTCCACCAGTTGCAAAATGCGGGCCAGCGCGGAATCGCCGGCATAACGGGTGGTGCGGATTTCTAATACGCCCTGTTTATTGATGGAGCCGGAAAGCACTTCATCACCAACCTGCACATGGCGAGGCAGGCTTTCACCGGTGAGGGCGGCCGTGTCCACAAAGCTTTCGCCATCGGCTATAATGCCATCAATGGGAATGCGCTCTCCCGGTTTCACAATGATGAGCGAATCCTTCTCAACCTCTTCCAGCGGCACATCTTTGCTGCCTTCCAAAGTCTTTATGGTGGCGTGGTCGGGGCGCAGTTTGGCAATTTCGGCAATAGCATCGCGCGATTTATCGGTGGCATAATCTTCAAATTTTTCGCCCACCTGATAGAGCACCATAATAGCCACAGCTTCTTCATATTTTCCTAATAAAATTGCTCCGATAGAGGAGATGGACATTAAAAATGACTCATCCATCAGGCGGCCGTGAATGAGATTCAAAAAGGCTCTTTTAAGGCTAGCACGGCCGGCGATGATATAGGCAAAAAAGTAACAAATAAGGCATGTTATTTGCTGAACTGTAGCCGCTTGGTTTATGCCGCTAAGCCAATTTTTTATTGGCAAGTGCTCGGCCAAAAGGCCAAGGGCAAATAGCGCGGCGGCCAAAATGAGCATTTTGGTGGAAAGCTCTTCTTCCTCGCCGTGCTCGTGCTCATGGTGATGAGAGCAGCCAGGCCCTTCTTCATGCTCATGCTCATGGCTATGACAATGACAAGCGCCGTGCTCATGCCCATGGTGGTGGCAGCAGCTATGCCCCTCTTTGTGCTCATGCTCATGGTGATTCATTTTCTTCTCCTCTTATAATTCAGAAATATGCTCGATTCCGCATTCGATAATTTCCTGCACATGACGGTCGGCCAGGCTGTAATAAACAATCTTGCCCTCGCGGCGGTTTTTCACCAAATTGGCCTCGCGCAGTATTTTAAGCTGGTGCGAAATGGCCGAAACGGTCATATTCAAGAGAGCCGAAATATCGCACACGCAAAGGTCACTCTGGTCTAGGGCATAGAGAATCTTTACCCGGGTGGTATCGCCAAAAATCTTAAAAAAATCAGCCAAATCGCAAATTACTTCATCGGGTTTTAGCTGCCCTTTTACCTTTTCTACCAGCTCGGTGTGAATAACTTCGCAGTCGCATATTGCTTCGTTTTTTACCATTTGTTCCTCCTCCTGCTTGTTCATTTGAATATTCATTCACTTGAACATCTGCTCAACTGTTAGCACATTTGAATAATTATTCAAGTAAAATTTTAAAAAAATTTTTCGCGCTTGGGGAAAACTATAGCAAATAAGGGGGCTCTGCCTTATACTAAAGCTGTTGTTTTGGGAGGCTAAAGTGAGCGAAAAGAAAAAAGAGAATAAAGAAAAAACTAAAGCAGCCAAAACGGCTTCTAAAAGTGCAGTAAAAGCGCCGGAGGAAGTCCAAACTAAAAAAGCGCCTAAGCCAGAAAAAAGCGCCGCCGCTCCCAAAGCCAAAGTTAAAGCCCCAAAGCAGGAGACCAAGGCAGCTGCCAAGCCAAAGGTAAAAGCTACCAAGCCGGAAACCAAAGCTGCGCCAAAAGCGGAAACAAAAGCGGCCAAACCGGCCCCCAAAGCTGCACCAAAAGCGGAAACAAAAGCGGCGCCAAAAGCGGAAGCCCAAGCGGCCAAACCAGCCTCCAAAGCTGCTCCAAAAGCTGCTCCAAAAGCTGCTCCCAAAGCAGATGCCAAAAGCGGAAAACCAAAAGCCAAAGCCGCCCCCAAAGCGCCGGCGCCGGTTTTGCCTAAATCGCAATTTGGCGTCACTCTCTCCTTGCCCCCGGCCAGCATGGAATTGCCGGTTTCCAGAAGTGCCTTAAAGCTTAGAGCCCGCAGCTGGATGAAAGATTTGGAAAAAGAGGGCCACTTAAAGCCCGATAGCGAGCTATTTATCCCCAAGGAGCTCTATTTTTCCACCGGGCTTGGCGATTTTAACAAAGTTGCCACCTGGGCCCAGTGGTACGGCGTGCAGCTCATTTCCGATTTAGCCAATATCGACAGACAACGTTTTGCGCTCATCGCCATTGAGCAAGTTACTGATGTTACAACCTTTTTCTATGGCCTTTTGCAACGGGAGACCGGGCAGGTGCGCCATCAGTTTAACCTGGTTGTGGAGGAGATGCCGGCCAAAATGGCCGCGCAGGGCATCGAGCTGCCCAGCTGGTTTGATGTGAAAGATTTAGACCACTACCGCCTCGGCTAGCTCATGGCCTCTTTTGCCAAATATGCCTTTTTTATCTACCTTGGCAGCGGCCTTCTGGCTCTTATTATAGCTGCCTTTTTGCCTGTCCCGGCCATTTATTACCCCGCTTATATTGCCGGTATTTTCTTTATTATGGCTATAATTAAGCTATTTGCTTTGCTGCTCATCAAATGGCGCCAAGATTACGCCAGCTCGGCTCTGGCCCTCACTTTGGCCCTACTAGCTTTGGCTCTCACCTATTTTATGGGTGATTACCGCTGGACGTCCGAAGCGCCGGAGCCGGTGCGCCTTTGGCCCATGTGGCTGGCTGAGTGGCATGGTCTTGCCGCTGCGGCCGCCATTTTTTACGCTCTGGATGCCAAAAGCGATAAAGCTTCGGCAATATGTGCTTTTATTTTAGCCACTCTGGCTCTTTTTTTAATGGGCTATAACGGCATAGAAACGCTCACCGACAAAGCGGCGGGCTTAAGCGTGCTCTGCGGAGTGGGCATACTGGGGGTGGAAAAAATTTTAACAAAAGTTAATTAATTATGGCCAATATTTATTAAACTTACTTGCATAAATATTGGCCAAACATGTGATTTAGTTTACAGTTATTTGATATACATCTTTCATCTTGTCCAGAACCAGTATAACAACGTTCTCCACTTTTTATTTTACATTCTCCGTTACCATTACAAGCCTGTGCCGAATGATTATCATCAGATTCATAAGGAAGACAACCATCTTCAACGTTAGCATCTAACATACCTGAACATTCTCCTTCAAGAGATGTTGCATACTTACATTGGTCACATTCGTTAGCACGACATTTTCTTAATGTACAAGTGGCGTCAAAACATTCACAATGATTGCTATTGCAATCATCGTCATCTGCACATTCTTGGCCATCCTTAAGTTTACACTCACCCTCGGAATCACAAATATGAGTATCATTACATAAAGGTGATTCATAGCCTTGCAGGGCAAAATAATCATAACCACCTTCGGTTTTATAAATATATATACACTTACGCTCATATTGTTCTTTTCTCATACAACGCATTTCATTGTCATCACAGACTGGATTGCCACAACCACAAACAAAATCACTATTATTTGCCCCGCATTCTTCATTAGATGGACCAGCATTTATATGGCAAATAAGTCCTTCATAGCTGGAGACACAATTCCCGTTACCATCACAAAAATCACCATCAGAACAATAGTAACTAACCCCTCTATTAACATATGCATAAGTACCATCACCGACATTATAACGGCAATTATTGCTAATATTATTAACTTTTTTGGGCTTACAAACCTTTGTGCCTTCACAATTAGAACTTGTACAAACACAAATTAGATTACTATCATGACAATCTTCGGTTTTATCACATAAAGCTCCTTCTTTAGAAATACAGTGCCCATTGCCATCACAAAAGTTATTACCATTACATGTGAGAGTTGTACCACCTTGGGGAATATAAGCATAACCTGCACCAAAATGATACGAGCATTCTTTATCCTTGGGCACGCATACATGCTTAAAGCATTCAGTTTCTCTACTGCCTTCACAACCACAAATAAATTCTCCATCTGTACCGCATTGTAATGGACTACTTTCTGTCCCGTTACACTCTAACCCTTCATAGTTATTGACACAATTTCCTCCGCCATCACAAAATCCACCTCTTTTAGCGCATGATGGCGAGCTTGTTCCGCGTGCTATTGCATAATATTGTGTGCCATTATGATATTGGCACTCGTTATCTTTCCCAATACACTTAGTCTCACCTGTGCAGCCGCTATTAGTACAGCCGCAAACATAATTACCATCTGTTCCGCATTCCGATATAGACGGCTCAGCACCACTATCACAAGTAAGATCTAAATAGCTATCAACACATTCAGGCCCACCGGAAGACATGTCAGAGCCATTGCAAAAAGAGGCACCGGTACAATAAGCAGTAACGCCTCTATTAACTACGCCGCTATCTCCATCATCGGTAAGATATTTACAATCAAATGAGTTTTCAATACTGCGACATTTTTGCTCTTGGCAAAGAGAACTAGTACAAATGCAAAAGGTGCCAGATGGGCAATCATCATTCTGTGAGCAAATATCGTCAACAGCTTTTCTACATTGGCCTATTGTATCACATATTTTACCTTCCGCACAATATGTCCCCTGCGCTTTACAATAGCTGACTTCTCCTTCCGGAATATGATTTCCCCGAATACATGTATCTTCCGTATAACATTCCTCTTCAAGACAAATCTTAGAACCTAGTACTTCTTCTCCCTGGTAAATTTTTATTTTTTGGATCGCGCCTCCGCCATAAGGCGCCAAACAAGCAGAACGCGCATCTTGACAAGAACCACTAAAGCAAACAGGATTAACAGTATCGCTGTCATTGGCAGAATGAATTAGCGAGCTTGGATCATTGCGAGTTAGAGCATAGCATTTTCCCTCTTCATCACGCCCATAATAAAGAGTCGTACAGTCAATCGTTCCACAGTTATCACGAGTGCCATCAGGCTTGGGCATAAATTCCGGACCTTTTTCTCCTTCACAAGTATTTACTTTGTATTCTTTACAGGTTGGCGGCTCATCCATCGGTACAGAAGTACTGCCTACACTGTTTGGCAAACATTTTTCAGCTCGACTAGCTTCATCAGGCACACAATCAATTACCTCGCCATTTTGCTCGCAACGGCTATTGTATTTGTTATCTACCTTATAACAACGGCCATCTTGCATATAATAGCTGGTAACACAACTTATTGTTTGTTCACTGCAATATGCGTCACCACCAATTTGCGGTTTCAAGCAATCGGCTTTGCGGTCACAGCGCAGCGGTGCCCCCGGGTAAGTGAGAGCATCGTTATCATTACAATCTATGAGAGCCTCGCGACTACCGGTAACAGTTCCCTCTGTCGGGCTAAAGGTGCCGCAAATATTGTAACCATCGCCATCGGCATCAAAATTAGTTTTTCCTCTAAAATCTCCATTATTAAGATTATAAGAAACATCCACATGGTCATCGCAATTATTGTCTTTGCCATCGCATATTGCCGGTTCTTCCCACTCGTTAACTCCCCAAGTAGAGCCGTCCGGTTTAACATTAATGCCCCGCTCACCAATACATTTAGTCCACGAGGTAAGGCCTGTTTTTTCATCAAAAACGCACGTTTGCACTCCGGCCAAGCAAGTGCCGTCTTTAGCATTGCGCTCTGCATCATAAAAATCGGTCGGCCGATAAATTAGGTTATAACTGCCTTTGTGCGCCATCAGTTCCGCTTTGCGCCAGTCACCGCCTTTGGTTTGCTCTTCATCGGTGGGGTCGATAATCTTGCCATACCAACAATATTTTACCGCTCCCGGCTGACAATTCTGGCAGCCGACATTTTGTGAACCGTTGCAATCGTTATCGTAATCTTTCGCGCAATCTTCCATTTGTAAAAAATTGGCATCGTTATATTCATCCTGGCAATCCCAAAGTGAAGTACCAGAAAATTCAATCTCACCGCTTTTTTGCGGGCGCTCTTCATCTGGCGAAAAACAGTCAAAATCGTTATCCTGGCGAGCGGTGCTTAAATCCAGCGAGATAATATTCACCTCATCCGGCTTTAGGGTAAAAAATGTGGCCGCACTCATTAGCGGAGTGATTTCGCCTCTATTTCTTCCCCAGGCGCAAACAAGTATATTTTCACCAAGTTCCAAACCTTCGCCGCCTTTTATTCGAATACTCACCGGCTCGCCGGCAGCTGAAATATCGCGACCTTCAATACTCATATTCATATCATAGTGGTTATATGCCCGCCATTGCGAGCGGGTAGCCGCAGCTTCTTCGAGAGTTATAAAGCGAATATCGAGATCATGCGCCTCTACATCGCCACTGATTTGCAAAATAATAGCTCCATCATTATTTTTTTCGCAGCCAAGGCAAAAGAGCATAAGGAAAGCAGAAAAAACACCGGCAGATACAAGGCTTTTATGTGTTTTCATAACTGGCCCCTCTGGCAAAAAACACTAGCAGGAAGTGTAGCATTTTTGAAATACTTCTGGCAATATACTTTAAACTAAGGAGGCCAAGATGCCCTTTGTCACAATTGCCATTCCCACTTACAAACAACCTAAATATATAAAAGAGGCTATAGAATCAGCCCTCACGCAAACTTATAAAGATTTGGAAATTGTCGTCAGCGATGATTCGCCCGATAACGAAACCGCAGAAATTTGCCAAGAATATAAACATATTAGCAGCTTTCGCTACTATCATAACCAGCAGGCACTCGGGCGGGTAAAAAATTACCGCCATCTTTTATATGACCTGGCCCGCGGAGCCTTTTTTCTCTGTCTCGACGGCGATGATTACCTCACCGACAACACCTATATTGCCCGGGCAGTTAATGAGCTTTTGGAAGATACGCAAAAAGTGCTTATTTATGCCAATAGCGCTACTCTTTTTAGTGACAGCGGGCGCCTGATTTCCGACAAAAATAATAACAATTTGCCCCAAACTATGAATGGTGATTGGTTTTTTATAAATTTTCCCCGCGGCTTCGGGCTCTCGCATCAAACGATACTCTATGACCGCCGCGCCGCCATGGATCTCGATTTTTACCGCCATGATATTGTAAGTGCCGATTGGGAATCTTTCTTGCGCCTGGTGCAGGGGCAGCGCCTCGGCCACTTGCCGGAGACAGTCTCGGTATGGCGCAAGCACGGCGGCAATGAAACGCGCCACATAACACTGGAAAATATTCTTAAAAATCGCTTATTTATTGAAGAGCCTTATCACTTTGCCCAAAAACGCGGCCATTTTAGCCAAAAAGAACTGGCCCTCTGGCGGGAAAAAATGCTCACGCGCTTTTATGTAAAAAGCCTAATGCGCCTGATTTTTACCGGCCAAAAAGAGGCCGCCGGGGAACTTGCGGCCATCATCCGCCGTGAAGAGAGCGCTTTTTTAACACTAAAAACAACCAGGCATCCCCTGGTGCTCATGGCCCAAAAAGTAAAGCCGCAAAATCCTCTCTGGCGCCTTGTTTTAAAAGAGGGCCTAAAAATGGAATCTTTTTATTACGAGTTTGCCGCCTTGGCCGAAGCCAAATTTTAGCCTTGTCAGCTGAGCCTACCAAATAGTATAAGGAGCATGCGCCGTTCGAGAGCGCTTTAAAACCAGGAGATAAGAATGAAAAAATCTTTATGTTGTGCTATGTTAGCCTTACCAACCGTCTTAGGTTACGGAGCCTGTTCAGCGCCCCAAAACTGTCCTGAATCCATAGCTCCAAAAACTATAGCGCCAGCCGAAAAAACCATTGCCGAACAACCGCTTAGCGATATCGGCGCTCTTCCCAAGCTCAGCCGCGCCGATTTTAACCGTCTGGCAGCCATGATGCGGGTGCCACTCTTTTGGCAGGAAGATGTCAATAAAAACGGCCTCATTGAAGCTGCTGAATTAAAACTTATCGGCCCCTCTAAAGGCGAAAATCTCTATATTAAAGATGGCGCCTTAACCAGCCTTTTTAACAAAACATATATTCGCATGGTGGAAAAACGGCGCCTGGAAGCTATCAGTAAAGAACTCTCCGTCGGTCAACCGACTTTGGTTTATAATGACCTCTCCAAAGTGAGTGACGGCGAAAAAGAAATGGTGCGTCACATCATTAAAGCCGCTGATATTATTGAAAAAATTTATGCAAAGCAAGTTGGTTCGGCCAATACATCCGGCTGCTTTGATGAAAATGACGCTTTAAGCGCTGCTCTCTATAACCGCAATCAGGGTTTTCTCTGTGAAGCCCCCGGCATTTCCGCCGATCCGTTTTGCCATGCCTGTCGCGATTTCCGCCCCACCATTTCCGGCCTTTACCCGCAGGAGCTGGCCGTAAAAGAGGGCTTTTGTGAAGAGATAGCCAAAATGCCAAATGCCCAAGAACTCTTTAGCCCCTTCACTGTGGTAAAAAATATAGATGGAGCTTTAAAAGCCGTGCCCTATAACAAGGTTTGGGGTGAAGAAATGCGCGCCGTTGCCGAGGAGCTAAAAGCTGCGGCCCAAGCTCTGCCGGAAAACGAAGCCCCCTTCAAAGCCTACCTGGAGGCTGCAGCTACCGCCTTTATTGATAACAACTGGGAACCGGCCGATGAAGCCTGGGCCAATATGAATGTGAATAACAGCCGCTGGTATTTGCGAATCGGCCCGGATGAAGTCTATTTTGAACCTTGCAATCAAAAAGCCGGCTTTCATGTGAGCTTTGCCCTTATAGACAAAGATTCCCTCTATTGGCAGGAGCGCCTCACCCCGCTGCGCGAAAAGATGGAGGGCTCAATAGCCGCTTTGGTGCCGGCTTACAAAGCACGCAACGTCACAGTGCATTTACCTGATTTTATTGAAATAGTACTTAACGCCGGCAATTCGCGCAATGCCATGGGGGCCACAGTTGGCCAGAGCCTGCCCAACTGGGGCAAAATTTCTCAAGAAGGCCGCGGACGCACTGTTGTTATGTCTAACCTCTATACCGACCCCGATTCCCTCTCTATGCGCCATGAACAGGCTCTTTCCATGTTCGGAGAGGAAACCATGAAGGTCTATACCGATGAAAAGCGCCTGAGTTTGCTCGATATTATTCTCCACGAACTCACCCATAATTTGGGCCCGCACACCGATTATATAGCTCCCGACGGCAAACGCCCGGGCGACAACTTTAGCGGCATGACAGCCACTATTTTAGAAGAACTAAAGGCTCAAACCGGCGCTCTGTATTTTGTTGATTTTCTTAAAAAAGAGGGGTTATTGAGTGCTGAAGATGCCCAAAAAGTGTATGCTCATTCTCTCTTTTGGTGCTTCGGCCACCTCTCCCGCGGACTCTTTGAAGCCAGCGGCAAACCCAAACCTTACAGTATGCTCTCGGCTATTCAACTGGCTTTTATGCAAGCCGAAGGGGCCGTTACCTTCCATGCCGAGGGCCTGGCAGCAAATGGCCAGGAAAAGGGCTATTTTGAGGTGAATTTTGATAAAATGGCTCCGGCAGCCCAGAAGCTCATGGCCGAAGTCGTGGCGCTAAAAGTTAGCGGCGATGCGGCAAAAGCCAAAGAATTTATTGATAAATATACTATTGGTGCTGCCAGTAAGGATCTGCATTTGGATCTTATCTCTGATCGTCTTTTACGCTATCCCAAAGCCAGTTTTGTTTACAGCTACTCTCTTTAAGGTGTCTTATGTTCAAAAAGTTCTTAAAATATAGCTTCTTGGCTCTTTCTCTGGCCGCTTGTGGGGAAGACGATAACGGCCCAAACCAGCAGGAAGTGCAAAAAGCTTTGGATGAAGCCAGAAAATGCGATGACAAAGCCGGAGATAGCTGTGTTTTTATCTCTTCGCGCTGCCTTTGTCAGAGCGCCATAAACAGTAAGAGCCAGGATAAATTGCGCTCTCTGCTGGAAAATTATAAATGCCGGGATTCGGTTAATAGTTGCCCTTATTTGATAGATCCTATTTGCTATAATGGCCTTTGCCTGGCCACTCAGGAATAGCAGCCCTCACCACACGGCTCCCTCTTCATTTCAACAAATAGCGAGGGGAAATTTATTGAATATATATAAATATTTTGCAGATGCGTAAAATTTTAGGCATCTACATTTGCTGTGATTAGCAAAGCCAAATAAGATTAATTAAATTGATTTGATTTAGGAAAGGTTAGGCTACTTCGGAAGCAGCGTCACTGGCGCTATCGCTATTGCTATCAACAGCTTCGCTGGCGGCATCTTTGGCCACAGGAGCAGGCTCCTCAGCTTTGGGAGCAGCTTCTTTAGAAGCTGCATTCGACATAGTGGCAGCAGCAGCTGTTTCACCGGCTTCGGCAGCAATCGGGGGCACATCTTTTAAAACGCTCTTGGTGTTGGAGCCCATGTAGGACAAAGTGAAAGAGGTTATCATAAAAGTGATGGCCATAACCGAAGTTACTTTAGCTAAAAAGCCGCCGGCACCGTGGCCACCGAAAACAACGGTACTGGTGCCGCCAAAAGCTGCACCGACACCGCCACCTTTACCGGATTGCAACAAAATGCTGACAATTAAGAAGAGAGCCACAACAACATGAATGATAGTGATAAGAACTTCCATAAAGCACTGTCTCCTAAAAAATTTGGAGCGGGAGACGGGATTCGAACCCGCGACTTGCAGCTTGGGAAGCTACCACTCTACCCCTGAGTTACTCCCGCTCGCGAGGCGCCACTCTATTCATTAAGCGACTCAATGTAAAGAAAAAAATAGCCTAAATTGCAATTATTCCGGCCAAGGGGCCAAATAACTGTCGGAAACAGCGTCACCGTAGAAGAAACGAGCCCAGGATGAGCCGTCATTTTTATAATTTTGATGGGTATCGCCGTCACAACTTGGGCCGTTGCACATAAAAACCGCCGCATGATGAGTTAAACTGCTACCGTCGCAAAGGTAGCCGGCAATATTGCGCACGCCGTTTTTGGGGAAAGTGCCGGTTTTGTAAAAATATCCCGGAGAATAATTAAAGAGCTTTTGCGCTAGGGAACCGCCATCAAAGGAGCTGGTTAAAATTTTAGCCATGGTACAAGCGCTAAGGCGATTACGCGGGTCGAGACCGGAGGCTTCATATAATTCCACATCATCGGCCAAATTATGCCCTTTAAGCCAATCTTTAATTAATCTTAGTCCCTTTTCGTTAGTGGCCGGCTCACCAAAATATTCGGCGCCGGCAATAAGAAGGAGCTGATTAGCCAAAAAATTATTGGAATATTCCAAAAGGCAGCGCACCGCATCGGTGGCATTTTTTTGCGAATAAAAGGTGGTGAGCTTATATGCACCAGGCGGTACAACTCCAAGGCGCACTTTACCGCCAAGCGATACATTGCGTTCTCTCTCATAAATGGCCTTGAAAATATGCCCAGCATAAATAGCCGCTTTATCGGCCTCAAAGCCAAGGTGAATACGGAACTTTTTCGGCGTTTCGCGCCAGCGCCCTTTGGCAATTATCAGCAGATGATCGCCCTGCGGCTGCAAATCCACATAATAGGTGCGACGACGCCACTCTTCCACCCGAAAGGTAATATAAGGCACCAGAGGCGTCACCTCTTCCGGCTCCACCCGGCCGCCCCTAGCCACGCTAAAGGCAATCGTATTATAATTGGCGGCAATCGCGCTGTTGATGGCATTATAAGGCGAGAGAATTCCCGGCTCCTGGATAATGCCCAAATCGGGCGAAAAATAGCCAGTATCCAAGATAATATCGCCGCGTATTTCCATCGGCGGCAAACTATCCACAAGACGCTGCCACTCTTCGCTCACCATGGTCGGGTCGCCATAACCTTTAATATATATATCGGGAAAAGAGAGGCGGCCATCGGGAAGCAAAAGGGGCTGAGAGCTGCTATAAATCTCGGTTTTAAAATGATAATCACGGCCCAAAGAGTCCAAAACGGCGGCGGCGCTTAAAACTTTTAGCGTGGAAGCCGGAATGAGAGAAGCAAAACCGTTTTCTTCATAGATAATAGCCTTGGTATGGTTATCCATAATACAAATGGAAGACATATCCGGAACTTCAAAATCCGCCGTAGCCGGCTGGGGTTCGGCCAGCACCATGGTAAGAGCCAAAAATAAAAGCATTTTACTAATTGTCTTTCCGACTTTCTACAAAGGCATCGAGCTCATCAAAGGCGGCTTTGGCCCGCTCGCGTACGGCTTCTACCGTCTTTTTTTGTTCCGGCCTACTGGGAGCTACTTTTTCTTCCACTTTTTCCATGCTGGTAGCCACAATATCCAGCGGATAAATACAGCCCCAACCGTAAGTGGTACGTTTCTCTTTAAAGGGGCCGATACCGTCGCGGTCGTACCAAAAATGGGTAACAACGGCACCTTTGGAAACGGCATCATTAATTTCCCCGGTCACCAGCTGTTTATAATCGTAGCGATTATTGGAAAGAGATTCAAAATAGGAAGTTATCCAGCAACTCACAGAAGTAGCCAGCTGCACTCTTATATCTTCAACCACCGATGAGAGTGTCTCTTCGGGATTAAAACGGGGGCGGGCAAAGCCCACGGTGCAAAGGCGATCGTTATGGCGGCCGTAATCATTTATCCATGAAGGGATGACCTTGGGATTAAGCGAGCTGGCAAGAGCGGCGGAACTTTTTAGATTTACATTGCCAAGATGGCCCTTCTCGGCAATAGTCTTGTAATCAACGCAGGCCCGCGCATAAGTAAAGCCCTTATAAGCAAAGGGGCCTTCACCAAGCACATCATACCAGTAATCAGCTGTGGCATTGGCATCAACCAGGGCCATAAGCGCTTCATCAATATTGATGTCCCGATTAAAATCGACGTATGTACCGCCATATTCGCTATTATGCTGGATAGTCATCATTTCCTGATGAATAGACATGCCGAAAACACCGGCCAGATTCTGCACGGCCCGCTGCCGCGAGAGCTCTTTGGCTTCCGCTGATTCGGCATAATAGCTGCGGCCGGCTACTCCGATACCGCAAACTTGTTTACTGCCGACATTGTTACTTAACACCCAGGAGGGCATGGGGGTGGGGTCGGCTTTTTCCCAATTTTCCTTGTAACCATTAAAAACTTTGGGAGCCGGCTTACCGCCGCAAGAGGCCAAAAAGCAAAAAGAAATATATATAAATAAAATTTTTTTCATACTCATGATAAAACCCTCACCGAGGCACAAAGCCAGGCCATCTTACCAACAGTTCAAGATAAAATATAGTGTTTTTTATTTCTCCTTGCCCGTTGATCTTGGACGCCTGCTGTGTCATAAGAAGAAACCGTTATCTTCTTCCGCTTAGGGAGGTCAAGGTGCCTATTGCCGAAAGCAAAGAATACGCTAGATTGTTTAAAGATGCCGAGGAAATAGCCTCTGATGTCGGCCAAAGTATCAGCTCGGCTCATGTTCTTGTGGCCTTTTATGCCGCGCCGTGCAAAGCTGCATTAGTGCTTGAAAAACAGGGCATTACCCAGGAAGTGTTAATTGATGCCATTGAAGCTCTGCCCAAAGAGCCCAAGAGGCTTTTGGCTCTTTTAAAAGAAAAGAGCCGGGAGCTGGCCGAATCATTCGGCGCCAGAGAAATAGACACTCTCCATGTGCTAAATGCCATGACCAGGATTAGCGAAGCCTCTTCATACCACATTTTGGAGCAGGCCGAGTGCAATATTTCTTCCTTGCGTCTTATAGTTATGGGCTATTGCAACCGCGGATTACCGGCCACCATGGCCGAGGTTTTAAAAGCTCAAGAGCTGGCCGCCAGAGCCACGGCGCGGCGGAGCACCACCGCTACCGCCAGGGCCGCCAAAAGCACCATAATGGCCAAAAATTCTCCCTTAGATGAGCTGCCGATAAATGAATACGCAAGGCCAACTCAGGAAGCCGCACCAAGCGGGAAAAAGGCCGAAAAGCCGCGTTTTGAAGTGGCCAAATACATTCCGGCCGATGAAGAAACCGACTTTTTAAAAGAAAAGAGTGTGCCCGCCAAAGCACCGCTTTTAGCGCCTAAAAGCGATGCTCCGAACAAAGCTGTAAGCTCGGACGGCTCGGACAAAGAAGGCGCCAAAAGTGCCTCAAAAGCGCCCAGGCCCCTCTCTCCGGAGGTTGATTACCCGGTTTTGGCCGAAGTTTCCACCAATCTGCTTGAGCGGGCAGCTGCCGGCGACCTGGATGAAGCCATTTGCCGCGATGAAGAAATCCAGCAATTACTCGATATTTTGGGCCGCAGAAGAGCCAACAATCCCTGTTTAATCGGCCCGCCAGGAGTAGGTAAAACAGCTATTGTCGAAGGGCTCGCGCTAAAAATAGAGCGCGGCGATGACGATGTGGCCAATATGCAGGATAAAGTTCTTTTGGCCTTAAGCACCGGCGCCCTGGTGGCCGGTACCTCGCTGCGCGGGGCCTTTAGCGAGCGTCTTTGCAAAATAAAAGAAGAGGTAGCTGCAGCCAAAGGGCGCATTATTGTTTTTATTGATGAAATTCATACTTTAATCGGAGCTGGTGCCTCTGGAGAAAGCGCTCAGGATGCCGCCGGAGAATTAAAAACCGCTCTGGCCCGCGGCACCTTTCCCTGTATTGGCGCCACCACAGCCGAAGAATACAAAAAATATATCGAGCAGGATGCCGCTTTGGCCCGCCGCTTTACACCGGTATATGTGGAAGAGCCCTCTCCGGATGTAGCTCGCCTTATTTTAGAAGCGGCAATATGCAATTACAACGAGCACCATCATGTTACTTTTACTCCGGAAGCCATAAAGGCTGCCTGCTATTTGAGTGCCCGTTTTATGCCCGACCTCAATTTACCGGCCAAAGCTTTTGATTTAATTGATTTGGCCGGCTCACGCACCAGAAGAATGCACAAAAAGCTGGTAACTCAGGAAGATATTGCCGCGCTGGTGCATGAACAAACCAAAGTACCGATGGATCGCCTTTTGGAAAATAATCAGGAGCGCCTTAACAAAGCGGAAAACACCATAAGACGCTCTTTTATCGGCCACCCCGATGTGGTGCGTACCGTCTGTGATGCCGTGCGCCGCGGTTATGCCGGCTTCAGCGGCACCCGCCCCATTGCTTCGCTGCTCTTTTTAGGCCCCACCGGCGTAGGCAAAACCGAGCTGACCAAAGCTCTCGCCAACCTGCTCTTTGGCAAACGCGATGCCATTTTGCGCATTGATATGAGCGAGTTTTCCGAAAGTCATTCAGTAGCCAGGCTCATCGGCGCCCCTCCGGGCTATGTGGGTCACGATGAAGGCGGCCAGCTCACCGATCCCTTAAGAAGGCACCCTTTTCAAATTATTCTCTTTGACGAGATTGAAAAATCGCACCGCGATGTACAGGCGCTTTTATTGCAACTTTTGGATGAGGGCCATTTAACCGATTCCAAAGGGCGTAAAGTCTCTTTTGCCAATACGCTCATTATTATGACTTCCAACCTGGGCTTTGAAAACGGCCTGCCCACCGCTTCCGGCACCTCTACCATCGGCTTTAATAAAAATTCTGCCCAAGCGGCTACAAAAATCAAAGCGTCCGATGTTTTGGAACGGGCTCGCACCAAAATGGCGCCGGAGCTTTGGGGGCGCATCGACGAAAAGCTGGTCTTTATGCCCTTAACCAAGCAGCAGGTGAGTAAAATTGCCCAATTGCAATTAAACGAATCGGCCGACCGCCTGCTGAAAGAGCGGGAAATTCAGCTGGTATGGGAAGAACCGGTAGTGGAATTTTTATTAAATCATGGCGGTTTTACTCAGGAAACCGGCGCCCGCGGTATGCGCCAGACAATCCAGCGCTATGTGGAAGCCAAAGTAGCCAAAGAAGTGCTCTCCGGCAAACTTAGCAGCGGCGATATGGTTTCTATTTCCCCGGAAGGTGAAGAGCTTATTCTGACTACTGTCGAATAATTACCAGGGAGGCCTTATGGAAAGCAAAGTCATTTCTGAACTGGCCCTGCTGGATAGCCACTATACTATTTACAACCTGCTGAAAAAACGCCAGTTTCTGGCCTTGCGGCAATTTGTACCTCTGGCCGAAACAGCACCGACGCTAACTAGTTTAAGCGCTCTTTTTAATAATCTGCCGGCTGATTTTTGGCTTTATAAAAAAATTTATTTACAAAGTAGCCCGCTGCCGCAAATTGCGGCGCCGCTTTTTAGAGCTAAAAGCGGTCTTAGCGCCATGGAGTTAAACGGAGATACGCTACTCATTGATATTGCTCATGAAAATATGGGGCCGGTGATTACTTCATGGCTAGCCGCCTTTTTGGCTCTGGCCGACAGTTGGTATCTACTGGCCAAGAAAAGCGGCCTTACAGCCAAACTGGCGGCCTTTGATAGCGCAAAGGAGCAGGATAGCGGGCAAGCCGAGCAGATTTTAACTGCCATAAGCTTTCTTTTGGGCAGCACTTTGGAAGAGCTTATAGCCGCAAACAGTGAGAGCGATGAGCGCCTTATCCCGGCACTGCTCTTCCTTATGGAGCATAGCTATAATCCGCTTATTTACTTGCATAAAGAGCTAAAAAGCGGCGCCAAAAAGGATTATTCCGCCGATTTATTGAGTGTTCTCTCCTCTATTCCTCTAAACGGCACGCCGCTCCACTTAATCCTCACCGACAGCCCGGCTTTTAGCGACCTGCTCTCCCCCTATGTGCGCGAACTGCGCCCCGTTCTCACTGAGTGGTACCGCCAAAATACTGCTTTGGTAGCACCGCTTAGCGAGCTTAGAGCGGCGGCGGCCGGCGGCCTTTTCAGCGAAGATCTGCTCTATTGGATTTTGCGCGATTTTTTAGCTCAAAAAGAGGAGCTACTAGCCGAATATAACAAAGCGGCCGCCACTTGCGGTATTGTGCAGCGCGGCGGACCTTTTGGCCAAGCCGGCAGTTATACTCTAATTGACCTCAGCGCCCTGGAATACAGCCTGGCCGATCCGCGTCTGCTTTTAAAGCCGGGGAGCCGCCGCCAAGCCGGGTTACTGCTTATTCTACCGCTGGAAAACAGCGCTTTTTTGCCCATGCTTAAAGCGCTTCTTAAAGCCGATAACCTGCAATTTAATTCCATCGCTCTATTAAAGCGCGCTATTCCTTTAAATGAGAGCGCCATCCAGTTACCGATGGCCTTTATAGATGGCCTAAATGGAGCCATTGCCACTTTGCCGGCCGCCAATTTGATAACCGCCGCCGAACTTGGCGGCCTTATCAGCGGCCAAATCAGCATGGGCGTCATGGCTTCACTACCGGGTTCATATTTGCTTTCTAAAGAAGCCGAAACAGAGCTTAGCGCTAAAAGACTGGCCATTGCCTACGACAAAGAGGGCTTTAACCTTATTAACGAACTCCTCTTTTCGCTTATCTTGAACCACCGTCTCACTCCCGATTGGAGTTTTAGGGCCATTTATTACCGCACGGAAAGTCCCCTCGAAGAGGGTTATATCCGCGCCGGCATAACCGACGGCCCGGCTCTCTTTGGCAGTTATGGCGGCGCGGCGGCCATTTTGCGCTCCATTTTAGGAAGTGCGCCTAAAGCTCAGCCGGCAGCTCCGACCACTCCGCCAACGAGATCCAAGAGCGGCAGCAGTTTTCGCCTCAGAGTATAAATAGTTCTTTACTTTTTCATAAAAATTGTTTATAAGGCGCCTCCAGCGGAACCGCCGGTTTGGCGCCTTACCGTGTTCCCGTACCAATGGTGGTACAATTCAACAGATTTCCTAAGGAGGAAGCAATGCAAGAGCGCAAATTAGGTCTTTTAGGTAAAAAACTCGGTATGACTCAATTCTTTGATGACAAAGGGCACATGGTGCCGGTTACCGTCATCGAAGTTGGCCCCTGCACCATTCTCGCCAAGAGAAGCGAAGCTGTGCACGAAAACGGCAAGAGCGACGGTTACAGCGCTCTGCAACTGGGCTTTGATAACAAAAAAGAGAAAAAGGTCTCCAAGCCCGAAGCCGGCCATGTTAAAAAATCCGGCGGCGTAGCCAAAAAATTTGTCAAAGAGATTCGCGTAAAAGAAGCCGAACTCGCCAAATACGAAGTGGGCGCCGAACTCACAGTAGCTCTTTTTGAAGGCGAAAAGTTCGTCGATGTCATCGGCACAGCCAAAGGCTGCGGTTTTCAAGGCGTTATGAAACGCCACAACCACCACGGTTTTGGCCGCACCCACGGTGCCCATGAATATAAACGCCACGTTGGTTCCATCGGTTGCCGTAACCCCACCCGCGTTACCATTGGCAAAAACCTGCCCGGCCACATGGGTAACAACCAGGTAACCACCCAAAATATTAAAGTTACCAAAATTGACGCCGCCCGCAATCTGCTCTTAATCAACGGCTCGGTGCCCGGTAAACCCGGTAGCTACGTTGTGGTGCGCCCGGCCATCAAAAAAATGGGCAAATAAGATTCCCTAAGTTTTTCCCGCACAAACTCAAATTTAGCCAGCAAATCAATGTAGAATTTTTTGAGAGCCTAAAAGCGGGCGCTAAGCAGCTCTTTACTAGCGATTAAGCGGCAAAAACGGCTTTAATTTTTCGGCCAAGGAAGCCTCTATAGCTTCATCGCCGTTAAGTTGCAAGGGCAGGCGATTTTTATTAACACCTTCGCCGGAAATCGCCTCTCTTAATAAATATCCGTTTTCCAAAAGCCAGCCAATGGCATTACCGATAAGTATTTTACTGGCTGATTCATTGGTGAGTAATTTACCGGTACTGAAACGAAAACGACATTCGGCCAGGCATTTTTTAGAAAACTCCCCTTGCCACATGGGAAAACGCCTAAGCTCAGCCAGTGAGCTTATCACCACCCAGTAGGCTTCAATAAAGGAGTCCAGAGTTGAGAGCAACCATTTTAGGGGCTCCTTGCGCACTATTCTCACTGTATTATCAGCGGTGATATCTATAAAGCCGTGGGCGGCTAAAAAGGCCATAGCGATATCAAAATTAGGCAAATCATCAGGTTCTGGAGCAAAAAGAAACTCGTTTTTAAAGAGCCGCGACAAAAAATCGGCCCTTTCAGCCGCTTTTTCATAGGAAACGTCAGCATTATCGGCGCTAAACGCGGTTATTACCGCACCGGCGGCGATAGCCAGCGGAGCCAGCTGCTGCATAACGTTATTTTTATAAAAATCCAGCTCAAAAGAGGCCATTTCACTCAGCTTTAAAAGGCTCTTTTTAGCTGTGCGATGGTGGCTCTCGCGCTCTAAGAGGCCCTCGCTCAAGAGGCTGTCGATAACTGCTTCAATAGCGGCATTTTGCTCATCTTTTAGCATAGGCGAAAAAGCAATACCGGTAGCATAAAGTATTTTACTAAAGAAATCAACACGATGTACAAGCTGCTCACGCGTAAAAACGCGGCCCGGTTGGCTTAGAAGCACCAAAGAAAGCAAGGCAGTAGGTGTTAAAGTAACCGCCATGCCCACATTATATAAAGCCCGGTAACAAAGGTGCTGGTTGAGCTCGCGCCAATCGTCCTTGGAAAGCGTTTCCGCCGGCACCTTGTGGGCCTCAGCATCTTCGGCCAGAAGATCCATGCCTTTTTGATCCGCCAAATATTTTCTAAGGCTTATGGGGCTGGCAAAATTTAGATAAATGCGCCCGCCTTTTAGGGAGAGCAAACGGCTACTGGAAAGAAGCCCCTTGATATCTTCCGGCCGTTTTTCACCGCCGGCCAGCTCTTTGGTATAAGAACCGGACTCCACAATACGCTCGTAATCTATGGAAAGCGGCACAACGTGAATATCGGGATAACCTTCATCGCGCCAGGCCTCCAAAACCATAGCCATCATGCCCATTTTGGGCATCAAGAGCTTACCGGTGCGACTTCGCCCGCCTTCCATAAAAAATTCTATGGAATATCCGCTGGATAAAAGATAGCGCACATAAGATTTCATCACAGCGGTATAAAAGGCATCGCCCCTAAAAGTACGGCGGATAAAAAAAGCTCCGCCGCGCCGAAAGATGGGCCCTAGGGGCCAGAAGGAGAGATTAGCTCCGGCGGCGATATGCGGCGGTGTCAGGCCGGCATGGAAGAGAGTACTGCTGGCCACCAGATAATCAATATGGCTCTTATGGGAAGGGCAAATGATAATCGGCCCCTTCTCCATAGCTCGTGCCACTTCCTTTAAGGCCGGCCGGTCGATAACCACATCATCATATATTTTGGAAACAATAAAGCCGATGGCATAGCTTAATAGGCGTAAAAAACGGCCATTATAATTGGCGGCTATCTCGCGCACCGTTTTTTGCACTCTTTGCTCATATTGGTGTCTTTCTTTGGGCGAGGCAGTTTCATTAAGTTCAGCTGCCGCCAGCACTTTAGGGTCTTGCATAATAAAATGAAAAGCATCTTTGGCTTTGGGGCGGCGCGGGCCGATAGCCACCCGCTCCTCATTCAAAAAGCGAGCTCTAAGCTCCTCATAGAGGCGGCCGCAAAGTTCCTCAGGCGGAAGATCCTTTGGTGCATTTTTAAGCCACTCTTTTAAATTAAGCTCATTACCCAGGCGCACTCTGGCCAATTGGTTGCCCTCCGGCAAGAGCAGATTGATAAAGTCATAAATGGTATCAAAAAAGCTGTTACCTAAAAGGCGCTTTAAAAGGCCGCCTTTTTGTTTCGGCGGATCCATCGAGGTAAAGAGCATATAGGGCACGATAAGAAGCGGACGTGAGCTCTCTTCCTGAGCCTTTATCAGCGGGATAAATTCCTCAAAAAACGGCCAGGGAGCGAGAAGGCCTTGATACGCACTGTTAAGACAGAGCGAAACCGGATTCCCGGTTTTTAGCTTTTGATAAGCCAGTGTCATGGAAAGAGTAGGCAAAAAGCCCCAGTGCAAAAAGTGGCGCATCTCCGCAGCTGCCGAAAGTTCTTCAATATTTTCAGCAAGTTGCTCTTGCGAGAGCCAAGCGAGATGCAGCGGACCGATAACTGCTTTAGGCAGAGGCAAATTAAGGCGCTCTAAATTGTAAAGCTGGTGGAGCATCAAAAGGCGGCTCTGATTTTGGCCTACATAAACACAAGTGCCCTCGCTATGGAGCTTTTTTAGCTTCTCCTCAGCCTCCGGCGGCAAATTAAGCTGCCCAAGGAGCAAATTGGCGCAAAGTTCCCCCAGGCGGCTAAGGCGGCGCTTTGTTACTCTTTTCGCTGCCCTGCCTCTAAATCGCAAAACAGGTAACGAGCTATCGTTAAGAGACCCAGACATGATTTAAGGTGCACAGCCTGTGCTATTACGGCCGGCGTTTTTGGCTCTATAGAGGTATTCATCGGCCTTCATTACCAAATCAAGCGGCGAGCCGCTATTCTCGCTAAGCGTATGTACGCCTAAGCTGATGGTTACCGGAATAGACTCGCCATAGAAAGAAAAAGCGTGTTTTTCCACTGCCTTACGCAAACGCTCAGCCATGGCATAAGCCGACGCCTGGTCGCCGCGCAGCAAAACCACAAATTCTTCTCCGCCATAGCGCGCCAGCAAATCTTCGGTACGCACCATGGCACTGATTAAATGCGCCAAAGAGCGCAAAATTTCATCCCCGGCCAGGTGCCCGTAAGTATCGTTTACCTTTTTAAAATGGTCGATATCAAACATTATAAGCGATAACGGCGTATCATGGCGGCGAGCAAAGGCAAACTCGGTAGCGAGATGCTCTTCAAAATATTTTTTATTAAAGAGGCCGGTCAGGCCATCTTTATTGGCCGAGTTAAAAAGCTGCTCTTGAAAAGTGCTTTCCAGGCTATCCTGCCAACTAAACTTGATGATGATATTATTGCCAAGCTGAATGCGGTCACCATCGCAAAGGGCTACTTTTTTTATCTGTTCGCCGTTGCAGTAAGTGCCGTTGGTACTGCCCAAATCCTCAAGCCAAACTTCCGCACCGCGCTCTACGCACCTAGCATGACTACGGCTTAAACTGCCATCGGGAATGGAAATAGTGCAAGCCGGGTCGCGGCCGATGGTGGTCTCTTTACTATCCAATTTATAAAGCTGACCCCGTTCCGGGCCGGTGAGAAAAAGCAGCGTAGCTTCGCGTTTGTTCTCAGTTTTATTACTTAATAATGCTGACCTAAGCTCGTTTATATTTACCAGTGCTGTTTTATCTTCGCCCATTTAGCCTCCTTATGAAGCTATCCAGATAAGCACTCTAGCTAGCACAAAACAGCTGGCGGCGCAAGCTATTCCCGCTTTGGCCACTATAAGTTATACTAAGGCTTTGGCATTTGACTTAAAAGCCATATTGTTTTAGATAGGAAAAGTTCTGTTTGGCAATTTTGCCCTGATTATAAGAAGGAGTCATAATGAAACGAATTTTGTGCTTCACTTGCCTGGTGACACTCTCTCTCTGCGCCTGTCACAAAGATAAGGATAAGGATAAGGATCCCAAAGAGAATACGGCAACCGAAAAGCCGGGAAAGACCACAACAAGTGATACCAATACCGACACGCACAATAATAATAACAACAATAATAATGGCTTATCATGTCCTGTCGGTTTTGCCGGGCCCAAATGTGACGAGTGTGTAAGCGGCTACTTTGGCTCAACTTGCCAAAAATGCGGTGAGTGCGGCAAGGGGCGTTGCAACGATACCAAAGCCGGTGACGGTTCCTGCACCTGTAATCCCGGCTTTGGCGGCGCGGCCTGCGATAGCTGCCTGCCCGGTTTTTATGGCCCAACCTGCCAGGAATGTCCAAACTGCGGCGCCGGAAAATGCGCCGACACTATTACCGGCCAAGGCACCTGTTCCTGCCCGGAGGGTTTTATGGGCAGCCGGTGCGAAAAATGCGCACCGGGCTACTATGGTACCGAGTGTAAAAAATGCCCCGATTGCCCAAGCGGCGTCTGCAGCGATACCATGGCCGGAGATGGCACCTGCAGCACTTGTGATGAGGGCTTCAGCGGAGCAGAGTGCAACATTTGCCAAAGCGGCTATTTTGGCGAGAACTGCGAAAAATGCCCCGATTGCGGCCATGGGCATTGCGATGACACCAAAGACGGCCTTGGTGTCTGCCTCTGTGACGAAGGCTATACCGGAGCAAATTGCGACCTCTGTAAAGCTAATTTCTTTGGCCCCACTTGTAAGGAATGTACCTGTAAGCACGGCACCTGTGACGACGGCGCTGACGGCAACGGCGAATGCAGATGGCATAGTTGTCACGAAGGCTATACCGGGACAAATTGCGATACATGCGATACAGATTACACTCTTAAAGACGGCCTCTGCGTTAGAGTTCCGCCATGTAATGAAGTTACCTTCAGCTATGACAGCGGTGCCAATACCCCGCAAACCGTCTCTCTGGCCGGCGACTGGCTCGGCTGTAATAACTGGGTGGAATGTCCCTTAACCATGGTGCCGGATAGCGATGGCCTATGGAAAGTCACTGCCACTATCCCTTCAAGCGGGCGCCATTTTTACAAATTTATCATTAACCGCTCTATTCCCGAAGAACGCTGGTGGGTGCATGATTACAATAATCCCAATCAAGCGGGCGATGGTTTTGGCGGCATAAACAGTTTTCTTGATGTTTGCCCTGAATGTAACGCCGCCCATAACGGCAAAAACTGCCAGGAATGTTCCAAAGGCTATTACGATGCCGATTGCCTCCCCTGCACTTGTGAAAACGGCACCTGTAATGACGGCCTCACCGGCAGCGGTTATTGCACCTGCCAGGATGGTTTTGGCGGCCAAAATTGCGATAGTTGCAAAAGCGGCTATACCGCCCAACCTAACGGCACCTGCACTTATGGACCTTGTAATGTAATAACTTTTACTTATCCCGATAACGGCGAAGAGTCTGTTGCCGTAGGCGGCGACTTTTTAGGCTGTGAAAACTGGGGCGATTGCCTAAAGCCCATGGCCAAAGAGGGATCTCTCTGGAAAGTTACCATCATTATCCCCAGCAGCGGCAAACATATTTATAAATACAATATTAATAATGAAAAAGATAACTGGACTCATGACCAAACAAATCCCAATACAGAAAACGACGGCTTTGGCGGCCTCAATAATGTTATAAATGTCTGCCCTGAATGTGACATCTCCCGCGTTGGTGCCGGTTGTCTTGAATGTTCCAAAGGCTACTATGGCTCATTTTGTGAAAAATGTTCCTGTAACGGCGGTTGTGATGACGGCGTGAGCGGCAGCGGGAATTGTGATTCCTGCCCCGAAGGCAAAACCGGGCCGGGTTGCAATAAGTGTCAAAGCGGTTATTTTGGCGAAAATTGTGAAAAATGCACCTGCCAAAACGGCTATTGCAAGGATACTCTTTCCGGCGACGGCACCTGTTCCAGCTGCCTCTCCGGTTTTGCCGGTGACAACTGCGATGAGTGCGAAAGCGGCCATTTTGGCCCCACCTGTACAGCTTGTAATTGCCAGCATGGCGTCTGCAAAGGCGGTCTTGCCGGCGACGGTAGCTGCTCTTTTTGCAATACCGGCTGGGAAGGCAGCAACTGCGACCAGTGTCAAAGCGGCTATTTCGGCAAAAATTGCCAAAAATGCACTTGCCAAAACGGCTATTGCAACGACAGCCTTTTAGGCGATGGCACCTGCACAAAATGCTTTGAAGGCTTTGGCGGCCCCAATTGCGATATAAGCATCACCGAAACAGTGCAAGATCAGGACGGCAACAGCTATAGAGCGGTAAAAATCGGCACCCAAACTTGGATGGCGGAAAATTATCGCCGCAATATTGGCACCAATTTCCACGCCAACGGCAAAGAGAGCAATGACGCTGTTTATGGTCTTTTGTACCGCTGGGATGATACCGCAGCCGATAATTTTTGCCCCACCGGCTGGCATATGCCCACTGCAGAAGAGTGGCAAACTCTCGCCGGCTTTGTTGAAGCGGATCTCGCAAATACTCACGTCGGCAGTGCTTTTATTGCCCTTATTGCCAAAAATATCCCCTGGCGCAATTACGACAACTGGGGCGCCGATAGCTACGGCTTTGCCGCTTACCCCGCCGGCAGCCATAATATAGGCATCTACGGTGATTTTGGCTCCGATGCTTACTTTTGGAGCAAATCAGACAGCAGCGGTCTGGCTAAATATTACCACTTAGGCGGCAATAAATTCGATACCGGGGTAGTCAGCAAGGTCATGGCTTTTTCTGTCCGCTGCGTTAAAAACTGATTACCAAACGCGCTTTTTCCTCTCAAAACCCGTAGCTTATGGCAAAATTAAGTTGCGGCTGCAAAAATAGCTTTGGGCTCCTTGACACCGTCCTTTTCTAAAAGTAGAATTGCGCCCGCCTTTTTTGGAAGAGGAGAAATTATGGAAGCTCGTACCCCAAAACTTGAACGTCATGAACTTAACGAACTTGTAACTTTTGCCAAAGCTCTGGCCAGAGGCGGCGGCGCTATTGCCATGTCCTGCTACGGCCGGGCCCGCCCCACTTTTAAATATGATGAAACTTTAGTGACAGAAGCCGATATCGCCGTGCAGGATTATATCCGCGAAGAGATAGCTGCCGCTTATCCCCACCACCATTTTTTGGGCGAAGAGGGCGTACAAGACGAAAGCTATACTATCCCGGAAGAGCCGCTCTGGGTGGTGGATCCCGTTGACGGAACTGCCGCTTTTTCGGCCGCTATGCCTATATGGGGCGTAGCTATTTCCCTTTTTGACAACGGCGTGCCGGTTTTGGGCGTCTATTATCAACCGGTGACCGAAGAGCTCTACTCGGCCGTGAAGGGCGGCCCGGCCTATCTCAATGATGTGCGCATCCAGGCGCGCAAAAATGACGATATCGACAATCAGTCGCTGCTTCTCACCTATAGCCGTTTTCACCAGGACTATAACACCAGCTTCCCAGGCAAAGTGCGCTCACTGGGCTCATCCATTGCTCACATAGTTTATACTGCGCGCGGCGCCGCCTGGGGCGCTCTCTTATATAATGTCCACGTTTGGGATGTGGCGGCCGGCCTCGTTATTTTGGAATCAGCCGGCGGCGCTATCCGCACTCTCGATAACAAGGAGTGGGATATCACTACAGCTCTCACCAGCCCCGGCGGCAAAATCGATGTACCCATTTTGGCCGCCGCCCGCGGGCAACACAAAATTGCCGGGCGCTATTTTGAAAAGAAGTAATTTGTTTATAAAATAAAACACTTATAATGAGGCACTATTTTTAATTAAAGCCTCTAAGGAAAGGAAGAAGGATCTATGACGGAACAGAAATTTGTTTACATGTTTGGCGGCGGCAAGGCTGAAGGCAATGCGGATATGCGTAACCTCCTGGGCGGCAAAGGTGCTAACCTGGCCGAAATGACCAACATCGGTATGCCGGTGCCCCAGGGCTTTACTATTACCACCGAGGCCTGCACCAAATATTATGAGGACGGCCGCCAAATCAACGAAGGCATCCGTGAGCAAATCATGGTAGCCATCGGCAAATTGGAAGGGATGACCGGCAAAAAATTTGGCGATCATGAAAATCCCCTTCTGGTTTCCGTCCGTTCCGGCGCCCGCGCTTCCATGCCCGGTATGATGGATACCATCTTGAACCTGGGTCTTAACGAAGACGTGGTGAACGTCATTGCCAAAAAATCTAATAACCCCCGCTGGGCCTGGGATTGCTATCGCCGCTTTATCCAGATGTTCTCCGATGTGGTTATGGAAGTGGGCAAAAAATATTTTGAAAAGCTCATCGACGATATGAAAGAGAAAAAAGGCGTCAAATTTGATGTTGAGCTCACCGCCGATGATTTGCACGAACTCGCCGACCAGTTCAAAGCTGAATACAAAAAGCAACTGGGCAGCGATTTTCCCACCGACCCGAAAGTGCAATTATTTGAAGCTATTAAGGCTGTTTTCCGCTCCTGGGACAACCCGCGCGCCAATGTCTATCGCCGCGACAACGATATCCCCTATAGCTGGGGTACTGCCGTTAACGTGCAGATGATGGCCTTTGGTAACATGGGCGATGATTGCGGCACCGGCGTGGCCTTCACTCGTGACCCGGCGACCGGCGAAAAGAAACTCATGGGCGAATTTTTGACCAACGCTCAGGGCGAAGACGTGGTGGCCGGTGTGCGTACTCCTATGCCCATCAGCCAGATGGCCGAGAAATTTCCCGAGGCTTTTGCCCAATTTAAAGATGTCTGCGCCAAACTGGAAGCCCACTACCGCGATATGCAGGATATGGAGTTTACCGTTGAAAACCAAAAACTCTTCATGCTGCAAACCCGTAACGGCAAGCGCACCGCCAAAGCGGCTCTCAAAATTGCCTGTGACCTCGTTGATGAAGGTATGCGCACCGAGCAAGAAGCTGTAGCTATGATCGACCCGCGTAACCTCGATACTCTGCTGCACCCGCAATTTGATGCTGCTGCTTTAAAGGCGGCTAAGCCCATCGGCAAAGGCCTCGGCGCTTCTCCGGGCGCGGCCTGCGGGCAAATCGTCTTCTCCGCCGAAGATGCCGAAGCCTGGAAAAAGAATGGCAAAAAGGTGGTTTTGGTGCGTCTTGAGACTTCTCCGGAAGATATCACCGGTATGAAAGCTTCTCAGGGTATTTTGACCGTGCGCGGCGGTATGACTTCCCACGCCGCCGTTGTGGCTCGCGGTATGGGTACCTGCTGCGTCTCCGGCTGCGGCGATATCAAAATGGACGAAGAGAACAAGAAATTTGAGCTCGCTGGCAAAGTCTTTAAAGAAGGCGATGTCATCTCCATCGACGGCTCTACCGGTAACATTTATGATGGCGCTATCAAGACTGTCGACGCCTCCATCGCCGGTGAATTCGGGCGCATCATGGCCTGGGCCGATAAATACCGCGTTTTAAAAGTGCGCACCAATGCCGATACTCCCAAAGATGCCAAAAAGGCTCGTGAACTGGGTGCCGAAGGTATCGGCCTCTGCCGCACCGAGCACATGTTCTTTGAGCCGGAGCGTATTGCCGCTTTCCGCGAGATGATCTGCGCCGATACAGTAGAAGAGCGCGAAGCAGCTCTCGCCAAAATTATGCCTTATCAGCAACACGACTTTGAGGAGCTCTACGAAGCTCTCGAAGGCTGCCCGGTTACTATCCGCTTCTTAGACCCGCCGCTCCATGAGTTTGTACCCACCGAAGAGCGCGAAATCGAGCTTTTGGCTAAAGCCCAAAATAAGAGTGTGGCGGTTATTAAGAACATCATCTCCGCTCTCCATGAGTCTAACCCGATGATGGGGCACCGCGGCTGCCGCCTTACCGTCACCTATCCGGAAATTGCTCGCATGCAGACCCAGGCTGTTATCCGCGCCGCCATCAATGTGCAGAAAAAGCACCCCGAATGGAAGATGGTGCCGGAGATCATGATCCCCTTGGTCGGCGAGCTCAAAGAGTTCAAATTTGTTAAAGATATCGTGGTCAAAGTGGCCGACGAGGAAATCGCCAAAGCCGGCAGCAAACTTACTTATGAAGTGGGCACCATGATTGAGATCCCGCGCGCGGCTTTAACCGCCGACGAAATTGCCAAAGAGGCCGAATTCTTCTGCTTTGGCACCAACGATCTCACCCAGATGACCTTTGGCTTCAGCCGTGATGATGCCGGTAAATTCCTGGGCGCCTACTATGACACCAAGATTTACGAGAACGACCCCTTTGCCAAACTGGATCAAAAGGGCGTGGGCAAACTCATGGAGATGACCGTGAAACTGGGCCGCTCGGTGCGCCCCGATATGCACATCGGTATCTGTGGCGAGCATGGCGGTGACCCGAGCTCGGTGGAATTCTGCCACAACCTGGGCATGAGCTATGTCTCCTGCTCACCGTTCCGCGTGCCGATCGCCCGCCTGGCTGCTGCTCAAGCTGCCATCAAAGCCGGCAAGTAAGACTCCTTATCCATCTATTAAAGCTATTTAATTTGCTCCCCTACATCTCGCCTCTTGACACTCACTAATCGGTGCTTATTTTAAGGCACCGGAGTTTTTGGGGTCTAAAAAATGAAACGTGATTATTACGAAGTTTTAGGAGTTAGCAAAGATGCCAGCGAGCAGGAGCTCAAAAAAGCTTATCGCCAACTGGCTATGAAATATCACCCGGATCGCAATCCCGGCGACAAAGAGGCCGAAGAAAAGTTCAAAGAAGCGGCTGAAGCTTATCAGGTGCTCTCCAACAAAGAGCAGCGGGCTATTTACGATCAGTATGGCTTTGAGGGCCTTTCCGGCCACGGCGGCGCCGGCTTTAACAGCACCGCCGATATCTTCTCCAGCTTTGGCGATATTTTCGGCGATTTATTTGGCTTTTCCGGCTTTTCCGGGCGTGGGCGCGGCCGGGCCGATAGAGGTCGCGATTTAACTTATGCTATAACCATTGATTTTGACGAAGCTTTTCACGGCGTAGAAAAAGAGCTCACCATAAAGCGCGAGCTCCCATGTGAAAAGTGCCACGGCAGCGGCGCCGCCCCCGGCTCCAAAGCCACCACTTGCACCACCTGCGGCGGCCACGGCGAAGTGCAGCAGGGAGCCGGCTTTTTTGTCATTCGCACCACCTGTCCAACCTGCAAAGGCAAAGGTGAAGTTATTACCTCCCCTTGCCCGGAGTGCCGTGGCGAGGGCCTTACAGTGGAGCGCAAGAAAATCAAAGTGGAAGTGCCGGCCGGCTTTGACGACGGCATGACACTGCGCTTTAGCGGCCAGGGCAGCTATGCCAGCGGTCAGGGCAGCCGCCCCGGCGATATTTATGTGCAAGTAAATGTGCGCCCGCATGATTATTTTAAACGCCGCGAAGATGACCTTATAGCCGAATTGCCCATCAGCTTCCCTTTGGCTGCTTTAGGTGGCGAAATAGAGGTTGATACCATGGAGGGCAAGGAGATGCTCACCATCCCGGCCGGCACCCAGCACCATGATGTCATCACTTTAAAAGAAAAGGGCTTTCCGCACTTAAGAGGCGGCGGGCGCGGCGATATTCACTATGTGGCGACAATCAGCGTGCCCAAAAAGCTAAGCGATGAGCAAAAAGATCTTTTGACTAAATTGCAAGAGAGCTTTGGCGCCGGTGGCAAACTGGTCAAAGGTAAAAAGAAAAGACACGGCCTTTTCGGTTAAGGATGCTTAAAAATGTTTTCCGTTGCTCTCTATCAGCCGGAAATTCCGCATAATACCGGCAACATATCGCGCCTTTGCGTGGGCACCGGCTGCTCGCTGCACCTCGTAAAACCGCTCGGTTTTTCGCTGGAAGACAAATACATGAAGCGCTGCGGCCTGGATCACTGGCCCTATCTTGACCTCCATCTCTATGAAAATATTGATGAACTTTTAGCCACTGGCAAGCGCCTGGCCCTCTTTTCCAAAAGAGGCAAAAAACTCTTTTGGGACCATGAGTTTCAGCCGGATGATCTTTTGCTTTTCGGCCGCGAAACCAAGGGCCTTCCCAAAGAAATAACCGATCGCTATGCCGATAGCACCTATGCTCTCCCCATGTATGGCCCTGCTCGGGCCTTAAATCTAGCCAACTCGGTGGCCGCCGTGGTTTATGAAGGCTTAAGGCAGCTGCAGAGCCACCCGGAGTTTTTGCCTCTGCGCCGTACTTTTGACGAAGACGACAATTTAGAATCCTTTGACTTAGCCACCGTGCAAAATAGGAAATAGTGGGAGAAACCAGATGAGCGCCGGTGCAGAAAAGCCCAAAAATAGTAAAACAAAATCGCTTATTATCATTATTCTTTCTTCGCTTATTGCTCTCGTCTATGGTATAAGCCCGCTAGATGTTGTGCCGGACGCCGCCGTGCCGGTCGGTTTTGCCGATGATCTGGTGGTGGCCATTGCCGCCCTCTTGCAGGTGTGGCGGCAAATTAAAAATTTAAAGGCACCTTTACCGCAGAGTAATGAGTCCAAAGATGAACAAACTACACATTCCTAACGATTATAAATCCTTTTTAAATGTCAAAGAGACCGAACTGGCCATCGTACACATTAAAAATTTCTTTCAACTGGCGCTCTCCACCGAGCTCAATTTAACACGCGTCACCGCCCCGCTTTTTGTGGCCAGCGGCCAAGGTTTAAACGACGACTTAAACGGCATTGAGCGCCCGGTTTCCTTTCCGGTAAAAGCGCTCAATGAAAAAAAGATGGAAATTGTCCACTCTCTGGCCAAGTGGAAGCGCCTCAAAGTTGGCGAAATGGAGCTTAATCCCGGCTATGGCATTTATACCGATATGAACGCCATAAGAGCCGATGAAGACCTGGATAATATCCACTCTCTTTATGTCGATCAGTGGGATTGGGAGCGGGCTATGCGCCCCGAAGAGCGCCATTTGGATTATCTTAAAAAAGTGGTGCGCCAAATTTATAGCTGTCTAAAACGCACCGAGTTTTTTGTTTATAATAACTATCCCAAACTCACCCCGGCTCTGCCGGATGATATTGTCTTTATCCATAGCGAAGAGCTGGAGGAGCGCTACCCCACTCTCTCCCCCAAGGAGCGCGAAAACGAAGCCGCCAAAGAGTTTGGCGCGGTCTTTATCATTGGCATCGGTTACCCCTTAAAAAACGACCAGCCCCATGATGGGCGCGCTCCGGATTATGACGACTGGATAACCGAAACACCAAGCGGCCACGGCTTAAACGGCGATTTACTGGTTTGGAACAGCGTTTTAGGTGAAAGTTTGGAACTCTCTTCCATGGGCATCCGCGTGAGCCCGGAATCACTCAAAAAGCAGCTGACACTGCGCGGCGCCGAAGAGCGGCAAAAGCTCTTTTTTCACCAAAAACTCCTAAGCGGCGAGTTGCCGCAAACCATCGGCGGCGGCATCGGTCAGTCGCGCCTAGCCATGTTCTTTCTCAAAAAAGCCCATATCGGCGAGACCCAGGTCTCCGTGTGGCCGGAAGAGATGCAACTCAGCTGCCAAAAAGCCGGCATAGTTTTGCTATAATGGCCTTTTATGGTTATTGGCTGCCGCTTTTAGCTATTTTGGCCAATACCGGCACCGAAGCTCATGAGTGTTATTGCACTTTTAGCCCAAACTCCCTTACTTTGGGCGAGATTGCCACTCTTACCTGTATAGACGCCGAAGATAATAACCTCCTGGAATTAAAAGAACTCCCCCATATAGACGGCCTTTCCTGGCTAAATAGCGCAGGCGTAAAAAGCTTTAAATATCCAGCTATTGCCCTAAAAAGCGGAGAAATTACCATCCCAGAATTGGCGGCCCTTAAGTGCCAGAAAATAGCCCTCCCCAATACGCTCACGGTTCGCGCCCCATTTGACCTTGATAATCCCCCGCCGCCCGCCCCAAGTAGCGGCCCGGCACCAATTTATATTTTAAAAAAGCCCCTCTTAGCCGCTGGCGTGGCTCTCTTCTTTTTGCTCACCATAACTCTACTCTTTTTAAAGCGGCGAAAAGAGCCGCCCCAAAAGCCGGCAGATTTACGCTCACTTAGGGCCGAGCTTATGGATTTTACTATTTCCAAAGCCGCCACCCCGGAAGAGCAAAAAGCCGCTTTTATTAAGTATTTTGCTATATTTAGAGCGCTTTTGGCCGAGCTGGCCGGGCGGCGGGGGAGCCAGCCCACTGTCTATGAACTTAAACAAATTTGCACCCAAGATAAGGAGCTCGAAAGCTTTTTGGAAAGGGGCAATTATTTGGCTTATAGTAACTATCTGGCCTCCTTTGCCGAATATAGCGAATATCTTACTAAAAGCCGCCACCTGGCCGCCGCCATAAGAGATAAGCAGCATTACGCGCCCTGACAATCTTAGCAGGATTTATCGGCAATAATTATCGTGCCGGATTTCCTGTTTTCGCCGTTTTCTCCCAAGCAAAAAATTAACCGCATGTTTTTTAAGATAAAATAAATTTTAGCTCCCAATAAGCTGAGCCCCTCGCCGCTTGGGAGAGGGGCGATTTTCATAAAAATCCAACAAGTTAGGAGGTGAGGTCAAAAAAAAACGCGCAGCGCTCCCGGCATATCTGGCCTAAAAATTTGGGTGAGGAGCCCACCAAAACAGGTGCGACCTAGCAGGCGCGCTGGCGGAATATCGCCACATTAACCGGCCTTTCTCTTGCTTAATTAAACTCCCTCAAGGTGTGATAAAAAGGTAAACCCAGCCTTAGCCTATCTGTGGCACAAGCTTGTGTGCACTTTCCTCTTGGCCGCCACGTTTTGTGTATGTTAAAATATAAGCTGTGCTTGGAGGCATTTATGAATGCAGCTAATGAAATAAACAATCTTACCGAATTACCTCTGCTTACCTCGGAGGAGGAGGCCTACGTTGCCCAGGCTGGCACCGGCGCTCTCTTAAACCCGCGTCTTATCGGCACTAAATATCCCAAAGGCACTCTTTGGAGCAATGTAGCCAAAGCTTATCAAATAAGCGTGCTCGATTTTGAATTTGATAAATCCACAAAAGAAGCGGTGAGCCGCTATGCCATGCGCACCAAAGATGGGCGTAACCTGGCAGATTTATTAAATATTATCTTTTTAGAACTCCCGAAATTGGCTGGAAAAGAAGAGAATATTGAAGCCAACACTTCCCTTGAAAACTGGGGCCTCTTTTTGAAAGACGCCGATAATCCTAAAAAAGCCGATGTGATAAAAAATCTTACAGATAAAGAGGAGGGCATCATGGCAGCCGAAGCAGCACTTTCTTACATAAGTGGCGACCGGGCACGCTGGATAAGACAATTTCAGCAGGAAATGGCGGAGATGGACCGGAAATCAAGCTTAAATGCTGTTTGGGAGATGGGTATAAGCCAAGGTATAAGCCAAGGTATAAGCCAAGGCATAGACCAAGGTCATATAGACGCCGCTAAAAATATGCTCCGTGATGGGGTACCGGTAGATAGTATAGCCAAATGGACCGGCCTTTCGGCAGAAGATATTTTAAAATTGTGACTTCACATTAAATTTATTTTCCTGTTTTCGCCGTTTTCTCCCAAGCAAAAAATTAACCTCTTGTTTTTTAAGATAAAATAAATTTTAGCTTCCAATAAGAGGAGCCCCTCGCCGCTTGGGAGAGGGGCGATTTTCATAAAAATCCAACAAGTTAGGAGGTGAGGTCAAAAAAAAGCGCGCAGCGCTCCCGGCATATCTGGCCTAAAAATTTGGGTGAGGAGCCCACCAAAACAGGTGCGAGCTAGCAGGCGCGCTGGTGGAATAGCATCGCTAAATTTCAAGCTTTCAGCAGAAGATATTTTAAAATTGTGACTTCACATTAAATTTATTTTCTTTAGTGCTATAGCAGATAAAGAGGCTAAGAATATGCTAGAAAGATACGTTAAAGAAATAGGAGAAAATTAGTAAAGGCCGCAACCAGCTGGTAATCCATAAACAACCAAGTTGAACGAAGCACCTACGGCACCAGGTTTCATCTGGTTTGTGAAGGCAGTTTTATTTGAAGTTAGAGGAGAGGGGTCATGTGCTACTACAGTAGAACCACCAAGGGCCCTGAAATTTATTCTGGCACTCATTGTACCATTACTATATCCCGTTAATGAGGCACTTGCGATATGGCTCTCCCATTGTGAAGAAACTAAAACCATGAGAGGTCTGCCAAAACTATCATCGAAACTCATATCTATTGTGCCAATGATGGGGCCGCCTTGGCTACCAGCTCTATATAAACGCACGGGCTTACTAGTATCTTCGCCAAACTTGCCTGCAGGTACTTCAGACAATACGGAAAGGTTCAGCCCTTGGCAAAAGCAATATGGGTTATCATAGCCATCGCTTGGGCACTTAATCTGATTTGTATCGCAGTTTATTTTAACCACGGCCTGATATAATGGAGCCATCATTCCTTGAGTAAAAGAATCACATTTGAAACCTGATTTTTTAACATAAGTTGTGGAAATTTTATTACCATCAGCATCATTGGTAGCTTTGCCAACGGTTATACTAGAGAG
>JAEEML010000088.1 GCA_016283195.1 Deltaproteobacteria bacterium | reverse complement strand
CCTGCCGGTGAAGCCGAAGTAATAGGAGTACGGTCGTGAACGAACTTAATGTGTTTGCAGCGAAAGTGCTGCCTAAGCAAGAATTATTCTCCCAGGGCCACAGAGCCTGTCAGGGCTGTATCCCCGCTCTGGTGTTGCGCTGGATGCTCAAAGTCCTGGGCCGTAATACCATTGTTTGCAATGCCACCGGTTGTATGGAGATCATTTCTTCATCTTACCCGGAAACAGCCTGGAATGTGCCCTGGATCCACGTGGCTTTTGAAAACGCCGCTGCCGTGGCTTCCGGTGTGGAAGCAGCCATCAAAGCACTCCGCCGTAAAGGCCGCCTGCCTTACGATGTAGAGCCCACCATCTTGGCTATCGGTGGTGATGGCGGTACATCCGATATTGGTATTCAGGCTCTCTCCGGCGCTATGGAACGTGGCCACCGCATCATTTACCTCTGCTATGACAACGAGGCTTACATGAATACCGGTGTGCAGCGCTCCAGCTCCACTCCGCTCTGGGCGACAACCACCACCAGCCCGGCCGGCAAGCTCTCCAAAGGTCAAAAAACCTGGAAAAAACCGCTGGCCCGCATTATGGCCGATCACCGCATCGCCTACTGCGCCACTATGAGCCTGGGCTACCCCTTTGATTTTGTCTCCAAAGTGGAAAAAGCCAAAGCGGCCGACGGTCCGGTCTTCCTCCACTGCTTTGCTCCTTGCCCCACCGGCTGGAAGTGCGGCTCCGAACTGGGTATCCGCCTCTCCCGTCTCGTGGTGCAAACCGGTGTTTATCCGCTCTTTGAAGTGGTGGACGGCGTGACTTATCAAACCTATAAGCCGCCTTTCTTAAAACCGCTCAAAGATTATGTCTCTCCGCAAGGGCGCTATAAACACCTTAGCGCCGAGGATGTTGAGATTCTGGAAGGCCTTGTGCGCGAAGAATATTACAAATTTGAGCGCTCGGCCGTTCAGGTGGAGGAATAATATGGCTAGTTATGATACTGCAAAAATAGATGCCATTCTCGCCAAGAATGAGTATGCCGAGGCCAATTTGCTGGCTATTCTGCAAGATATCCAGGCCGCTGAGGGCTATTTGCCCCGCCCGGCTCTCGAGCATGTAGCCAAAAGCCTCGGGATTTCCATTGCCCGCATTTACAGCATGGCCACTTTTTACAAAGCCTTTAGCTTAAAACCGCGCGGCAAACATATTTGCACTGTGTGCATGGGTACTGCCTGCCATGTGCGCGGAGCCGGCCGTATTCTCGACAAAATCGAGGAGAATCTCAAAATCAAAGCCGGCGAAACCACCAAAGATCTGCTCTTTACCGTTGAGCGGGTCAACTGCGTTGGTGCCTGTGCTATGGGTCCGGTCGTGATTATGGATGGCGAGACCATCGGCAATGCCACGGCTAATAAGATTAACAAGGTCATTAACGACATTAAAGCGGACAGCAAAAAGTCCTGATAAGGAATGGCAAACGCATGGAACGGATTAAATCAATAAAACAGCTTCAGGATCTTGAAGCAACTCTCGCCGCTGCCAGAAAGAGCGACCGCCCGGTTGTTACTGTTTGTGGCGGTATCGGATGTACTGCCAACGGCTGTCAAAAATTAGTTGCCGAGTTTAAAAAACTCATCAGTGAAAAGAATTTGGGCGATAAAGTTGAATTACTGGTCACCGGCTGTCTGGGCTTTTGCGAAATGGGCCCGGTAGTTGTTGTTTATCCCCAAAAGACTTTTTATAAAAAAGTCCAGGTGGCTGATGCCGCCGACATTTTAGACAGCGCCATAAGCGGCAAAGCGGTGGAGCGCCTACTTTACACCGATGCCGAGGGCAAAAAGATTGAAAAAGAGGATGATATCCCCTTCTATAAAAATCAAAAGCGTGAGCTCACCGGTATTTTGGGTGTTATCGACCCCGAAAGCATTGAGAGCTATTTAGCCGCCGGTGGTTACCAGGCTCTCGCTAAAGTGCTCTCCGGCATGAAGCCCGAAGATGTTATTAACGACATCATTAAGAGCGGACTCCGCGGGCGCGGCGGCGGCGGTTTCCCCACCGGCAAAAAGTGGGAGAGCTGCCGGAAAGCAGCCGATAAACTTGGCGCCAGTAAGCGCTATGTTATTTGTAATGCCGATGAAGGCGATCCCGGTGCCTTTATGGATGAAGCCGTTTTGCAGGGCAACCCGCACACCGTCATCGAAGGTATGCTCATTGGGGCTTTTGCTATCGGCAGCGACGAAGGTATCGTCTATGTGCGTAACGAGTACCCACTGGCCATTAAGAGCCTCTCAGCTGCTTTAGCTCAAGCGCGCGAAGCCGGCCTTTTGGGTAAAAATATTTTAGGCACCGATTTCTCCTTTGATATCCGCATCAACCGCGGTGGTGGCGCTTTCGTCTGCGGTGAATCTTCCGCCCTCATCGCTTCCATCGAAGGTTTTGTCGGTGAGCCTCGCGCTAAACACATCCACATGGCTGAGTCTGGCTTAAACGATAAGCCGACTGTGCTGAACAATGTGGAAACCTGGGCCAATGTGCCGCTCATTATTAAAAACGGCGTCGCTGCCTTTACCGCTATCGGTACCGGCGATGTTACGGAAAATCCCTGGAATGGCTCCAAGGGCACCAAGATCTTCTCCCTGGCCGGTAAAGTCAACAACACCGGTCTTGTGGAAGTACCCATGGGCGCCACCCTGCGCGATATCATCTTTGGCGTAGGCGGCGGCATCAAAAACGGCAAAAAGTTCAAAGCCGTGCAAACTGGTGGCCCCTCCGGCGGCTGTATTCCCGAGAAATATCTCGATATGCCCGTTGATTTCGACGAACTCTCCAAAGTGGGCTCCATGATGGGCTCCGGCGGTATGGTTGTTCTCGATGAAGACTCCTGTATGGTGGATTTTGCCAAATACTTTGTGGAATTCCTCTGCGAAGAATCCTGTGGCAAGTGCACCACCTGTCGTGAAGGTCTTGCCCGCCTGAAAGAGATTTTAACCCGCATCACCGAGGGCAAGGGCCGCGCTGATGATCTGGAACTCATCGAAGCTGTCTGCGAAACGCTTTCTCAGGGCTCACTCTGTGCTTTGGGCGGTTCCGCTGCCAACCCGGTGCTCTCCACTCTCCGCCACTTCCGCGAAGAATATGAAGCCCATATCTTCCAGAAGAAGTGCCCGGGCAAAGTGTGCAAGAAGCTCATCAAATTTAGCATTAACGATAACTGTACCGGTTGTACCGTTTGCGCCAAGAACTGCCCGCAAAATTGTATCTCCGGCGCTCGTAAAGAGAAACACGTTATCGATAGCGCTAAATGTATTAAGTGCGGTGTTTGTAAAGAAGTTTGTAAGTTTGGCGCGGTAACCGTCGAGTGACCAGCCAGGGAGACAAATATGACCGAAGCAAAAGTAAATAACGCCCCCATGGTCGAGTTCATAGTGGATGGCAAAAAATGTTCTGCCCCCCGCGAGTCCAGTTTATTGGATTTCTTACTCGCTAATGGCTATGATATTCCCTATCTCTGCCACAACCCGGCGGTGAAGCCCTATGGCGCCTGCCGCCTCTGTCTGGTGGAAGTTAAAAACGGCCGCAAGACCAAACTCACCACCTCTTGCAATTATCCGATTTTAGAGGGAATTGAAGTTTTCACCAATACCGAAAAGGTGCGCCGCAACCGCAAGATGGTTATGGAGCTCCTTTTGGCCAGAGCGCCGGAGTCTAAAGAGCTCCGTCAAATGGCTAAAGATCGCTTTGGTATTGATGCGGACAAATTGCCCTTTGAAAAGAATAACGGCAATAAGTGCATTCTTTGCGGCCTCTGCGTACGTGTCTGCCGCGAACTCGTGGGTATCGAAGCGCTCTCTTTCGCCGGCCGCGGTGAGCACAAAGAGGCCATTTCGCCTTTCCACGATGTAGCCAGCACCTGTATCGGTTGCGGCGCCTGTGCCGTGGCCTGTCCCACCAACTGCATTGGTTTGGATCAGGTCATCACCAAGCGTTCTCTCGCCCGCTGGAACCGCGAATTGCCCATGAAGACCTGCAAACGCTGTGGTTATGCCTATGCTCCGATGTTCCAACTCGAGCATTTCCAGAATATCTCCAGCGTACCGGCAGACTTCTTCGACCTCTGCCCAGATTGCCGTAAATAATTAAGCGGCCTTTTCGCTTTCACTTTATGCTCGCCTGGCTTTACCAGTATATAATAAGCCCTTTGGCCTATTTGGCAGTAAGTCCCTTTTTGCTGCTCCATCCCAAGGTGCGCCACGGTGTATTGCAGCGCTTGGGGCGTTTTAGCGGTGAGCTCACGCAAAAACTCAAAAATTTGCCGGAAAAGCGCATTTGGTTCCACGGCGCTTCCATGGGCGACCTATTGGCTCTAAAGCCCACTATTGCCGCTTTTCATGCTGCTCATCCCGATTACGGCATAGTTATTACCACTATTACCGATAGCGGCATGAGTCTCGGCCAAAAGCAGCTTAAAGAGTATGGACCGGTGCTCTATGCTCCCTATGACATGGCTGGGCCGGTTAGCCGCTTTATAGCGGCTATAAGGCCCACTGTTTTAGTGCTGGAATATACCGAGCTCTGGCCGGTGCTCATGCTGAGAGCCCGTAAATCCGGCGCTAAATTGGTGCTTCATAACGGCCGCCTCTCTCAAGGCACGGCCGTTTATTATCGCCTGCTTTTTACCTTTACCGGCAATTTGCTCAAAATGCTCGATTTGCTCTTAATGCGCTCTTCCGATGAAGCCGAGCGGGCCCTTAGAGGCGGCGCTATGCCGAGCCATGTTCTTGTAACCGGCAACACCAAATATGATAACCTTTTAGGCGGCCTATCCCGGGCCAAAGAGCGCCATCTTTTTAGCCGTGAGGAGAAAAGCCGCCTTTTGGTTTTGGGCTCTATCCATCATGCGGAAATAGCGCCGCTTATTAAAATGGCTGCCGAATTAATGGAAAATATGCCGGATTTGGCGGTGGCTGTTGCGCCGCGCTATATGGAGCATATAGAAGATATTTTGGCCGAAGCCGCCAAAGCGCGCCTCAAAATTTCTCTGCGCAGCCAAAATACGCACATTGAAGCCGGCACACTTTTTGTGCTGGATAGTGTGGGCGAGCTGATGGATCTCTACTATACAGCCGATTTGGTCTTTGTGGGCGGCAGCTTTTGCAAAAGAGGTGGGCAGAATATTCTGGAGCCGGCTATTTGTGGTAAAGCGGTGCTTTTTGGCCCTTCAATGGATAATTTTAAAGTAGAAGCCACTTTGCTCCACGGCCGCGGCGGTTTGCAGCAAAACACCATTGCCCAGATGACCGAGACGATAAAAAAGCTCTTTGCCGGTGAAGAAGAGCTTAAAAAGCTGGGGGCCATGGCCAAAAACACGGTGGATAAAAATACCGGCGCGGCGGCCAAAAACTGCGAGCAGCTTTGCAAGCTCTTATAAGGGCCTAAACCTATATAAAAAAGCCGCGTAAGCAGGCACCTAAATTCGCGGCTACCGCTAAGTTGCGCGTGAAACCCATTGCATTTTTTCTTTTATGGTCGTAGAAGAGCCTAACAGCGGCCCTTGGGCCCAAAGGAGCTTTTATGGAAGAAGTTTTAGACGAAACCCAGTTTTTAGCCCCGGTTGACGGCGCTCTGCCTTCGCCGGGAGAAGAGCGGGCTATTATTTTGCCCTGCCCATTTGAAGCCACCGTGAGTTATCAAGCCGGCACCAAAGACGGCCCGGCCGCCATCATCAAAGCTTCGCAATATATCGAAGAGACCGATGAAGAGAGCGGAGTGGATCTTTGCGGGCTTAAATTTCGCACTGCCGACCCCCTGCCAATTGAGGATTTGACCCCTCAGGAAATGGTGGAATTTGTTAAAGAAAAAGCCCTGGAACTTTACCGGAATGATAAATTCGTTTTGGCCCTCGGCGGTGAGCACACCATCACTGTGGGGGCAGCGGGAGCCTGTTTTGAGCGCTACCCCAATGCCGGCCTCTTGCACCTGGATGCTCACCACGATTTGCGCCTGGAATATTGGGGCTCCAAATATAGCCACGCTTGCATTGTGCGCCGCCTCATTGAGCTCTATAATATCCCGGTGGCTTCCATCGGCATTCGCGCTTTTTGCCCGGATGAAAAGGAATTTAAAGAGAGCCGCCCGGTGCCCACTTGCTATGGCTGGGAGTGTGCCGGCCATGTGAGCCGCTCCTTCCCTTATATCGATAATCTGCCCAAAGAGATTTATATTACTCTGGATGTGGATGCTCTCGACCCTACGGTCATGCCGGCTACAGGCACCCCTGAGCCGCAAGGGCTAACTTACAGCGAAGTAAAGGAAATTATCAGCTATGCGGCCAAGGGGCACACCATTGTGGGCGCCGATGTGGTGGAGCTCTCACCGCGCCCCGGTTTCCACCATGCCGATTACACAGCTGCCAAGCTGGCCGTGCAGCTTTTAATGGCAGCGCTTAATAAAAGAGGTTAAAGAATGCTCATTTTAAAAAGTCCCAGAGAAATAGAGCTCATGCGGGTGGCCGATATCCACACCGCCGAAATTTTGCAAATTCTGCGCGAGGCGGTAAAGCCCGGTGTCTCCACTAAAGATCTCGACCTTATTGCCGAAAAAGAAATTAAAAAACGCGGAGTTAAAAGCGCGTTTTTGGGCTATAACGGCTTTAAGGGCAATATCTGCGCCTCCATCAACGAAGAGGTGGTGCACGGTATTCCTTCGCCTAAGCGCATTTTAAAAGAGGGCGATATTATCTCCATTGATTTTGGTGTAGTTTATAAGGGCTATGTGGGTGACTCGGCCATTACTGTGCCTTGCGGCAAAGTGAGCGAAGTGGCTACCCACTTGATGGCCGCCACCAAAGAGTCTTTAAAGCGGGCTATTGCCTGCTGCACACCGGATAATTATCTCTCCGATATCGGCATAACCATTCAGGATTATGTGGAAGCCGAGGGCTTTTCCAGTGTGCGCGACTATGTGGGCCACGGCATCGGCACCTCCATGCACGAAGATCCGCAAGTGCCCCATTATTACACCGGCCACCGCGGCATTCACCTCCGCGAGGGGCTCGTTATTGCTGTGGAACCGATGGTCAATGAGGGCACCTGGAAGGTAAAAAGCCTCTCCGACGGCTGGACTGTGGTCACCAAAGACGGCAAATTGAGTGCCCACTTTGAACACTCGATTGCCATTACCAAAGATGGGCCTTACGTACTCAGCCTCCTGCCAGGTATGGAATTGTAATTTATTTAATTTTTAATGATTTTAAAGCTTTTTGTACGATGCCGTGTTTTTCTTTTGGCCACTGATTTAGAGCTTCTTTCATACTCATGCTCTCGGTCATTTGCATGGCGCTGATGAGAATTTCCGGGATGGCATCGATTTCTTCGGGAGCTATTTTCATGGTGTGGCCGTGAAGCTGCGTTCTTCTGATATCATTGGGTATGGCTTCTCCGCTTTCGGCCAGGTAGAGATGGAAAATTTCAAATTTTTCCTTAGCTATTTGCAAAATTTCCGCTACGCTCATGGATACTTTTTCGTCAAAAACTCTTTGATAGAGCTCATTTAAAGAGTCCTCGCGGCATCTGGCATTATCGCCGATGGTAAAGATAAAGCCCTTTTTATGGCGTTTTTCAAAATTATCGAGCATGGTGTGCTTAGCGGCAAAATACCACAAAAGGCTAGGCACAACCTGACCGCTCCCGCCATCTTCCAGCCAGAGGTCGAGGAGCTGCTCGGCAACGCGGATATCCGATTCAAATTGCGTCACTTGTAAGGGGGATTGGTCCTGGTAATCGCCATAAGCGGCAAACATGAGCGCCGGATCTTTTACCACATTGGTGGAATAGAGCTTCATCATGGTTTCATTTAAAGCTTCTGTCGCCACTTTTTGGGCCAGGTAGCCCATGGAACCGGTGACATCAAGGCCGATGATGATGGGGGTTGATTCCGGGTGATCCTCAGAATCGCGCGCCTCGCGCATGTTGATGAATTTTGGGTCAAAGCGGGGATCGCATTTTTTGCTTTTGAAAATTTCTTCATTATTTTGGTCGCTGCTTAAATTGCGGCTGTTTTTTAATTTGCTCCAATCAGCGGCTGTATAACTTCCATGGCCCATGGTGATTAATCTCCTAAGTGTTTTAGGTAATCCACGCCAGTTCTGGCGGCGGCGCGCTGAATCATCTGCTCAGAGAGCAAAGTGGCTTTATGGGTCAAAGCTTTGGTATCGAGCTCGGTTAATTGGAAGTTTTCCACCACCTGGCGGCCATTTACAAAGACATGGCGGGCATAATTATGACCGGTGCAGAAGAGCAGGGCGGCCAGTGGATCGTGCAGTGCGCCGGCATAGCCCACATGGTCCATATCCCACACAGCAAGATCGGCTGCTTTGCCGGGAAGGAGTTGGCCGATATCATCGCGGCCCAAAACGCGGGCTGAGCCCATGGTGGCCATTTGCCACACTTTTAAGGCCGGCATAGACTGCACGCCGGTGCCCACGCGGTGGACAATGAGGGCCAGTTGCGCTTCGCGCAGCATATTGGAAGAATCGTTGCTGGCACTGCCATCGACAGCGAGGCCCACCGGCACGCCGGCCTCAATCATCTCCGGCACGCGGGCAATGCCGGAGCCGAGGCGCAAATTGGAGGCTGGGCAATGGGCTACGCCGGTGCCGGTTTTGGCTAGGCGCTCAATTTCTTCGTCATTAAAATGGACACCGTGAGCATACCAGACATCCGGCCCCAGCCAGCCGCAGGATTCCATATAATCGAGCGGGCGCATGCCCACTTTTTGCATGCAAAAATCATTTTCGTCAAAAGTTTCGGCCAGATGTGTATGTAAACGCACATTTTTATAAGAGCGGGCAAGACTTGCCGCCTCTTTAAGGCCGGTAGCTGTTACCGAAAACGGCGAGCAGGGCGCAAGAGCAATGCGGCACATGGAAAACTCTTCCGGGTCATGGTACATTTTAATAACCCGCTCGGAGTCTTTTAAAATATCTTCTTCGCTTTGCACCACGCTATCTGGTGGCAAACCGCCTTGAGATTCACCCATGCTCATGGAGCCTCTGGTGGGGTGGAAGCGCACGCCGAGCTCTTTGGCCGCCCTGATGGTATTATCGAGCATATCGGCCGGCTGCCCCTTGGGAAAGACATAATAATGGTCGGCCACAGTGGTGCAGCCGGAGAGCAGGAGCTCGCTAAGGCCCACTTGGGCGCTCACATAAACGGCTTCAGGTGTGAGCTCTTGCCAAATTTTATAGAGGCCGGTCAGCCAGTCAAAAAGTTTGGCATCTTGCACAAAGGGCACATTGCGCTGAAAGGTTTGGTAAAGGTGGTGATGCGTATTTATCATGCCGGGGGTGATGACCATCATTGAGGCTTCAATGACGCGGCTTGGGGCATCGTCCGGCAGCTTTAGTTCCTTGCCAACGGCTAATACCTTGTTGTCTTTGATCAGAAGGTCGGCATCGCGTAGTACCGGTTCTTCGGGATCATTAGTTAAAATTACCATGGCTTTGCGGAACATAGTATAGCTCATAGATAACTTCCTTTCTTTCGTGGCGTCGCAGCCAATGAGCCAGCGAATTATGCCAAAATAAATGGCGCCTGCCTAGTAAAAAGTAGGGCCATATGGCAATAAAAATAGCAAAGTTTTCTTAATTGAATAGAAAATGAACATATGATAGCTTTCAGCGGTGTTTTTTATTTGAGGTTATATATGAAAAACAAGCATTTAAAATTTATTCATCTTTCATTAGCCAGCTGGCTGAAAATACTAATTATATGCTTTATTGCCGCTTTTTCTTTTCACCCTACCGAAGCTTTTGCCCGCGCCGGCGGCGGCCACTCCTATAGGGGCGGTAGTAGCCATAGGAGCCATAGCAGCAGCCGGAGCCGGAGCCATAGCCGGAGCCATAGCCGGAGCCACAAAAAAGGCTCTAAAGATAGCGCTGACGGTCCGGATTTAAAGACAATATATGCTGTAGTTTTTGACGGCGCCAGCGACGGCCGCAGCGATGTTTTAGGTGATGCCGCTACCGATGAAACAGCTGCTGCGGCAACTATCTTTTTCTATAAAGCTGTTTTTGTCTTTTTCGCTATAATCACCTTAATTGTCGCTCTCCTTGTCCTTCTGGTTATTTCGCTTGTCATTTATGCTTTGATAAAACGGATTTTATATGGCCCGCCGGTGCCGGAGAGAGTTCTTAACCAGCGAACTCACCGCATTTATTTGAAAACACTCAAAGAGGCCGATGCCCACTTTAGTGAGCCTCTCTTTTACGATTTTATCCAGCTCCTCTTTGTGCGCACTTTGCGCGCTCTTGGTGATGAAGAAAAACTAAAAGCCGTGACGCCATATATTAAACCGGAGGTGCTGGAAACTATTAAATCTGCGCTCTTAGCGGATAGCCAAGGCCGGCTAAAAGATGTAGTTATCGGCTCCTTTGCCATAAAGAACGCTACTGCAAATCCCGAGCAAATTGAAGTAACTACCAAGCTGGAAGCCGATTACACGCTATTGGCAGAGGGTGAAGAAAAGCGCTATTATCTTGATGCTACCTTGATTTTAGCTAAAAAGGCCGGCGTGCTCTCCAAAGGGCCTAATGAAATTACCGCCCCCGGCTGCCCCAATTGCGGCGCTACGAGCGGCATTAAGGCTGACGGCACTTGTGCCTACTGCGGCTCGCCGGTAATTTCCGGCGAACATCAGTGGGTAGTTACCTATTTTAACCACTATAAAGAGCTAATAGACCTCGTGCCCGGCAGCGAGCATGTGGCAGAGGTGGGCACCAATCTGCCCACCGTTTTGGACCCCGACTTGGAAGCCAAACTGGCTGGCCTTGCTGAGCGCCACCCCGGCTTTGACCGCGCTCGCCTGGAAGAGCGGGTAAAGGAGGCTTTTCTTACCATTCAGGAGGCCTGGAGCAGCCAGCGCTGGGAGCTCGCCCGCCCGTTTGAGACCGATGCCATTTTTGACGTGCACCGTTTCTGGATAGATAATTATAAGCGGGTAAACCGCCGCAGTGTTTGCGAAAATGTAAATATTTCCCAAATTGAGCTTACTAAAGTTGATGATGATTACTATTACGAAGCGGTGACTTATAGAATCCATGCTTCCATGCTGGATTATGTGCTTGACCGCGATGGCAATGTTACTTCCGGCAGTAAGACTACACCGCGCGCTTTTACGGAATACTGGACTTTTATCCGCACTAAAGATTTTAGCGAAAAGGCTTATAATTCACATGAATGTCCTAATTGCGGCGCGGAGATTAAGCTGAACCAGGCCGGTAAGTGCGAATACTGCGGCACGGTTGTTACAAGCGGCAATTTCGATTGGGTCTTGAGCAGAATTGAGCAAGATGAGTCTTATGTAGGGTAAGAAGAAATCAGGAAAGTACACGGCTACTATCGAACTTTGGTCAGCTGGTGCAAAAGAGCTCATAGTGTGGTATAATCCCCGGTTGGTGGAGGTGTGATAATGAGTGATGTAGCATTTAATACGCTTCTGGCTAGTGTGGATAGCTTCTCTTATGACCAATGTGTGGCCTTATTATCTCGGCTTACGCAAGTATTTAAAAGCAAAAGACAAGAAAATACAAAGAGTGAAATTTCGCCGATTGACCGATTTTTTGGCACTGTGAGTGACGAAGATAGTGAAAAGATGTTGGAGGCAGTGCAAGAATGCCGAAGGATAGAGCCAAGTGAGTGGTAATTTGTTTGATACGAATGTTGTTATACGCATAGTTCAGGGAAATACGCTGATTGCCAATGAAGCACGCAAATTTAAGGGGGTTCATATTCCGGTTGTTGTACTTGGTGAATTGCTGTTCGGAGTGGAAAAATCACAATTAAGGATTGAAAATCGTAATAGATATTTAGAATTTTGTCTTTCTTATCCACTTCTTGATGTAACCAAAAATGTGGCTTTTGAATACGGTAAAATAAAATATACACTGCAGGCACACGGCAACATTATACCGGAAAATGATATGTGGATTGCTGCTACTGCCTTGGCCAATGATATGACAGTGGTTACTCAGGATAAACATTTTGCTCATATTCCCAGCCTAAAAGTTATAACATTATAGATAGATAAATTATTTTGCTTTCTTCGTTAGCCGCCCCGGCTGCCCCAATTGCGGCGCTACGAGTGGCATTAAGGCTGACGGCACTTGTGCCGACTGCGGCACGGTTGTTACGAGCGGCAATTTCGATTGGGTCTTGAGCAGAATTGAGCAAGATGAGTCGTATATTGGCTAAAGTGTGTCTCTTACAGCGTCGCTAAGAGAAAAAAGGCTACTAACTAGCTTTAAACCTCCTTGCTAGCGCCTTCGCTTAGTGCTACCCTGCGCGCGTGAAGGAGCCCTATCTGGAGGGGAAAATGAAGATAGATATTGCCGTTTTGGTATTAGTGCTTTTGCTGCTAATCCGCGGTATTGCCACCGGCGCTTTTCGCTATTTGTACCGTTTATTGGGGCTTGTGGCTGCTGTTTTTATCGCCCGCTATACAGCGCCGCAAATTGCGGAATTTATTCATAATAATATTGGTATATCTCTTAAGACGGCCTATTCGGCTTCTTCTCTGGTGATTATTATTCTGGCCGCTATTATGGTGACTTTTATCGTCGGCTGGATTTTAGACCCCATCATCAAAGCTTTTTTAAACGATGCCAACCGTGTTTTGGGCGCTATAGGCGGACTTTTTAGCGGCCTTATGTTTTCTTATATTCTTTTGTGGCTCTTGCTCATGCTGACGGCCAATTTTCCAAATTGGGAGCTCTTGCAGAAGCTTGAGCCGGAGAGTTCGCACTCATTTAATTTTGTGAAATCGCATAATTATCTTAGTAGTGTTGATTTTGAAATTATGCCAAAGCTGGAAGCTTTGCAGGATTTGGCCAAAAATCCGCAAAAAATGTTGCCAGCCGATTTAACCGATAACAAACTGATAAAAGATATATTAAATAGCCCAGAATTATTGGAAAAATTAAAAAATGGCAATTTCGGAAATATTTTGGATGATAAGCAGATTAACGATCTCTTAAAAAATCCCGAGGTAATGAAAAAAATAGAAGAAGCATCCGGCGGGATGCCTTCCGGGCAGCTTGGCGGAGAGCCGCATAATTAACGGATAAAAGGAAATTTTTATGGATTTAACAGCCTTTATGACCTGGTGGCAATCACCCACTGTGGAAGTGGTGCGCACGGTGATTACCAGTGCTATAGATATTATCCTGGTGGCCATGGTAATATATTGGGTTTTGTACCTTATTCGCGGCACGCTGGCGCAGCAGGTACTCACCGGTCTCTTTCTCATGCTCCTCGTCTTTTTGGGAGCCAAAATATTTAATTTAAAAACCCTTTCCTGGATTTTAGAGACTTTTACCAGCTCCCTTTTGGTGCTCATTATTGTGGTGTTTCAGCACGATATCCGCCGTGTGCTCTCACGGGTTGGCGGCAATACTCTCTGGTCGCGTAGCAGTGCCGAGCGCGGCGCTCTTTTGGTGGAAGAGGTGAGCCGGGCCTGTGCTTCCATGGCCAGACAGCGCATCGGCGCTATTATTGTTATAGAGCGCGAAGGCAATTTGAGCGAGCTGGCGGTTACCGGCGATAAGCTGGATGCTCAGCTTTCCGCCCCGCTTTTGGAGCAAATATTTTGGCCCAAAGGCCCGCTTCATGACGGCGCTGTTATCATTCAGCAGGGGCGCATTGCCGCCGCCCGCGTGGTTTTGCCGCTCACCAGAAATCCCCACCTCGATCCGCAGCTGGGTACCCGCCACCGTGCCGCTATAGGTGTTACCGAAGAGTATGATTCCATGGCTGTAGTGGTTTCTGAGGAGCGGGGGCAAATTTCCATCGCCGAAAACGGACAGATAACCCGCGATTTGGATGAAGATGTTTTGCGCCAGGTTTTGCAAAAATATTTTGAGCCCCGGCCGAGGAAATAATTATGAGAAAAATTTTCATTGAAAATTTCCGCTTAAAGCTCTTTTCGCTTTTTACGGCTATTGTAATGTACTTTTTAATTTCGGTGGAAATCGGCACCACTAAAGTAGTTGATGTGCCTTTTCAAATAAATTTGGCACCGGATATTTTGCATATGTCGGAAATACCCAGCACGGTAAAGGTGACTTATCAGGGTCCCTTGGCCACTTTGCGCTCTTGGAATGAGCGGACGCCCATGCCTTATATTTTGGATCTTAGAGATCAAGGCCCGGGTACAGCGCAAATAACATTGGCCCCGGAGCAAATTCCCAGCTTTGCCGGCTTAAAACCGGTGCAGGTAATGCCCTCCCATTTGCAATTGCAACTGGATAGGCAGGTGGAGCGCCGGGTGCCGGTTACCGCTCATATTGTAGGCGAGCCGGCTAACGGTTATATTAGAGATGATGCGATTTTAAACCCGGAAACAGTAATAATTACCGGTCCTTCTACAGAAGTGAATCAAATTGATGCTATTTTTACCAAGGTGATAGATATTGAAGGAGCCACTATTGATCTAAAGCCGGAAGTGGAGCTAAAACCCATTAATTATCCTTTGCAATTTAAAGGGCAGCCCCCAAAAATCACTGTGATGATTCCCATTAATGAGGAGCTCATCAAAAAGAGCGCTAGGGTACCCATTGTTTTTGAAAATGATTTTCCCGGCGCCAGGCTTAAAACGCGCTCGGCTTCAGTTACGGTGCGTGGGCCCAAGCGCATTATTGATAAGATGGATGTTAAAAAATTGCGTCTTGTGGTTTCGGCAGAAGATTTAAGTAGTATATCTTCCGGTACTGTAGCTTTTGAGCCGGAGCTCCAGGGTGTGCCGGAGGGGGCTTATATCATTAGTACTCTGCCCTCGGCAGTGGTGGAATATATCCCGCAAAAAGCCAAATCCACCCAGAAAAGGAGAAGGGGCAAATGAGCGTAACGCGTAAATTATTCGGCACCGACGGGGTGCGCGGTATTGCCAATCAATATCCCATGACTTCTGAAGTGGCTCTGGCTTTGGGGCGAGCTATTGCCATGACTTCCCGCTCCGGCAGGCACCGCCACCGCATTGTTATAGGCAAAGATACGCGGGCTTCCGGCTATATGCTGGAAATGGCTATGGCTTCCGGTATTTGTTCGGCCGGAGCAGATGTGCTTTTGGTTGGCCCCATGCCTACGCCGGCTATTGCCTTTTTAACGCGCAGTATGCGGGCCGATGGCGGGGTGGTAATCAGCGCTTCGCACAATCCTTATCAGGATAACGGTATAAAATTCTTCGGCCGCGACGGCTATAAATTGCCCGATGCGGTGGAAGTGGAAATGGAGCGCTATGTTTTGGAAAATCACCGCAGCAATATGCGCCCCACCAAAGGCCATGTGGGGCGGGCCAGCCGCGTTGATGATGCCAAAGGGCGCTATCTGGTTTTTGTCAAAAGCTCATTTCCCGATGACCTAGATATGGACGGTATGCGCATAGTGGTGGATTGTGCCAATGGCAGCGCTTACCATGTGGCTCCCACCATTATGAGCGAGCTGGGGGCTATTGTTACTACTCTCGGCGTGACTCCCGATGGCACCAATATTAATTTGCGCTGCGGTTCACTCCACCCGCAGCAGATGATGCGCCTCGTGCCTAAACACGGTGCCGCTCTCGGTATGGCCTTAGATGGCGATGCCGACCGCCTCTTTATCAGCGACGAAAACGGCGAAGAAGTGGACGGCGACCAAATTATGGCTATCTGCGCCACCTATATGCTAAAGCAGGGGACGCTGGCAAAAAATACTCTTGTGGCCACAGTTATGTCTAATCTGGGCCTGGAGCGGGCTATTGAGCGGGCCGGCGGCAAACTGGTGCGCACCCAGGTGGGCGACCGCTATGTGGTGGAAGAAATGCGCAAAAACGGCTATAATTTCGGCGGCGAAAAATCAGGCCACCTGGTTTATCTTGATTATTCTACCACCGGCGACGGCACGCTGGCCGCTATCCGCCTGATTGAAGTTATGCTGCGCACCGGTAAGCCCTTAAGCGAACTCAAAAAAGTGATGGAAATTTATCCCCAAAAACTCATTAATGTAAAAGTGGCCAGAAAAGAACCGATTAACGATCTTCCAGAGGTAAAAAAGGCCCTAAAAGCTATGGAAGATGAATTTGGCCATGACGGGCGGGCAGTGGTGCGCTTTAGCGGCACGGAAGCTTTGGCCAGAGTGATGGTTGAAGGCCCCAGTGAAGATCGCGTTACTTACTGGGCCGAGGAATTGGCCGGCGTTATTGCCAAAGCCCTTGGTTAGGAGTTTAAAATGTCTTTACCGCGTATTTTTTTGCAACTCGACACCATTATCGCTTGGCAACTGGCCAGAAAATCACCCATTCCCGATCCTATAGAACTGGCGCTTTTAGCCGAAAGCGCCGGGGCCGCCGGAGTGGCCGTAAGTTACCGCAGCGAAGCTAAACAGCTTTTAAAACGCGAAGTTAGCTTGCTTTCTCAAGTTGCGCACGGGCCGCTTATGCTGGAGCTTCCGGCCGGTCAGGAAGCCCTTAGAACAGCTTTTGAAGTTAAGCCGCAAGTGGCTGTTATCACCGGCGACTCGGTGGGTAGCAGCCCACTGGAAAGTTACAATGTTCTGGGGTTAAAAGAGCAATTGCGCTCCTTTTTGCAAAATCTTAAAGATGCCGAAGTGCCGGCGGCAGTGCTCATTGAGCCTGATTTAGAGCAGCTTAAAGCCCTTTATCGCTTGGCCGTACCGATGGTGGTTTTAAATACGCGCCGCCTGGCCGAGGCCCAGAGTGATGAGGCTCTGAGCGAAGCCCTTTCATCTTTTGCCGATGCCGTAAAAAGTGCCCAGCGCTTTGGCATGGAAATTGCGGTTTCCGGTTCCTTATCTCCGCGGGAAATTCGCCTGCTTGCGCCTATGGAAGAGATAAAAAGCTTTATTATCGGCCACTATTTTTGGAGCCGCTCTCTCGCCATCGGCCTTAAAGAGACCTTAGCCGAAATTAAAACAGCTCTTATTGAAGGCCCCTGGCGCTAAATGCGGCGCCTTCCCTGGCTCCTTTTGCTGGCTCTTTCCGCTCTCATTCTGCTCTGGCGCTTAACTTGGCTGCCCGGCAGCGCCGAGAGCTCAGCCATAGAGCAGCCGGCAAATGGCGAAATAAATGTGCCCCTGGCCGCCGGCGGAAAGCTGAATGTCAATGATGCTGCCTCTGAGGAGCTGGCGCTTTTGCCCGGTCTTGGGGAAAAAAGAGCGGCGGCTATTATTAAAGAACGCCGGCAAAACGGCTGTTTTAGCACACTTAGCGACCTAACGAGAGTGCGCGGAATCGGGGCTAAGAGCGTGGAAAAACTGGCAGAATATCTGGAAGCTAAAGGCTGCGATAATTAATATTAATCTTTGATGCAACGCACGGAATATAAAGAGTCCTTATAGTAGCTGGAAACGGCTCTGGCTTCACCTAGCCATAAACTCAGCGTGGTAGCATTCAGATCATCTACATCACTGGACCAGAATTCGGCACCTTCACCAAAATCCACGCTGTATTTATCTACTAATTCGCCGTCTGCCAAAAAGTAGCGCAAGCTGCCGGCCGGCAGAGCATCAAAGCCGGTAGCAGTGCTGCTTTCCTCTTCCTGCCAGGCAGCGGCTTTAATAAGGGCGAGAAAGGCTTGTTCATATTTATCGGCCTCGTCCTCTTCATCTACATACAAATAATTAATGAGCTCGTGAAGATCCATCTTGCTTGGTAAATGCCAGCCAGTGGGGCAAGCTTTCTTTGCACTTTCCCAAAGATATAAGCAGCCGTATTTGTTTAGAAAATCAGCATCATCGGTGCTGGCGTCGCAGCCTACATCCTGGCCCGCATAGGCTAAATTTTCTGCCAGCCAAACCTGGCAATTTATAACTACGGTGGCGTATTCTTTGCCATCGCGCTGATCCGTAAAAGTGCCTTTTTGCCCTTCGGTTAAAGAACAAGTGGAGCAATCATCGCCTGTAAAGCCGCCGGAGCATTTACAACCGATGCCGGTAATGTCGTCATTGCACACCTGGCTATCTGCACACTCGCACTCATGTTCGCAATTCGCGCCGTAATAGCCAAAGTAGCAGGAGAGGCATGCGCCGCCGCCCTCTTTACCGTCATCACAAAAGCCGTTAGTGGTGACACAAGTGCAGGGTTGGCATTCTGGGCCGAAAGTGTTTGGCAGGCAGAAATCGTCTTCATCGGATAAAGTATCGCTACAATCGCTGCCTGTCCCGCCGTTTTTGCATTGGCAACCGGTGCCGTTCGGGCCGCCTATGCAGGTTTGCAAGCTGTTACATGCGCATTGATTTTCGCAATTTTTCCCATAAAAGCCTTTTTCGCAAAATACGCACTCGCCGCTGCCTTCTTTGCCATCATTGCAAGTGCCGTTTTTACAGGTACAGGGCTGGCAATCCGGGCCGAATTTACCCTTTTCGCACTCGCCGCTGACTTTATTGCTATCATTGTTATTTTCCTTGGAATTTTCCCCGCTTTTGTTGCCCTCGTTATTCTTGTTGCATGCGGCAGTGCTTAAACAAAGAGCTGCACATAAGAAGAGAAACCAACCAGCTTTTTTCATAAATAACCTCCACTTTGGCTACGCTTTGCGGTAGCTTGCACAAAACGAGCATAACAACACAGTTAGGAAATCTAGGCAAGAGGTATTTTTTGCCCAGATTTGTGAAACAAATTTAAATTCGCCGTGCTTTAATGGTGCGCTGCTCGGCAAGGGAGAGCAAAAGCTGCTCTATGAGAGCTTCACTGGCAGTGCAGAGGGCCATACAGATGGCTTCGGCATCTATATTTTGGCCCGGCAGTTTAGTGCTGCCGGGAGACGGAAATTCGGCGGCCAGCTCTTCTAAATCGGCCCCGTTATAGCGCGCACCGGCCAAAAGTGCTTCGGTGAGCGTGGCGGTATTTAATTCATCGCTGCCGGTAATAATGGTGGTAACGACATCAAGCCAGCAGGCGAGGTTGGAGAGTTCCTGATAATCAACGGCTATGGCCTCATCATAAACCGCCGGCAGAGAAGTTTCTTCCGGATTTAAGAGTTCCGCACTTATCTTTTTGCCGCCTGTCTCCATTACGGAGCCCCTTTAATCGGCTTTATGGATGTTTTGGTGACTTCCGGGTCAAAAGGGGCTTTTATAGCTGTTTTAGTGGCCTCTTCCGCATCCAGCGCCTCTTCTTTGGCGGCCGGCTTTTTATGCGGCAATGGAGCTTTAATACTGTGCGCCGCCATTTTCTCGCTATTTGCGGCTACAGACGGCTTTTCTATGGCTTTTATAGCGGTGAGCGTTTTTTCCAAATCTTCGTCGAAACTCTGGGAAATTCCGGTTTTAAGCGCGGCTTTTTCTGTTTTTTCCGCTTTTTGGGGTGGTGCCGGCCGGGCAGCGTCTTTATGGGGCGGACTTATGGCTGACTCTTTGCTTTTAAGGCGTTTATTGGTTTTATCGAGGCGCTCCAAAAGTGGCGGTGCCAATTGGTGCTTTTTGTGCAGGAGATAAGCGGTGTACAGATCTTCTTTGGCGGCACCGATTTTGCCTTGCAAAAGGTATATTTCGGCGCGGTAAATATAGATATAAGCGCTTTTATTATCGAGGGCGAGGGCTTTTTCATAGGCCATAAGGGCTTCGTTGTTTAAAGAAGCGCATTGGGCGGCTACTCCCAGCGCGCGCCAGTATTTAGCTTTACTGCCATCGAGAGCTGTCAGGCCGCCAAGCAATTTCAGAGCGTTTTCATATTGGCCGGCATCAAGCTCCTTAAGGCTGAAGGCATAGAGCGCTGTGAGCTCAGCTTCGCTGATGGCCCCCATTTGTGCTGGGCTGATAGCGCCGCTTTTAAGCAGATTTTCTAAATGATTTGCAATTGCCTGAACCACGCTCTGCGGCCTCCGTTACAGGCTCCCATTATGCAAGTTTTGCCGCGTAAAGCAATTGGCAATTTGTCTTTTAAGGGCGAAAAAAGCTATCTTAAGTAACCCTGGCTCTATTTAGCCGCTCAGCCAAAGGCAATTCCGGAGAATTTGGGGCCTGGCCGATAGCGCAGGCGGCTGTTACCTGCATATTAAACGGGGCGGCGGCGCGGATGGCGCTTAAGCGATGGAGAATGACTTTTTGCATTTTTGAGGGCAAGGTGCGCATGACTTGGCGCAGCAAAAAGCGGTTCATTAAAGGGTCGCGGCTCACATAAGAGCCCTGCGGCAACTCCACCGAGAAGGTGGTGCGATAGAGTTTGACATTTTGTACATTGGCACTGCGCATGGTTTCCAAAAGCCAAGGCTCATCGGCGGCATCAAGGCGGTTATTCATCAGTTCGGCCAAATATTCCGGCTCTTCCATGGTATTTAAAATAGTGGCCACCAGGTCGTATATTTCGCTTAAGCTGTCCTGGAGCGGAGCCACCAGCGCCACCTGGCCGCCGGGCTTTACCACGCGGGCCAATTCGCTTAAGGAAACAGGAATATTACTTATGGCATCAAAAGCCAGATTTAAATATCCGGCATCAAAGTAGTTGCCGGCCAGCGGAGTGCGCCCATCTTCTTGAAAACGGGCAAAAATACGCTTATTGTCTTCAGCTCCGGCCAAAAGATGCAAATAGCGCAAAGCAATATAATCTTCGCTTAAAGCCACAATCTGGCTGCCGGGCGAGAGTTTGCGCAAAAATAAAAGTGAGGGAAAACCGTGACTGGCCGAAAAGTCAATGAGTTTTTGGTCCGCGCTTAAATTGAGATGGAGCGCCTTCCAGAGCAGCATGGCAAACGGTTTACCAAAGCGCTTTATATACTCTTTTTCATAGAGGTCGGCATACTCTTCATCTATGTATTTATGAATGAAAGTCACGGCCTTTCTCCCCCGTTAAGCAGAGCTTGGTCCACGTCTTCGCTGGAGATTTCCGTGCGATAAGGTACATAGCGATAATTGGCGTGGACAGCGCTTAAAAACCAGGTGAGAGTGAAGACACTGGCCGCTATTATATTGGTAATCATCATGGCCTTGCTGCGGCTTGAGAGCTCTTGCAAACGCTCCTTTTGCCAAGGGTCTTCGCCGGCGGCATTGGCCCTTAAAAGAGCAGAATAGCTATTGTTGCTGCGATAAGCCACAATGGCCGAAACAATATTTAGTGTGAGTGCCGAGGTTTGCACGGCCAGCGAGGTATAGCCCAAGGCTTTGTCGCCGTTTTGCAATTGGCCGATGCCAAAAGGGAAAAAAGTAAGAGCCCGGGAATTATAGTGATATTCCACGCGGATAGATTTGCCGCTTAGAGCACTGCTGGCTTGTTTGGAACTATCTACTTCGGACATAATGAGCGGGTCTAACTGCGGCTTTAATTTTTTTCTGATTTGTTCAAAAAATTCGATAATGGATGGGGCCACTAAGAAAGGATCCAGCTTATAAAGAGGGCGCAAATAGAGCAATTTGGTGAATTCGGTAGTGGCAAGATCCTTATGCCCGGTGAGATAATATGCAATAGCCAAAATACGCCTGGCTTCCACTACATCGTCTTCCGAGTCCAGGCTCAGAGGATAAATAACGGCGGTTATGTTGCTTATAGCTTCATCATATTGGCCGTGGGTAAATTGATTTTTGCCCAGCCTGAAGGTGTCGGTGGGGGAAAATGCTCCTTCCGCAGGATCTCCGGCAGAGGGTGGCGGTGGCGAGGGCGGCGCCGGCATTTGGGCGTGCACTAAGAGGGGCCAAAGATTCAAAATAATGGCCAAAGTAATAGCGCCGATATTTATGCGAAATGCCACATTAGCCTCTTACGCTCATCTTCCGGAAGTGAGCCGCACTGTTTCTCCGGCCTTAAATTCAACAACCTTGCTCCAGGGAGAACGCCCCGGCTCCGTTATTGTTACCTTATAGCTGTGACGGAAGGCTTTGTCAGGTAATTCTACAATGTGGCCTTCGTTTTTGCTATAGGGGCTGGTTAGCCAGCGCTCATCTCCCAGTTCTACCAGAGAGCCCTCGGGAATATCCAGAATTAATTTGGCCGGCAAGGGCTGCATGTGCACGCGGAAGGCAGGTTCGTTATTTTTTTCGTCTATTGAATAAGTCTCTTCGAGCGTGTGCGCGGCCGGATGCTCAAAGCGGACTTTATGGGTGCCAGGTGATAAATTGACAGTTATGGGCGTCATGGCATTTTGGGCGGCCAGCTTATTGTCAATCCAAATAGAGGCAAAGGGAAAGGCATGAAAAGTCACTGGAATTTTTGGCGTTTCTGCTTTTGAACTCACTGGCAATACTTGGTTTTCCGCTGTAGCGTCTTCGGCCGGGGGAGGAGTCTTTGGTGTTTTAGCGGCCGGAGAGAGGGCGGCAGAAGAAGGATCTTCCACCTTGGCCGCCTGTGCCGGAGGCGGCGCAGGAATATTACGCTCGCGTCTTTTATGGGTAGTTTTATCAACCAGAGCGCGAATTTTTTGTACTGCCGGCCTGGTTTTAGCCGCCATATTTTCTGCCGGCGGCTTAATAGGCGCTTTATCGGTTATGGTATCGTTTGGCGGATTTTTAATATCCGTTACAGCATCGGAGCTATTGGCGCCGGTTATCTCCGGCAGCATGGCGCTATCGCTTAGGGCATCATTTAGAGGTGCGTCCACTTCGTCCGGCGGCAGAGTCCAAAAAAGAGTAAAAGCGCCGCCGCTTAAAAGAAGTATTATAAGAAGAACGATCAGCAAGGTTTTGGCAAAATGGCAGCGCCACTCTTTTTTTAAGAGGTGCTTTATGGCGCCGGCCAGTTCCTGATTATCCGGGCAAAAGGTGCAAAGACGCTCATAATGAGCCAGGGCTTCGCCGGTGTGCCGGGCAGCGGCAGCCTGCCGGGCCGCCTCTTTTTCCCCCTCCAGCCAGAGTGGCAGTTTTTCGGCAATATATTGCTCAGGCGCGGCATAATAGGCTGCCAGAGCTTCATCTATCGGGCCGAGTGAAAGAGTATTGGCGATATCTTGTAAAGCTTTGGCCAGTTCAGCGGCACTTTGAAAGCGTTCTGCGCGGTTTAAGGCTAGTGCCTTGCAAATTACGCTATTTAACTGGCGGCTTACTTTGGGCTCGAATTGTTCCGGCGGGGAAAATTCACCGGAGCAGATTTTTTTAAAAAGCGCCGCCGGATTTGAGGCTTCAAAAGGCATAGCCGAGGTGACCAGGTGATAGAGCAGAATCCCCAAGGAATAAATATCGGCTCTTATATCCGGCGGCTCGCCGTTGATATATTCCGGCGCCATATAAGCCGGTGAGCCCATGAGTGCTCCGGTGGAAGTGAGTGTGGCACTGCCAACAGCTCTGGCAATGCCAAAATCCACCAGTTTAATCTGGCCGGCAGAGCTAAACATGATATTTTCCGGCTTAATATCGCGGTGAATGATTCCGGTTTCGTGAGCCACAGCCAGAGCTCTGGCCAGAGGTTCTACAATAATGGCAGCAAGATCCGGCCAGGACAGAGGATGGCTGGCCATAAAGGTGGCCAGAGTAGGGCCGGATACCAGTTCCATAACGAGGTAGGCCGGAGTTACATCCGGGCCGCTATAATCATAAATGCGGACAATATTGGGGTGCTCATCAAGCCTGGCCACTGCGGCTGCTTCGCGCTGAAAGCGCAGTACCGCTTCTTCTTTACCGGCAAGATGCGGCAGGAGCATTTTAATGGCCACCTGCCTGTTTAGGCGCAGGTCACGTGCGGCATAGACGATACTCATGGCTCCTTGGCCCAGTTCGCTTATGAGCTCATAACGATCGCCAATTATTGACCCCAATTCCGGCATTTAACCGCCTGCCTTTGTTTATTACACTTGTCCTTTACTAGGACAAAAGCCTCTTTTACTAATTATTCTTAATTTCTTCAATGGCTTTTTAGCCGAAAGAGAGCTGAGAATAAGCAGAATCAGGTACTTGGCGAGAAAATAAAGGGATAGGCCACCGTGACGCTACCGCCTTTGGGCTTGGGAAAGCGCCAGCTTCTGATGCGGCCGGTGATACAATTGGCCACATTTTTATTGCCCATGGTGTTGCTTTCTACATAAGTTTCCGAAATTTTGCCATCGGTTTCAATAGTAAAAGAAATAGTAAGTTTGCCGGCCAGTTTGGGGTCGCGCTTTAGTTCACGCTCATAGCATTCTTTGATAGAGGTCATGCGCGCTTTAACATATTTGGCTACGGCATTGGGATCGAGATCGCCGTCAACTTCCGGAGCCTCACTTTTTACAACCGATGACACCTTAGTCTCTTTTTTGGTGCCGGAAGCTACCTGGCCGCCGCCGGATGTGCCGAGCTTATCAATGCTGGCAGCGTCGCCGACAGCTGAGCCACCGCGTCTTGTGCGTTCGCCGTCTCCTGTTGCCACACCGATGCCCGTGATGCCATCAAAAGCACCTTCGCTGATGCCGGCATTTTGGCCAAAAACATCAGCCACAAAACCGCTGGCAGAGCCTTCTCCGGCAGTGCCGATCATAGCCAAAACGCCTTTGCCGGCCACGAGAGAGCGAGCTTTTTCTTTGCGGGCGGCAGTATATGCCTCCTTTTGCGACTCGCTCATCTTGGAAGTATCCTGCTTCTCCATCTTTTGGGGCTCTTCTTTCTTTTTAGTAGAAGGCCCTTCTCCATCTTTTTGTTCCGGTTCCGGGGGTTTTTCTTCCCGTTTTAAGTCGGGAACAATGAGGGCCGCCCAGCGCTCGTTAACTTCATCAAAGGATTTTTCCGGCGGCATGGGTGTATGATAGAGAGTATAAACAAAGCCGGTTTCAAAAAGAAAAGCACCGGCTAAAAGCAGCATAAAAATCCAGTCTATGCTGTGAGCCAGAGTATCTTTAATGGAAAGATTTAGTTTTTCGGCTTTGGGCTCCGGCGGCTGCGCAACAAATTGAAAGAGAATAACGGCATCTTCCCCAAAAAACACTTTGCCTTTGGTGTTTTCATCTATGAAGATAGCGTAAATGCCGCCGCGATTTACAACACCCTGGTGATGTCTAAGAGTTTGTAAATCCGCTTGACCGCTGGCATTCGATAGGCGGCCGCCCATTTTATCGGTAAAATAGAGGGTATAACCGCCTTTAGCCGGTTCAAAGAGCAAGTGGTGTTGTGGCACGCCGACACTGGGGATATTGATGGTGGCTTTTTTGCTGGCATCACAGGAGATATTAACCTTCTGCGGTTTGCGCAAAAGCTTATCTTCAATGACCTTGCGCCCCTCTAAAACCAGAATGCGCAGTACTTTATGCTGACTGGTATTAGCCTGCGCTACCGGTCCTCTTGGTGCTCTGACATTTGAAGAATTTGCATCAACCATTTAATGTCACCGCTACGATACCATGCTGTAAGGTAAGTTTTTTAGCTCTTTATGACCGCAAATTTATATTTGCTGAATTGAGCTTGGCCGGCTGTGTACATAATCTTTATGAGCATATTAAAAGACATGTGGCGGTCGGCAACGACAGTGACTATTCCGCTAAATTCCTTTTTATTCATTTGGCCGATGCGTTTTTGATGGTCAACGGCTTCAACGAGGGAATCAAGGAGCGGCTGAATCAGGTGGTCACCGGCGATATCAGCCTGGTTGGGCTTGCCATCCTCCAGAGCAACCACTTTTTTATCATCGACGGTGATAGAAGTGGAAGTAATGGTGATAGCTGTAGCTTCTTCTGGCTTTAATTCGGAAGTGGCGAAAGGCAAGCTCAGGCCCGGGGCCTGTTTGATTTGCACCGGGTCGGCGGAGTAGCTCTTAAGTAGGAAGACCAGGAGAATGGTCATAATATCCATAAGGGAGTCAATACTAAGACTCGAACCGATAGTTTCTACGGGCCGTTTCTTTTTTTCCTTTATGGCACCTTCGGGAGCCGGCTCAAAACCCGGTACCGCAGCAGCGGCCGGGGCAGCGCTCTCGCTAGCATTCTGGGCTTCAATATTCTGATCAGACATAGCGTCTAGTACTCCTCATAAACCGGCTATCACATAAATCCGGGGCTGATGACAACTTCCGGGAAGAGTTCACGCACTTCGCCACTGGCGGGATCCTTAATTTGGCGGGAGATATCTATAACATGGATAACCGCTTCATAATGGACATCCTGCTCGGCAGAAATGATAATGCGCTCTTCGTCTTCATAGGCATCTTTGATTTCAACCAGCTTTTTTTGCAAAGCTTCGTTATCATAGATCCAGAAGGTACGATGTACATTCTGCGCCGCTTCGTCTTTGGTGCAGGGCTTTCTGTCGCGATTTTTGTCGCGTGGCACCGGCCCTGTATCGATGTATTGGCTGCAGTTTACGGATGCTTCCTTAATGGGGATAGTCGGGCCTTTAGATTCCTCACCCTCTTTGACTTCCGCACCCAGAACGCCACCAGAACCGGCAACGGTATAACCCTTGCTGGTAATGGTGACGGTCAGGTTCAGCGGAGGTTTATCGTTCTGAGGAGGGGTATCACTGGCACCGCCGGGGGCGCCGATAGAGGGCGCGGCCACATTAAGAACGGTGATCTCGATGAAGACCGTGGACATAAGCAAACAGGGAATGAGCAGCATGATGAGGTTCATCATTGGAGTCAAATTTGCTCCGGTCTCTAAATCCGGAATGCCTTTTTTGGATGGCTTGTAACCCATCATCTTCTCCTTAGAGCGGTACTAACCATAGATGCGATCTAATTAGTGATCCAGAGGATTGGTAGTACCTTTGCCACGAGCAACCAAGAGGTTCTGCATCTTTACAGAGTACAGATCGATATCTTCCACAATTTTCTTGGTGGTGGTGTTCAAAAGAACGGCCACGAAGGTGGTGGGGATAGCGACAATCAGACCCCAAGCGGTGGTGTTCATAGCGATAGCGATGGACAAGGTCAGCATCTCGGTTTTCTTATCCGGCGGTGCAGTAGCCACGGCGGCGAATGCATCGATCAGACCGATAATGGTACCGAGAAGACCGAGCATGGTGGCCATACCGGAAACCGTGGTGAGAAGCGGTGTCCGCTTGTTCAGCTGGGGCAGAACTTCCAGAGTCGATTCTTCAATGGCGTTGGAAATCTCTACCTCGCCTTTGTTGGCGCGGGTGAGAGCTGCCTTGATAACTCTGGGCAGAGCCGCCTTGGGAGCTGCATTGCACAGTTTGATAGCGCGATCGATATTATTGGCCATAACCAGTTTTTGGATTTGGGCCATAAATTGATCGGCATTGATGTTGTACTTGAAGTACAGGGCATAAACGCGCTCAATCATGATGGCGATGGAAATCACCGACATCAGCGTGATCGGGTGCATAAACGCGCCGCCTTCGACGTAAAATTTGGCTATACCCGCAAGCATCCTTTCCTCCTCAAAGGTTTCTTCTGGCCTGCCGTGGCTCAGAAGGGCTTATGGTTAACAGAATCCACTATTTTAGGTATGAAGCTCTCTTTGAGCTCCAGTGCCTCAAAATTAAGGTTGCTACGCTGCAAAATGTAAAAGGCTTCGGGCTTTTGGATGCGTCCTTCTACCTTAATGGCCTCTAGGCGTATCACCTTGCGACCTGCTTTAGCCCAAAGAATATCGGAGGTCAATAGCAAGGATGCCAAAACGGCACATCCCAAAGCAATTTTTAATCTAAATGACCTCATAAATACTCTCCGCCTGCCTTATCAAGGCAACAGGCTGTCATAAAAGACTAGGCCCTTTTATCATAGCCTAAAAACTCTTTCAACTGCTTTAGCGAAAAAAATCCTTCCCGCAGCAGCTTAATACTTTCTCCTTCAACTTTAACCACTGTTGAAGCGAGTCCGGAAGTTTTCAGCCCCGGCGGCAACCAAATTCCGCCGGCCGCTTTTTTTATTGCCGGAGCTAAATCAGCGGCGCTTAATGGTGTTTTTTCACCATGTAAATTGGCTGAGGTGGCGATGATGGCACCGCCCATTTTATCTATGACTTCCAAAAGTGGCGGGCAAGCCGGAAGACGCACGCCCAAAAAGCCGCTTGGTGCCAAAAGCGCATACCATTCAGGATGACTTTTAATTCTTTCGGCGTTTACTTTGACCAAAAAAGTCAGCGGGCCCGGCCAGCATTTTTCAGCCAGTATTTGTAAATCGCGGTTTAGCTTGGTGGCGGATATTTCCTCTACGGCGGCAACGGAAGAGACCAAGAGGGCCATCGGCTGATTTATTGGGCGCCCCTTTACGGCGCATATCTTTTTTACCAAATCCGGGCGGTATATCCGGCAACCCAGGCCAATTACCGTATCGGTGGCAAAAACAGCTAATTCCCCACTGGAGAGAGGAGGAAAAAGCACATTTAGACAATCGTTATCAGTTAGCATTTTTTAGCCTTTTAAAAAAAGCTATTTTAGAGCCTCGCCGTAAAGAATATCGGCAAAACGGTGGCTGGAGCCTTCGAGCTGGGTGGTGAGATTTTTTATTTCCTCGGCATCGTCGCCTTCAATGGCCTCTTTTAAGGCTGCAATATCGGCTTGGATGAGGTCTAAATCTTTGGTGGAAAGCGAACTGCCGTACTCTTTAACGGCCATTTCGGCAGTATAAATAAGGCCGGTAGCCGTATTTTTGAGTTCGGCCAGTTGCTTATTTAATATATCGTTTGATTTATAAGATTCGGCTTCGCTGATGATGGATTTAATTTCTTCTTCGGAGAGGCCTGAAGAAGAGGTGATGCGCATATTTTGGGTTTTTCCGGTGCCTTGATCTTTGGCGGAAACAGTGACAATGCCGTTGGCATCTATATCAAAAGAAACCTCAATTTGCGGGATACCGCGCGGGGCCGGCGGAATGCCTACCAGGTCAAATTTGGCCAGTGTTTTGTTATTGGCCGCCATGGGGCGCTCGCCTTGCAAAATGTGCACACTGACAAAGGGCTGATTGTCGTAAGCCGTGGTAAATACCTGTGATTTGTGGCAGGGAACGGTAGTGTTTTTAGGAATGAGCACCGTCATGACGCCACCGGAAGTCTCCACGCCCAGGCTAAGCGGGGTGACATCGAGCAGCAGCACATTTTTTACTTGACCGCTTAAAATAGCACCCTGCACAGCCGCGCCAACAGCTACCACTTCATCGGGGTTGAGCTCTTTATTGGCTTTTTGCCCGAAAAATTTGGAAACTGTTTCCTGCACCAGGGGCATTCTGGTCATGCCGCCAACCAGGAGTACTTCATTTATCTGGGCCGGGGTTAATTTGGCATCATTTAGGGCCACTTTGCATGGGGCAATAGTGCGCTGCACCAGCTCTTCGGTTAGCGATTCCAGCTCAACTCTTGTTAAAGTGGCAATGAGGTGATGTGAATTATTTTGTGAAGCGGCAATAAAGGGCAGATTTATCTCTGTCTCTGTACAACTGGAGAGTTCCAATTTGGCTTTTTCGGCGGCCTCTTTAACCCGCTGCATGGCCATAGGATTGTCGTGGAGCTCCACGCCGGTTTCTTCCTTAAATTTGTTTAAGAGATGATCGATAATGCGGCGGTCGAAATCTTCGCCGCCCAGATGGGTGTCACCGCTGGTGGAGAGGACGTTATAAACGCCTTTCCTAAGCTCCAAAATGGAAATATCAAAGGTACCGCCGCCTAAATCATAAACGGCGATAATTTTACCATCATCGTCACTATGTCCGTGGCCATAGGCGAGAGCGGCGGCCGTAGGTTCGTTGATGATGCGCTTTACATTGAGGCCGGCAATGCGGCCGGCATCGCGGGTGGCCTGGCGCTGGCTGTCATCGAAATAAGCCGGCACGGTGATAACCGCATCGCTAACCGGCTCGCCCAGGTATTCCTCGGCTGTTTGGCGCAGTTTATCGAGGATCATGGCGGAAATTTCCTGCGGCGAAAGCTCTTTGCCACCGACATTTATCAGCACGTCGCCGTTGCCGGCCGCAGTTACTTTATAGGGCAGGGCGGTTATATCCTGTGTAACTTCCTCAGAAGTAAATTTGCGCCCGATAAAGCGCTTTACGGCATAAATGGTGTTGCTGGCGTTGGTGACTGTCTGGCGCTTGGCGATATGGCCGACGAGTCGCTCGCCCTTGGCCGAAAAAGCCACAATCGAGGGGGTGGTTCTGGAGCCTTCGTTATTGGGAATAACCAGCGGATCATTGCCATCAAGAACGGCAACACAAGAGTTGGTGGTTCCGAGATCGATACCGATTGTTCTTCCCATGATTATTCTCCGGCTGTTTCCTGGTCACTGGCAGTTTCGGCAGCTTTAGGCATAGCGGAGGCCACCACTACTTTAGCCGGCCTTAAAAGGCGATCATGCAACATATAGCCGCGCTCCATAACCTGGCAAATTTGGCCCGGTTCGTATTCATTTGTGGGCATTTGGGTGAGCGCTTCGTGAATATTTGGGTCAAAAGTTTTGCCAAGAGAATCAAAAGGTTCGGCCCCATGGCGGCGCAAAGTGGCTAAAAAGCCGTCTTTGATCATTTTTATGCCGGTTACCATGTTTTTTACAGGTTCTTCGGTGCTATCCGGCAGGTGCTCTATAGCCCGCTCAAAGTTGTCCATGACCGGGAGAAAATCCAGCAAAAGTTGCTTGGCGGCAAATTTGCGAATTTCATTAATCTCTTTTTCCGAGCGCTTGCGATAATTTTCAAAATCGGCGGCAGTGCGCAAAAGAGCATCTTTGGTAGAGGCTAATTCCTGCTCTTTTTTATTAATATCGGCTTTTAAGGCGGCTATTTCGGCCGTACTCGGCGCTCCTGAGTCTTCCGGCACCTCGGTGCTGATCAGGCTTTCGGCCTCTTTGGCAGCAGCTATATGGTTATCCACACTTTCTTCGGCAGCCTTCATGGCTTCTTCTAATGCTTCATTACTAATCACAATAACCTCCCTTGTACGACTAGCAGGGAAAATGGTTTAAGTCTCTATAATGAGGAAATGAATCGGCGTCAAGTTTATGTATTAAAAAGTATCATCAAGGTATGACTTGCCAGGTACTTTCTCCGTCAAAGCGCAAAAGCCAAGTTTTTTCCAAGCAGGTATGATCATTGGCCGACATTTGGCAATAGCCACCGAATCCCAAGTTGTTTCTGTGGAGACTTTCCAGTGCCAGACGCAGATTTTCGCGGCTTAAATCGCCCGGCAAAGCAGCGAGAGCTCTTAAAGTCATTTGCATGGCCAAATAGCCGTGCAGAGCCAATTCCGTAGTGGGCTCGGTGGGGGCAAATTCGGCAAAATCTTCATAAAAACGGCGCAGCATGGGCAGGTCGGCATCTATGGGCGGCAAGGTCATGGTGACAAAAATATTATTGGTATTTTCGAGACCTAAAGCCGATATTTCCCGGGCTATTTCCATAGTGCTCACCGAACCGACGGTGATCAAAGGGTGGCTTAGGCCGTTGCGCCGCATATCGGCTATGAAATAGGCAATGGGCCGGGCAATGGTGGCGCTTATAATGGCTTTAATGTGCGGGGCAGCTTTTAAGGCCGCAAACTGGCTGGTTGTTTCGGAGCTTCCGACTTCATGCCAAAATACGGTAATATCCGGGGAAAGTCCCTGCTGTTTAAGGTAATTTTGCGCCGAAAGGACAGCCTCCTGGCCATAGGTGTCATTTTGAGCAAAGATGGCTATTTCCGAGCTCTTAAGGCCTAATTCTTTAAAATAATAGCCATAAGCTCTGGCCATTTGGGCATTGTACCCGGAAGAGAGATTAAAAACATAAGGCAGCGGCGGTTTAGGAGCCATAAAGTCAGCGCCGCAAATAGCTCCGATAAGGGGGATTTTAGCTTCGTTTACCAGCGGCAAAACAGCTTTTACACTGGCATCGCCGCCATTGCCGACAATAGCCATTACTTTTGTATCGGCGATAAATTCTTTAACGTTAGTTTGGGCTTTTTCCGGCTGATAGCGGTCATTTTTTAATATTAAATCTACTTTTCGGCCATGAAAACCACCCATGGCGTTGTAACGGGCTATAGCCACCTCAATACCATTTTTAACTGCCCGACCCATCTCCCGGTTGTGGCCGGTAAGCGCATTTGAGAGGCCGAAATAGATAGTGTTATCGCTGGTAGCGGCCAGCTGGCGCTCTTGGGCAATATAAAGTTGTAAACCGCGTGCCCCCGCGAGTGCCAAAGCCAGGACAATAATATTTAAAATGATAAATTTTCGCCAGTTAAAGCGCCTTTTGCCCAAAATGGCCAGATGCACGGCTTGGGCGAGCTCGGTGGTGGTTTTAAAGCGCTCCTCCGGGTTCATGGCCATGGCTTTTAAAACTATCTGGCGCATATCTTTATCGTAACCGTATTGCTCAAAATCAACGGGATTCGGCGGTTCGGTCAGCTGCTTAAAAATAATAGACTGGGTCGAAGGGCCGTCATAAGGGCGTACGCCTTTGATAAGAAAATAAATAACCGCGCCCAGAGCATAAATATCCGAGCGGCTGTCCGGCTCGCTACCGCCTTTGAGTTGCTCAGGGGAAATATAACCAGGGGTGCCCACTACGCTACCTGATTGCGTGAGATTGGTCTCCCCTTTGCCTTCACTTTTAACTATGCCGAAATCCAGGATTTTAACTACTTTTTGCCCGGCTACTTCGGTGACAAATATGTTGGCCGGTTTGATGTCGCGATGAATAAGACCGTGAGCATGGGCGGCAGCGAGACCGGCGGCTGTTTGGGAGATGATATTGTCCAGATCTTCTTTGGAAAGACGGTGCTCGCCGGTGTAATAATCCAGCTGATGCCCTTCCAAATACTCCATAACCAGGAAAACAGCCCCATCGGTGGTGTTGCCAAAGTCGATGATGGAAACAATATTGGGATGCGAGAGGGCACTTAGCGCTTTGGCTTCGCGGAGAAAGCGTTTAACGAGAGCCGGGTCATCGCGGGCATCGGAATTGAGCATTTTTATGGCGACCCGGCGACCAAGCGGCTGCTGTTCGGCCAGATAAACCGCCCCCATGCCGCCTTCGCCGATTTTTTTGAGAATAAGATAGCGATCCTTAAGGCGGGAGCCGATGAGGGGATCCTCGCGGTTCTTTATAGTCAGCAATTGGGCTCCGTCCTTGGGACAGATTTTTAACGAATCTTCATATTGTGTATCGCAAATAGGGCAGTATTGCATATTAACTCCGCTCATGGCGCAAGCGTACCAAGGGCCTTTTTATTGGAAGAAGAATTGAATTGCAAGTAAACTCATGGTAATCGCGCCAATTACAGCAATAAGTATTTTATTAATTATTTTATTTGTATTATAATAATAGGGCTGTTCCTTATTCCGCTATGGATATGGAAATGGGCAGATTCTTTATTTAAATTTGGGAGAAGCAAATGGCTAAGATGCGCATGTCGAATTTGTTAGTAATAACGCTGCCTTTCTTGTGTTTTGCCTGCGGCAATAATGTCGAAGAAGAGCCGGGAAAAATTAAAGACTTGCCAGAAGACGAGCTTTGTCAGAGTACTTCGGAATGTCGCAGCGGCCTTTACTGCTTTAACGGGAAATGCCATAAACTATGCACCTATAAAGGCGATTGCAATGTCGATACCCAGCATTGCGATGAAGTTGGTATTTGTGTTAGCGGCGCTGCCTCGGTTTGCGGTGACGGCTATCGCGAAGGCAATAATGAAGAATGCGATGATGGCAACAACACCAGCGGCGACGGTTGCAGCTCTGTTTGCAAATTGGAAACAGGCTGGCGCTGCAAAGAAAACGAAAAAGGCTTAACCGTTTGCAGCGAGAAGTGTGCCGAGCCCGGCCGCTTTGGCGAAAAATGCCAGCAAAAATGCCCCGGTTTTGACAGTGCCATTTGCAGTGGCCATGGGGTGTGTGATGACGGTGTGGAAGGCAGCGGCACTTGTGAATGTCATGGTAACTGGGACGGTGCCGATTGCAGCGAATGTAAGGCCGGTTATTTTGGCCCTAACTGCGCAAATGAATGTCTTGGCGGTGCCGAAAATCCCTGTAACGGCCAGGGAACTTGTGACGGCGGTGTAGCTGGCACCGGCGCCTGTAAATGTAACGACGGCGTTTTGGGCCTTGATTGTTCCGGTTGTAGCGGTAATTTCACCGGCGCTTCATGTAATGAATGTATTGCCGGTTATTATGGCGAAAAATGCGCAAGCAGCTGCCCCGGCACCGGCACTGCTACCGGCCCCTGCGGCGGTTCGGCTCGCGGCACCTGTTCAGACGGCGTGGGCGGTAACGGCACTTGTACTTGCAATGGCAATTTTGCCGGTCCGGCTTGCGATAGTTGCAAAGAGGGCTTTACCGGCCCGAATTGCAATGAGTGTGCGGAAGGTTATGTTGGTGAGAATTGTCAGCTTTGCCCCTGTGCTCCGCACGGAACTTGTAACAGCGACGGTTCCTGTAAATGTAGCGGCAATTTTACCGGCGAGAATTGTGCGGAATGTAAAACCGGTTTTGCCGGTGACGGTTGCACCGAATGTGACGCCGGTTATGGCGGCGCTGATTGCTCTTTAGAGTGCCCGGGCGGCGCTGCTGCTCAGTGTAACGGCCACGGCACCTGTTCTGCCGGCCTAAATGTGAATCCAACCTGTGCCTGCACCGGCAACTGGGATGGCCAGGCTTGTAATGAATGTAAACCCGGCTTTACCGGTCCTGATTGTAACGAGTGCGCTTCCGGTCACTATGGTGAAAATTGTGTGGCCTGCCAATGCGGTACTCACGGAAAATGTAATGATGGCAAAGATAAAGACGGCACCTGTACTTGTGATGAGGGCTGGACAGGTAACAATGGCAACAATAAGGTCTGTGATACCTGTAAGCCCGGTTATTACGGCTCACGTTGCACTCCCTGTGATTGCCCGGAACGGGCCACTTGCCGCGATGGCAAGGCAAACGATGGTACTTGCTATTATGAAGAAGGAGAATACGGCCATGTTTGCCCGCCGGGATTGCAACATTATTATTATGAGCCGGAAAGCGGGGAGAACGTTAACTGTCAATATACTTGTGCCGAAAGCGGCTGTTTTACGCAAAAAGAAGGGGATTATTCGGCCTGTTATTATGAACGCCAAGCTGAGGGCAAACCAGTGTGCCTTTCCATGGCCGATAGCGGAGACAAGTGCTGGATTTTTGTAAATCAAAAAGATGGCAATGATGACAAAGACGGCTCAGGTTGGGTTAATGCCGTAGCCACCTTTGATCGGGCTATGGCTCTTTGGGCAGAACGCCTTCCTGCTTGCCGTGATATGTTTATCCTTTTAACGGCCGGCAATTATGTAATGAGCAAACCGTTTTTGCCCGAAGAACATGGGGCCGATGAAATGCGCCTTTATATATACGGCGGCTTCCGCGGCGAAGAAAAGAATATCGGCGAAAGAAAAAATAGTGAAGAATCCCGCGCTATTATTGCTCTTAAAGCCTCATATTTTGCGGAACTTAACAATAAGAGCTATTTGCTGCTTGATTCCATCGGCATGAGCGCCGCTACAAATGAAACCGAAAAGTTAATAAAAGCCAAAGGAGCATCAACAGTAGTTCTTGAAAATACCTATATATCCGCTTTTGAAACCGAAAGATCTAGTTCGCCTTTTGTTGAGATAGCTCCTGATGCCAGCCTCATTATTTCCGGGTCCGGAATATCCGGCATTACTTCTGATGGCGGGCCAGGTTTTGGCGGGGTTATTTTTAATCTTGGCCATTTGCATATTGTTAACAGCTCATTTATGGGTAATTCTTTGCTGGCTGATAAAGCTAGTGGAGCAGTGATTTTTGCCGGAGAAGTTAGCCGTAATGTTTATATTAACAGTGTTTTTAATAAAAATAGGCTTATCGGTGAGCGCCTTGCTCAGGGCGGAGCTATAGCGCTTTATGATAAAGCCAGCCTCTATGGTTATAATTTACAATTTAGTGAAAATAGCGTTAAGAGTGATAGTGAACATGAAGGATCCGTTTTATATACCCAAAGCACATTGCCGGTTAATTTATATGGGCTTTTGGTAAATAATAATACCGGCAGCGTAGCCCTTTATAGTGCCGACACAAAAATGAATGTTTATAATTCGGTTTTTGCTCAAAATAAGGATGATAGAGATAACTTTGCCAATATACTTGGTATTGGTGAAACCGCCGCTTCATATTTTGATGCCGAAGATATTGATAGAGCCTTGGGAGAGGTGATGACGCAAAAAGATATTCAGTTAAATATGACGCCAGGAGAATATTTGGTGCCCGATTTCTTGCCCGCCGATTTTTATAAATATGGAATATTCTTTGATTTAAATGGCTTGGCGCGTTTTATGAACGATAAATCTGCCGCCGGTCCCTTTGAGTCCGCACTATATCTCCCCGATATCGGAGGCTAAAAACGTTTGTTTTTTGCGCTAAAGCAATTAGGAGGGCAAAATGCGATTTTCTAAATTGGCACTCTTTTTGAGTATGGCGGTCCTGCTGGTGACAAGCGGTTGCGGAGATCCTGACAACACCATAAACGGAATAGCCAATAATTTGCCCGAAGGCACAGCTTGTAAGAACAGTGATGAGTGTAAAACCGGCCTTGTATGCGCTTTGGGCACTTGTCATAAAATATGCACAGACAATAGCGAATGTGACATTAATACCCAGCATTGCGAAGATAGTGTTTGTATTGATGGCACTTCCGTTGTGTGCGGTGATGGGCGCAAAGAGGGCCTGGAAGATTGTGATGATGGCGATAATAAAGCCGGCGACGGTTGCAGCGCTTCCTGTGTTTTAGAGCAAGGCTGGGTTTGCAAAGAAAACTCCAGCGGTAAATCCATTTGCCAAATGCGCTGTGAAGCCGGGCGCTACGGCGAAAAGTGCCAGAGAAAATGTCCCGGTTTTGATAGCGAAATTTGCAGCGGCCACGGTGTTTGTGATGATGGTGTTGACGGTGATGGCTCCTGTAAGTGCGACGGAAACTGGGGCGGTGAAGATTGCAGTGTTTGTAAAGATGGCTATTTTGGCAAAAAGTGCGACGGCCTTTGCCCGGGAGTAGAGAAAGGCGCTGTTTGCGGTGGCCACGGCAAATGTAACGATGGCGTAGATGGCGATGGCGTTTGTACCTGCAATAACCATTTTACAGCGGAAAGCGGCTGTACAACCTGTTTGAATCATTATGATATAGAAACTTCCTGCTCCCTTTGTCTTACCAATTGGGATGCCGCTAGCGATTGTGCGGTTTGTAAGCCCGGCTATGTGGGCGATAATTGCCAAATCGAATGCCTTGGCGGAGCAGAAACCCCTTGTAATAATAAAGGAAAATGCCAGCCTGACGGTTCCTGTGTTTGTGATGAAGGCGTGGCCGGTGTTGATTGCAACGGCTGTGAAGGCAATTTTACCGGCTACCCGGCCTGCGATAAGTGTGTAGCCAACTATTTTAATGATGAATGTACAGGGCGCTGTCCGGGGCTGGGCAGTGAGAATGGGGTTTGCAATGGTCACGGCATTTGTCTGGATGGCCGCACCGGCAATGGTGAATGCGAGTGTTTTAACCACTTTGATAAAAATAGCAATTGTGCCACCTGTCTGCCAGGCTGGGCCGGTGTGAGCTGTAATGAGTGCGCACCCGGTTACTATGGCCCGGATTGCCTGCCTTGTGCCTGCTCGGAACATGGCACCTGCGATGAAGGAAAAGATGGCCATGGTACCTGCCTCTGTGCCGACCATTGGCAAGGTGAATACTGCACCGAATGTAAGCCCAACTATAGTGGTGATAACTGTCAAAAGTGCGCGCGCGGCTATGCCGGCCCGGAATGTACTCCCTGCCCGGGCGGCGCGGATAATGCCTGTAACGGTCATGGTACCTGCGGCGGCGAAACCAGCAATAGCTGCTCATGCTATACCGGCTGGGCAGGAATAGAATGTAATAAGTGCAATACCGGCTATGCCGGCCCGGAATGTAAACCCTGCCCGGGCGGAGCTGCCAATGTTTGTAACGGCCATGGCACTTGCGGCGGCGAAACCAGTAATAGCTGTAATTGTGATACTGGCTACGCTTTAGATGCCAACGGCTCTTGTACTGCCTGCGCCGCTGGTTATCAGGACGCTAACAATGACGGCACTTGTATGCCAACTTGTGAAGTTGCCCAGCATAGCTGCCCGACCGGTGCCGAATGCTATATAAATAGCACTACCGGCCAAGTTGATTGTAAGTGTCAGAGTGATTATCAGGATGAAGACCAAAATGGCACTTGTGAACCCAAGTGCACGCCCAATACCTGTAACGGCCATGGTAATTGCTCCATAGCTAACGGCAAACCCAAGTGTACCTGTACCGCTGCTAATTATACTGGCGCTACCTGCAATGAGTGTGCAAATGGCTATTATGGGCCAAGTTGTCTGCCCTGCCCAGGCGTGGCTGAGGGTCAGGGAATCTGCTTTGGTCGCGGCACCTGTACCAGTGAAGGCAAGTGCATTAATTGTAGTGGCAACTGGAGTGCAGAGGCTAATTGCAACGATTGCAAAGAGGGCTACTTTGGCCCCCAATGTACCGGCACCTGCCAGGGACTCGGCAGCGCGGGCGGTATTTGCAATGGTCAGTCGGAATGTGATGACGGTGTACATGGCCTCGGCAATTGTGGTGCCTGCAGCGGCAATTTCACCACCGAATCAAATTGTACCCAGTGTAAAACCGGCTGGGCCATGCCAAGTTGTACTCAGTGCGCTGATGGCTACTGGGGGCCAACCTGTTCCAATGCCTGCCCCGGCGGAACCGGCAGCGCGCAATGTTACGGCCATGGTACTTGTAATGGTGGCACTGGGGGAAACGGTAACTGTACGAGTTGCCAAAGCGGCTTTGATGTGGGGCAGAACTGTGCTGATTGTATAGATGGCAAATATGGCCAAAATTGTGAAAATACCTGCCCCGGCGGAACCGGCAGCGCGCAATGTAAAGGCGGCTCCTGCATTGATGGCCTAAATGGTAATGGCTCTTGCACACAATGTGGCGGCCATTGGACCGGCACTGCTTGTGATACCTGCGCAGATGGCTATGGCGGCTCCGATTGCAATGCCGAATGTCCCGGCGGTGCTACTAATCAATGTAACGGCCATGGTACCTGCTCTGCCGGTAAAAATGTGACGCCCACTTGTTCTTGTACCGGCAACTGGGCTGGCCCGGCTTGCAATGTGTGCAAAGGCAATTGGACTGGGACAGATTGCAATGAATGTAAACCTGGCTATGGCGGCCCTGATTGCTCTTTGGAGTGCCCCGGCGGCGCTGCTAACCAATGTAACGGCCATGGTACCTGCACGGCCGGTAAGAATGTAACGCCCACCTGTTCTTGCTCTGGCCATTGGAGCGGTTCTGCTTGTGATGTTTGTGCCGGCAATTGGGATTTGGCTGCCGGTTGCGAAGATTGTAAACCCGGCTATGGCGGCCCTGATTGCTCTTTAGAGTGCCCCGGCGGCGCCGCTGATCCCTGTAACGGCCGTGGTGAATGCCATGACGGTAAAAATGTGACCACCCCCACTTGTTCTTGTAACGGCAACTGGGCGGCTCCGGCTTGCGCTACTTGTAAACCCGGCTATGTTGGCTCAAATTGTCAAACTACCTGTCCCGGCGGGCCTACTAATCCCTGTAGTGGTCACGGTACCTGTCAGCAGGACGGCACTTGCTCCTGTACTGGTCCGGGTCATTGGACGGGAGCTGCCTGCAATGCTTGTGTCAGTGGCTATGCCGGTCCTTCGTGCACAATTACCTGCCAGGGCGGGCCTACTAATCCTTGTAGCGGTCATGGCTCTTGTAGACAGGGCACCGGTGGTGATGGTTCCTGCAATTGTTATACCAATTGGCAAGGCAATACCACCTGTAGCGAATGTACCGGCGGCTATTACGGCTCTTCTTGCTCCAGCTGCTCCTGCAATGATTTGCAGGTATGTGATAGTGGTCTTGCCGGCAAAGGCTGCTATTATGCACTTGACAGATTCGGCGATGTCCAGGTTTGCCCGCCGGGCGGTCAGCACCTTTCCTTTGAGCCTGGTTATCCGGATAGTATAAACGGGAGAAATATTGCCTGTAAGCCTACTTGCGAGAATTTTGACGGCGATTGTTACCATAAAGATGAAACAGTTTGTTATTATGATGACAATATGGAACCTACCTGTTTGGAACTCACTGAACCATGTATCGTCTATGTGCGCACAGAAGGAGACGACGGGCAGAGCGGGCAGAGCTGGGAAGAGGCGCTGGCTACTGTCAATGCGGCCTTTGATTTGGCTTATAATCTGCTTAAAGACGCGGCCTGTAAAGAGGCAGCTATTTGGATAGCCGGTGGTGATTATACGGCTGACAGAAATATCCTGCTCGATCTCGGCGGTGAGGCCACTATTGATGTTTATGGCTCCTTTAAAGGTTCTGAAAAGAGTATTTCCGAACGTGGCGAAAATCTTTATGAACAGCGCACCACTATTTTATATACGCCTTCTGCCAATGAGCCGCTTTTCACTATCAATACCATGAAGCGCCTTTCGCTCCACGATATCACCTTTATGGGCAATAAGGAGCCCGGCGCCTTTGCCGATAATGAGGAAGGATCGGCTCTTTATATCGAAAACTGCGGTATAAGCGAATTTGTGGCCGGTAAGCTGGAAGCTGTTTTAATGAATAATAGCTCTGCCTTGGCAGTTATCAGCGGTTCCTATTTCTCGCGCAATATAAATGAACAAAATGACGAAGCTTGGGGCGGCGCTATTACCAATACCAATGATAGCCGCCTGGTGGTGCAGGACAGCTCATTTGTGAAAAACAGCGCTGTAACAAAACAAAATATAGCCAAGGGCGGTGCTATTTACAGTGAAAGGGCCATGCGTGTGCTTTTAACCAATGTCGTTTTTGATGAAAACAGCGCAGTTTCCACCGAACCTTCTGCAGCGCGATTACTGGCCGGCGGCGCTATTTATAACAGCTCCGGCCCGCTGGCTCTTTACAATGTCCAGCTTGGCAATAACTATTTAGGCGCTCCGGTGGAAAAAGGCGTATGTTATGATGTGGAAAACTGCGGCACGGCTCTTTGCCTTGTAGATAGCGAAGGCATTGTTTCCGGCTCCACCATTTATGGCAACAGTAGCCCATATAACAAGAGCTCGGCTATTGCCGGCCTGGAAAGCGAGAGCCAACTGACACTGGTGGATAGCCTGATGGGCCTTAATATGCTCTGCGACGAAAGCTTTTCCAATATTTCAGATAGTATATATAATAGTGCTTTTGATGGCCAGAAAAGCTTCTTTGATGACGATGTGGCAGCTAATGATCTTATGAACGCCAGTATGAACAGAATAGGGAGTTACAGTGTCCATATTCCGGCTGACAGGCTGCATATTATCTATGAACTTGGCACTTCCCAGGATGACCCCTTTATTGATCCTGACGAACGCCATCTCTATTTCGACCTCATTTATAACCTGCGCGGCGATCAATCTGTCGCCGGCGCTATCAATAGCCGCAATTACCATTTTTAATAAGCCCTGAACTCGTTTATGTGACAAAATGTCGCACAATCTTCCGCTGGTGCAGAGATAATTGACATTTTGTCACAGCGGCAAATTGAAAAAAATAAAGCTAACCTGCAACAACTTATAACAATTTTTTGCTTTTTAAAATTGGCCTGATTATTGCATATAAGCAAATCGGCATTTTAGGGATGCCGACACAATGCAAACAAAGGATATGCTATGTTCCTGCATTTTCGTAAAATACCGTTTGGACCTGCCTGGCCGCTACTTGCTCTCTTAGCCACTGTTTTAGTGGCTACACCGCTGAAAGCTCAAGAGGAAGAGGAGGGCGAAAACAGAGTTCGTCCCCCGCGCCATATTTTAAACCGTGACGCTAGGCGTTTGTCTCCGGGCCGTCAGCATGCTATTGATTCGCTAAAAGTGAAAAGAGCGGCCAGATTCCGGAATGCTGCCGAAGCAGAAACCAAAGAAGACGAAAGTAATAACGAAGAGAGCGCCAGTAGCAGCAGCGCGAGTGAGCCCACCAAAGTAGCCCAAGCTGCCGCTCCGGCCGCCTCTTCTGCAGCTAATAAAGGCTCTCAAGGGGGTGGCGGCGAAGAGGAAACCACCATCGACTACGCCGCCAGAAGCCGCAAAGGTAAATTTTATTTTGATTTTAATAAAGCGGCCGTAGAAGATGTTATTAAAGCTATAAGCGATATTACGCGGCGCAACTTCATTGTGCCTGAAAAAATAAAAGGACAAAAAATCACCATTTTGTGCCCTACTCAGGTTACAGCTTATGAGGCCTACCAAGCCTTTTTGTCGGCTCTTGAAATCAATAATTTAACTTTAGTGCGCTCCGGCAAATTTTATAAATTAACCTCTTCTAAAGAGGCTATTAAATCACCGATTCCTACTTATTACGACGATGCCAAAAATGTGCCTTGGACCGATTCTCTGGTAACTATTTTATTGCAACTTAAATATGTTGATGCTCAAAATATATCTAATATTATCAAAGGAATGGTTTCTTCTGACGGCTCGATGACCGTCTTCCAGCCCACCAATACTCTGATTCTTTCCGATTATGGCAATAATATTCACCGCATAAAAAGTATTATTGATACTCTGGACCAAGCCGGCGGCCGGGAAGAGTTGCAAATTATTCCCATAGAAAACGGTATTGCCAGCGAAGTAGCGGAAAAAATAAAGCAAATATATGATGTGGATAAAAAGCCGGCCTCTAATAGCGGCAATAGTAAAAACAGCAATAAACCGGCGGAGGACTCTGTCGGCAGTTCGGTAAATATTTCCAAAATAATTCCCGATGATCGCACTAATCAGCTCTTTATCCTGGCCGGCCATGACAGTTTTGCTCCCATTATGGATATTGTGAGCAAGCTGGATGTGCAGCTCACCGAAGATGAAGGCCAAATTCGCGTTCATTATTTAAAAAACGCTACTGCCGAAGATGTAGCCAATACGCTCTCTTCGCTGGCTCAGGGGCGTTCTAATAGCGGAAATAACAAGAAGGCAGCCAATAATAAAAAAGGGCCGGCCGATAGCGCGGCGCTTTTTGAGGGCGAAGTAAAAATCACCGCCGATAAAGCCACCAACAGCTTGGTGATTGTGAGCTCCGCCCGCGATTATAAAAGCCTTAAAAAAGTTATAGAACAGCTGGACCGCCCGCGCCTGCAGGTTTTTATCGAAGCGGCTATTATGGAAGTGACAGTTGGCAAAAACAACCAATTCGGTACCGGTTGGCATAGCGGTATTCCTTTTGATAAAGGTTCCGGCAATAAAAATCTCTCGCAAGGTATAGGTTTTATTCAATCTTCCAGTAACTCCACCATGACGGCCATCACCAGCGCCTCCGGGGTTGCCGACCTCTTTAATATTTTTGGCGGAGCTATAGGCGGCGTTTTGGGTGAGATGTTTACCGGCACTATCGGCGGCACTTCGGTGACTATTCCCAGTATCGGTGTGGTTTTAAAAGCTTTGGAAAATGATACCAATTCCAATATTCTCTCTACTCCGCATATTACAGTAACCGACAACGAAGAAGCCGAGATTGAAGTAGGACAAAAAATCCCCTTCCAAGAAGGCTATGGCTCAACTTTGAATAATTTAGCCGGTTTAAGTAGCAGTGCCAGTTCGGCTCTTTCGGCTTATGCCGGGCTTTATTCTCGTACCGACCGCATTGATGTTTCTTTGAAACTAAGTCTTACGCCGCATATCAATGAGTTTGGTAAAGTGCGCCTGGAAGTTGATCTTTCTATCGAAGATTTGATTGGTAAAGATGAAGCTACCGGCCAGCCGATGACCGCCACCAGAAAGACCAAAACCGTTATTACCCCGGATGATCAGCAAACCATGGTAATCGGCGGCCTCATTCGTGAACGTTACCGCGAGTCGGAATCTAAAATTCCGCTTCTTGGCAATATTCCCATTTTCGGCTGGCTTTTCAAAACTCGCTCTTGGGAAAAAGAAAAGGTTAGTTTGCTTATAATTTTAACGCCTTACATTATTAGAGACAAAAGCGATATGGAGGCTATCGCCAAGCGTAAATTGCTGGAGCATCAGCGCTTTGAAAAGATGTTTTACGGCGGTTCGCAAGATTATCGTCCCTATGTCAATTATGCTCGTAAAAACGGCATGGCCGCAACACTGCTGGCCGAAATAGAAAATGAGATGAAGCGCATTGAAAACGGCGGCGAAGGCAACGGCGAAGAGACGCTTATTATGCCGGAAATGGAGACAGCCGAATTTTCCGAAATGACCGAAGAAGTGCATGGCGCCAAAGCTGATGAAGGAGCCGGCGAAGTGGAACAAGCTCCCTCTGAAACGTCGCAACCAGCAACAAGTGAGGCTACTACCAATGCTCAAAGTGAGGCCGCTCCATGAGCGATGTAGTGGAAAATATGGCCCCGGCGGAAGAAAAAACGGTAGTAAATATGCCGCTTCCCCAAGTAGCCACTATAACCCCGGAACCGGCGGCTATGGTAGAGGTGCCCAGTTATGCCACTATGCCGTTGCCGGCTATTTTGCACTCTATGGGCGAGCTTAATGCCATTACTCCAGAGGATGAAGCAGAGCTTTTAAATCTTTCGCCCTCGGCGCAAATTGAATTTATTTTAGAAAAGAAGCTCGCTGGCGAAGTGACTGTTTTAAAAGCTATTGCGCTGCAGCTGGAATTACCGATAATCAGCTCTATTGAAATAAAAGATATTCCCGATGAGCTGGTCGCAGGTCTTCCCATTAACTTTTGCAAAAAGCACAAATTATTACCGCTTTCAAAGCAAAACGGGGCTATCGAGGTAGCCATAAGCGACCCTTATGCGCTTGGCGCTATAGATGAGCTCTCTGACCATTTTGGCCTCCCCTGTGCTTTAAAGCTGGCGCGCTCGGAAACTATTATAAATGCTATTAACGGTGTTTACGACCGCCGCTCGGCGCAGGCCGAAGCCACCATGGAAGCTATTCAAAACGACGATGATTTGAATAGCTTTGCCCATGAGCTGGAAGAGACCAAAGACCTCCTCGACAGCGAAGACGAAGCGCCCATTATCCGCCTTGTCAACTCGCTCATCTCCCAGGCTATCAAAGAGCATGCTTCCGATATCCATGTGGAGCCAATGGAGCGCGACCTTATCATCCGCTTCCGCATCGACGGTATTTTGCATGAAAAAATCCGCCCGCCCAAAAAAATACAATCTTCAATGATTTCGCGTATTAAGATTATGGCCGGGCTCAATATCGCCGAAAAGCGTCTGCCCCAGGACGGGCGTATTCGCATTAAGATGGCCGGTAAAGATATTGATATCCGTACTGCCACCGTGCCCACCAGCCACGGCGAGCGCATTACCATGCGTCTATTAGACAGAAGCTCCATTTTGCTCGATCTTACCGACCTCGGCTTTTCGCCGGAAAATTACAAAAAGATGGATCATCTGATCCATTCGCCGCACGGCATTATT
>JAEEML010000087.1 GCA_016283195.1 Deltaproteobacteria bacterium | reverse complement strand
CTGATGCTAAAGAAAGATACTCGGATGGTGTTTATACTAAAAAAATTGAGGCAATCAATGACCCAATACTAACGGAATTAATTGATAGAGGAATCAGACGTGCTGCTACTTATGGTAAGAATTGGGAGTCGGTGGATATTAATGAAATAGTGGAGAAATTTGCTCCAGGTGCAGAGCCGGAGTACAAAGATGGCAAAATATCATTTTATAACACTGATCGAACAATAGCTGTTGTCGCTGACATAGGAGGAGGATATCTTAGAATTCAAGACTGCACAGTAAATCAAAACCACCGATTGTACCTGAATCTTGACGGAACCAATGGTCATAATTACAAAGATAGTGCTGGTAAAACTCACGGGAGGTCGAAAAGTGAGTACAATAGAGCTACTCATTTTAGAATTAAAAAAAGGGAGGAAATGTAGTCATGAATATCGATGAGCTTTATGTTGCCTTTTTTGTGCCAATAAATGAGGCGGGGGAAAAAGAAATGGAATATCTTGATTATATTGATAATCAATCGCCAAATATAAAAGAATTTAATATGAAGAGTAAACTGAATAATTTATTGACACCACTCTATAACCAATTTAATCAGGCCTTTGGTATTATAATCGACAATTGTGAGGATGAGCGAATGAAAAAAGAAGATGTACCCAAAGCTCTAGAAATGGCTTGGCAGTTTAAAAAAGAGACTGTAGATACCAATACTGATATTGCTGCTACAAATTTGATAGAAGTACTTACTTTTGCCAAAGAGCATAATTCCATGGTTGAATTTTGGTTTTAGATTGGAATCAGGAATCTATGAGACAAGATTATTATATGCATCAGCGATTTTTGCTAAATTGTGATTATGAATCAGTAATACTTCCGCCTGCTCCAAGCTTTCCTATAGATGATGTTTTGGATTTTACATATCAACCGGAATTATTTGATGATAAAAACAACATAACCAGAAAAGTAAAATTGTCTTATCTTTTTAAAGATATTGATAATAACGATGATTTAGAAAACTTTCTTTGCCAAATCAGCTTTGCGAATAATCTTATCATAGAGAATGATGTGCGATTGAGCTCTAATCAAATAATTTCCGACATACAGGAAGCCACATTAAAATCTTTTTATCTAAGATTGAAGGAGAGGAAAAATGTTTCTGTATGTGAGAAACCATTGATTGATGAAGATCAAATAGAATAGGCAAAACACAAAAATTAAATCTGGCTATACTTGTCCGCTCTTAAGCCCTCCTTAAAAAGAGGCTAATAAGAGCTAAGAGCCAGGCCGCCATGAGAAGCCGCTCTTTGCTGTACAGTATTTGGGGAATGGGCTTATCCAGAAAGGCCTTTAGCGGCGGAATATCGGCGCTAGGGGCCACAAAAAGGCCGCCGCTCACCTTAGCCAGATCCTGTAGTAACTCCGGATTTGCCTCCGATAATTGCGGCTGGCCGTTAAGCTTTACTCTAAAGCCGCTTATATTACCATCTAAATCAAAGCTGGGCACCGGTGCCGCTTCTTCGCCTATGGCGGCAAAAATAAAAGTAAAACCGGCAGTTGTGAGCTTTTTAATGAGCGCTCTCGGTACTTCATCAAAAATTTCACCATCGCTTAAAAGCAGCACTACCAGCGGTTTTTCCAGGCGGCAATAATGTTTATTCTCACAAAATTCTTCGGCCAAAATTTCCAAAGCCGGAGTGAGGGCGGTGCCGCTGTCGCTGATGGAAAAGGTGGTGGCGGCATCTAAAAAGCGCTCAAATGTAATGATATTATTGCTTAATGGCATAGCCCAAAAAGAGCTGCCGGCCAGGAGAATGAGGCCGCTTTTTTGCGGCTTTTCCCGCTTAATAAATTGCTTAACCTTTTTTTTGGCCATCTCCAGGCGGGTGATTTGGCCGCTTTGCTCTCTTACCTGCATTGAGGCCGAAACATCGAGAATAGTCACCATTTCTATAGTGCCGTTATATGGCGGCGGCGCCGGTTTTATAGCGAGGTAGGCCGCAGTTGCCATAATGGCCCCAAAGAGAGCTAGGGGCAAAAGGCGCTCTTTTAAGGTACGCGGCCTGGAGCGTGGCCAGGGCTCGGCAGGGGTTTCGCCAGTTCCGGCGCGCTTTTGCCATTTTATTGATAATATTATGAAATAAATAATAAGGACTACTGGCGGCACACTTAAAATAAGGAGCCTGTTTAATTGAAAGATGTCAGAGAGGCTACTAATCATGGGCACGGAGCCTCCCGTATTGGCCAAGAGCTGTGAGTAAAAGCAGGAGAAAAGCCATGGGGCTTGCAAAATCGCGCGGCTGTTTGGCGCCGGCGGCCGGTCTTAGAGGTAAATCTTTGGCCAAAGTAGCGATGAGCTCATCGCCGGCACTTAGAAACCAGAGCTTCCCGCCGCTTTTCTCCGCAATAGCGGCCAAAGTATGGGCCTCGGCCGGTGGGGCCAGCCCCAGGGGGTGGGTGCTGCCGATTAGGGCGCCGTGAATTTCAATATTCAGCTCCTTGGCGGCGGCTATAGCTTCATCAAGGGTAATGAGGCCGCTATTATTGGCGCCGTCGGAGAGAATGACAATTTTTTTATGTGTTGCTGCACCTTGGGCCAAGTGCGCTATAGCCACCATGAGGGCATCGCCTATGGCTGTGCCGTCGTCTAAATTGGGCGCCGGCCGCTCAATAATTTGCCTTAAAAGAGAAAAATCGGCAGTCAGCGGAGAGAGGAGCACCGCTTTATGGGCAAAGCCAATGATAGCAATGGCTCCGGCGCCGCTTTCACCGATGAGGCGTCTTGATAGAGCCAGAGCCAGCTCCCGCCGCGAATAGCCCATCTCCTCCCTGGCCTCCATGGAGCCGCTGTAATCATAGACGAGAGCTAAATCCAAATCGCGGCGGTTTTCTACGCTAATGGTGGTAAAACCGGCCAGAGCGGCTGAAAGAGCTATAATAGCCGCCGGCAAAAAACCGCGGCTAAGATGCCATAAAAACCAGGCCGGCCCATGGATCCAAGTGAATTTGCCCTCGATGGTGGCAAACTGTAAAGGCAGGTATTTTTTGGCTTTTGGGCCTGAAAACCACCTGGGCAGCAGGCAATATAGCCCCAGTAGCGCCGGGCCTAAAATAAAAAAAACGGGCTTTTCCGCCTCTGGCCGGCCGCTTTTAAGCCAAAAGTAAAATAAAAGGCCGCAGGTTAAAAGGGGCGCTATAAGAGCCAGAGGTGAAAAGTGGCGCTTCATGCTTCTTGGGGAATGATGTAAGGAGCAAAGGCTGCTTTTATTTCCGCTATAACTGCGGCTACTTCGGCAGCTTCCGGGTGCACGACGTTGAGTTTTAAGCGCGGCGGATCTTCCATAAAAGGATAAGAGCCGATAACGGCTTCCGGGTGGCGCTTTTGAATAGATGTAAGCTCATCGGCTATAAGGCTCTCACCCACTTGCAAGTAAACAGCTTGGCCGGCGAGGGCAGAACCAGCAAAATGCGGGCTCAAAAAGTCGATGCATTTAGCAAAAATTTCCGGCACGCCGGGTAAAATATAAACGCCCTCGCAAATAATCACCGGCACCCAGCGGAAGGCGCCAAAAAGGAGCTCACTACCGGCCGGCATACGGGCCATGCGCAGTTTGGCCGGCTTTATGTCGCCACCATAAAAGTGCTCCATTTGGGCCTTTATTTCCGGGGAAATTACCACCTCGCGCTTTAAAGCGGCACTTATAGCTTCAATGGTTACATCATCGTGGGTGGGCCCCAGGCCGCCGGAGGTAAAGATAAGGGCATAGCGTTCTTTTAGGCGCCTAAGCTCGGCGATGATTTGTTCTTCGTCATCCGGCACCACGACAACGCGCTCTAAAATAGCGCCGTGTTGTACTAAAAAGCGGGCCAGATAGGGGGTGTTTTGGTCGCTGATATCGCCGCGTAAAAGTTCATCGCCTATGGCCAGCATAGCCACTTTTTTGAGTGATTCTAAAGACATATATTACCTATATCATGAAAGCCGCTGCACAATGGCTTGGGCGGTATCGTGCAAAAGTTTTTGCAAATTGGAGAGAGTTTGAATGAGCTGCGATTGTTTTTGCATGGCATTTTGCAAATTGATATTTTGCACCTGCGCGTCATCGCCTATGGAAGAGAGCTTGCCTTCCATCTCTTTGATATAAGATTCCAGCTCCTTCATGGTTTTAATTTCTTTGCCGCCTTTGGTGACAGTGGCCGGTATGCCGGTATAACTATCGTTGTAACAATAACGGGTAAGCCCTTCGGCGCTGATGTCATATTGGCCGTAAACGGCATCATAAGATTCCCGGTCAAACTCGGCGCCGGCGCTGTTGGCATCGCTGTTTTCGTTATCGTTTTTATGCTCCTCTACATATTTTTTGCGTTCTTCTATGGCATTATCGGTGGCCGCCTTGGTATATTTGGTCTTGGCTGCGTTAAGATCTTTCAAAACATCGCGGATCTGGCTCTTTAAGTTGTTGAAAAATTTCACTCTTTCGCGCACATCAACCAAAATATTCATGCCCTCTTTGTAAGACTCTCTGAGCACCCAGAGAATTAGAGCGTTGATATCTGTCGGTATGCCACCGGCTGCGCAATTTGCCAAAAAGCTGGAGAAGCGCCCGCAGGCATTGTGGGCGGTATTAAAAGGAATTTTCGGCCCTTTGTAATTGATGGTGATCTTAAGGCCCGAAGCGGCTCCGGCTCCACCGCTGGCGGCAGCAAAAGCGGCAACGGCATTTTCCGGCTTTTTCACTTCAATGGAAATATCCGGCTTTTTTTGCGCAAAAGAGGCAAAAGCGGAGACATCGTTTTTTACCGGCTCTTTGGGGGTATCTTTAATGGCGCCCCGGCCGGTCATGGCGCTTTTCAGCGTAAAAACGCCGGCCTGAGTGCGCGTGCTGTCGAGGCGCCGGGAAATATCTTTATCTATTGGCCTAAAGCGTTCGCTCTCCGAGAGCACCACCGGCGTGGTGTCGATAATATCGGCACTTTTGCCGAGCGCTTCGGCGACGCACTCCTCCTGCCAGGCCGGCAGGTCGATAGGGCGGGCCGCTTTTATGGTATTACCGGCTTGCCCTAAAGCGGCTTTAAAGACATCTACGAGGGCTATTTCTAGGAGCGCTTTTTCGTTTAAGAGCGATGCGGGAATAAAATATTTTTCTTCGCTTTCGGTGACTTCGCCCTTTTCGTTCATTTCCGGCAGAGCGTGCTTTTCCTGGTTAAAGGAAAAAGAAGAACCCATTTCGCTGAATTTTTGTTTTAATTCCCTAAGTTCTGGATCAATGGCAGCGGCTGTCTTTGCGTTTTGATTAATGATGTATTCATTATAAGTGGCATCAAAAATAGCGGCAAAGAGAGCCTCCTGCTCCTCCAGCGCGAGATCTTTAAGTGGGTCGTTATCATCTATATTTATATTTAATTTAGCAATTTCTTCATCGGAAAGAGCCTCCAGATTTTGGGGCGCATTTGACTGCGGCCACTGATAATTGGCATATTGATCGTAAATAGAAGAAGAGCCGATACTGCTAACCATTTTGAACTCCTTTAACCTATTTTGCGAATGATGGCGAGCGCCGTATCATGGAGTAGTTTACCGAGGTTGGAGAGGGTTTTTATGAGCTCCTGTTGCTTTTCCAGCACCGTTTGCAAGTCAACATTGGAAAGCTGGGCATCGTCGCCGATGGAGGACATTTTATTTTCCAGCTCTTTGATATAATCATCCAGCTCGGCCATAGAAGAACATTTTTTACCGCTCTTTATCATCTTAGGCGGATTCTGGTTCATATCGAGGACATATTTGCCGACGCTGGTCAGTTCGTCCTTTTTGCTATCCAGATTTTTGGTGATATTTTCCGGAGTTGGTTTATGGGTTTTTTCCCATGCTTCCAGGTTATCGTTTACATAATTATTGCGCTTTGTTTTTTTGGACAATGGGTATTTGTACCAAGGATATTTCTTTTCGGCTTCGGCCTCCAGCTCTTTCTTTTTGGCTTCCCGCATGGCCGGGTAGTTGGTGACAAGATCTTTGACATAAGCCGCTGCTTCGGCATTTATGCGCGTTTTTTCCGCTCTGGCTGCCGCCGCCTCTTTGCGCAGGGCCTCTTTGGCTTTATTGGCCAGCATTACTTTGTCGCGGCGATAGACTAAATCTTCAATGCCTTCCATATAGGCCTGGCGCAAAACCCACTGCACAATGTCATAAACATTGGTTGGAATGCCGTCTGCCGCGCAAGTAGCTAAAAATGAAGAGAATTTAGCAGATACGGCCCGGGCCATACCTAAATTCAAAACACCGGTTTTGGCCTCTATGGCATCTGCCGATTCACTCTTTGGGGCGGGAGCCTTAGCAGCGGCATGAGTAGCCGCAAATTGGCTATGTAAAGAAGCGCTTTTATAATTAGCCAGATTAACCGGCGGCGGCGCTTTGGGCGTACTGGTTATTTTCTTTTCGGCCGGTTTGGCTTGGGCGGTGGTCAGCATACTGCTGACGCTAAAGGTGCCGAGAAGCGGGGCCTGGCTTTTAACTTCGCGGTGAATATCTTTGCTTAAGGGTGCAGTGGGTTTTTCGGCCGGCTTAGTATCAATGGCTGCCGGGTTCATGCTAAAAGCATATTGAATCACGGCCTCTTGCCAAGGGGCGCTTTCAATGCCGGCAATTTTTTGCATATCGGCTTTAGAAAGCGTTTCGCCCATGGCCACTTTGGCAGTATCGAGCACTAGGTCGGCGAGCTCTTGCTGGGCTTTTAAAAGAGAGGCCGGAACAAAAACATCCGGAGCGTTATTGGCCGCCAGCTCATTGAAATCAATACCGAAATCTTCAAGATCTATTTCCAGGCTGTTTTTGCCTTGAGCATTAAGGCGCTGCGAGAGATCGGCCCATTCCGGGTCGGCCGCTACGGCATCGTTCAGCATTTTGGTGAAAACGGTAGCTAAAATCTCTTCGGTAGTGAGCTCTGTAGCTACTTCCCCGGCCGGTGTTTGTACTTCGGGAGCTGTTGTTACCGGCTCGGTATAAACGGGAACTCTATAATTATAATTGGTGCTGACCATGGCCTTCTCCTTAACCTATCTTGCGGATGACAGCCAGAGCTGTATTGCTGAGTAATTTGCTGACATTGGAGAGCATATTGATGAATTCCTGTTGCTTTTGCATCACGCTTTGTAAATCGGTGTTTAAAAGCTGGGCATCGTCGCCCAAAGAGGCCAGGGTCTCTTCCATGCTTTTGATGTGGTCTTCAAGGTCTTTAGTAGTTTTGATAGTGGTATTTTGGCTTTTAACCATTTGCGGCGGATCCTGACTTTGATCGAGTACCAAAGCATTAAAGCCCTCAAGATAGCTATTGGCTTTGTCATCGAGCCATTGTTCGGCTTTATCTGCCGGAGGGTCATAGGGGTGAGCACTCTTATAAGCGGCTTCATAAGTGCCCTTTTCCTCAATTAAAGCAGGTGAGGCTCTAAAAGCTGCCCTGACTTCTTCGATGGAATCATAATCTGATGGATCCACCCCATATTGTTTAGCTCGATATTGCCCGGTGGAGTTATTGTAGTTGTAATAATTATTTATAATTTCATCTATTTCGTCATCACTGATATTGGCGCCGTTCCATCTGGCATCGCCAACGCGCGCATGCTCAGCGGCAATATCCTCATCATGTTTGGCATAAACAGCTCTTAAATCTTCGGCGGCTTTGGTTTTTACGCGCGTCTCTTCGCTTCTGGCATCGTTTAAAGCGGCGCGCAGCACTTTTTTGGCAGCAATGTTATATTGCACTTTGTCGCGCACATAAACGATGTCTTCAAGTCCTTGCAAATAGGCCTCGCGGATGACAAACTGGATGAGCCCGTTTATGTCCATAGAAAAGCCGTAAGTAGCCGCTTCGGCCATGAAGGAAGCAAATCTTGCAGAGCACTTTTCGGCCAGATTTAGTGGCAGCCTGGCTTCATTGTTGGCTTGGCTGGCCGAGCTGGCTGCGCTGCTGTTTTGTAATGGTCTATTACTTTGGTTTCTGGTTGTTTGGCTGGTGGCGGTGCTCTTATTGGCGGGTGGCACCGGTTTTTCGGCTCCGACTCCGGCTCCGGCGGCGGCCAGGCGCTGATTGCCCAGCATCATGCGCGTGCGCAGGTCGGCAGAAAGCGAAAAATCTTTCGGGGCTTTTTGCGCTTCGGCACTTTTATCGGTTTTGGTAACCGGCCTGGGTTCCTGCGGGCGATTTATGGGCATTATATTCGCAAAACGCTGGCGCGGGTCATCAATGCGCAGTGCTCTGGCCGACTGAGTATTCTGGCTCTCTTCCACTTTGGGCAGCGGGCGCGGGGCAGCACTTTTTAAGCGCTCGTCTTTTGCTAAATCCTGCGTTGCCAGCTCGCGGATGGTGTCGCTGGTGGCTTTAAGAGCTTCATCCACCACGGCTTTTTGCCACTCGGCGGCAAAATCCTGATCTTTTTGGCGGCTGGCTACATCGGCGCTTTTTATGGCTTCGTCGTTTGTCATGGCCGCTTTGGCGAGTTCGGCCACCGAATCGACAACCATATTATACAAATCACGCGTCAGTGAAGCGGAAATATTAAAATTTATATCATTATCAACCAGCTTGCCGGCGTTATCAAGTTGCAACTGATAGGGCGCTTCGTTGGGGTCGAACTGGAATTCTACATTTCTGGATTTGAACTCGTCGGTAATTTTGGCCCAGTCTTCGTCACTGGGCGTTTTACTGGCTTCCAGCTGCCTTTGCTCTTCGAGCCCTTTTAAGGCTTCTTCTTGGTTTAATTCATCTAATTGCTGAGTTTTTTGTGCCCGCCCCAGCTCTTCGCTCTGGATATTTAGGTCCCAATTGGAGCCCCCGCTAATTCCGCTAACCATTAAAACCTCCTGACACATACCGGCAGCAAACTGCCGCGCAAGTATAGGATATACCCACACGCCTTGGCAAGCGGCTTAAAAAACTAACACAAATTTAATAAATTACTCTTCGCTGTCTAAATCGGTGCGTTCAAGAGGCGGTAAATCGGGGTCGCGAGCTACCTCTATGCGTTGGCGAACTCTTTGTAATTGCCTGGCTTTATAAGCGTGGTGTGAGTTGGCGCCGCTCTCGTTTTCAATGGCTGTTTGCCTATCTAAAAGCTGCACTTCCATCTGCGTTAAAATGACGCGCCCAAAATCATCGGCCACTGTTGGGTCTAAAAGTTCCAAAATTTCATCAACCCTTAGGGGAATGGAGGCGATGAAATTGATAGAGCGAAAAGTGGGGCCGGAAAACTCATTTAAGCGCCCGGCGGCGTCGCTGTGACTATTGCGCCCGCTGAAATTATTTAAAAATTCCATAATGCGCTCTTCGCTCGGCAGATGATCGTAGGGGCGGATTAGTTGCAAAGGAATGAGATTATTTTTGGACTCTCCGGGGGAAATATAATTAAAAGGTATGAGATTATTTAATAAAAATTGCAAAGCCGGCAGGAGGTCGGCTTTGTTTTCCACCACAATGCGGCAACGAATAACATCGAAAATATGGCTGGCCTGAGTTTCGGCTTTAACGAGGAGCTTGGAGAGCATACTGGAGCGGCTTTTTTGGCCGGTGGCAAATTCAACCAAGTTGGTATGATCTTGCAAATGCTCCATTTGACTAAATATTTTAGCGGAAAGGCGCGAATTTAGCTCTTCTTCGGAAATGGGCAGGCGAAAGAGCAGCTCGCGGGCGGAAAGATAATTGAGCACGCTGATGACTTTTAAGAGCATGCCGGAAAGTGTTTCCAGCTCCGGAGAAGCCTCTTCCAATTTGGCGGCCCAGGAGAAGAGGCGCAGCAGATCTTCGCTGTGTTCCAGTTCCAGGGGCATGTGGTAGCCGTGAATATCTGTTAAATAGAGCACGGCTTCGCGGTACATATCGGTCAAATGTTCGCGGTCGAGCGGATCTTCCAAATCATAGCCGTTGATTTCCAGAAGTTGCCTGGCCGCCGGCAGGCTATCTAAGGGTAAATATTTCCAATCAACCACAGAATCGCCGGCCAGTACCAGCTTGATAGCAGCGGCTTCAAAGGCCGAAAGTGTTTGATGATATTCGCTTTTTTGCGCCACTAAATAATGCCCTTATGTTGGTGCCGGCCTTAGATGGGCGCTCTTTCACCAAACGGAGCACCGTTATCGCCTATGGCCTGGCTCGTTAGCCTGCTGGTGACTCTTATACCAAGGCTGGGCTCAAGTGCAAGAGTAGCGTGAAAAATAGGATCATTTTTGGGGATTATAAGAGCGTGTTGCAATACTTCGTCCATGTTGCTCACCGGGACGAAAGTCAATTTCTGGCGAATTTTTTCGGGAATTTCCTCAAGATCTTTCACATTATCCTGCGGGATAATCACCTTTTTGCAACCCACTTGGTAAGCGGCTAAGGATTTCTCTTTTAAGCCGCCGATGGGCAGTACCCGCCCGCGGAGAGTTATTTCGCCGGTCATGGCTACATCGTGACGCACCGGCAAATTGGTGAGGGCGCTTATGAGAGCGGTGACCATGGTAATACCGGCACTGGGGCCATCTTTGGGCGTAGCGCCGTCCGGCACATGAATGTGAATATCTATTTTGCTGTGTAAATCCGGGGCGAGATCGAGCAGGGCGGCTCGCGAGCGCACATAACTCATGGCGGCCTGAGCCGATTCTTTCATCACATCGCCCAGTTTACCGGTAATTTGCAATTTGCCGGAGCCCTCCATAATGGCTACTTCCACCGGCAAAACCGTGCCGCCTACCTCAGTCCAAGCCAGGCCGTTGGCGAGGCCGATAAAGCATTTATCTTCGGTGGCTTTTTCCAGATATTTTTCCGGGCCCAAAAGCTCGCGCACTTTTTCTTTGCTCACCTGGTAAGGGCCAAGGAGAGCCTTTTCATCACCTTTATCCAAAAGTTCCAGAGCTATTTTGCGCAGTACCGTGCCCACTGTGCGCTCTAAGGTGCGCACGCCGGCCTCTTTGGTGTAATTGCGGATAATATAAGTGCTGACAGAGGCCGGCCAGCTTATTTTGCACTCTTTGAGCCCCACGGCCTCTTTTTGCCTGGGCAAGAGATAAGTTTGGCAAATGGAGCGCTTTTCTTCCTCGGTGTAGCCTGGCAGGTGGATGATTTCCATGCGGTCGGCGAGAGCCGGGGGAATACCGGCCAAGGTATTGGCAGTGCAAATAAAGAGCACTTTGCTGAGGTCGTAATCGAGCTCTAGGTAATGGTCGGAAAAGGTGGAATTGACCTCGGGATCGAGCACTTCCAAAAGAGCAGAGGCCGGATCGCCGCGCACATCGCTGGCCAGTTTATCTATTTCGTCCAAAAGCAGCAGCGGATTACCGGTGCCGGCGCGTTTTATACTTTGCAAAATGCGCCCCGGCATAGCGCCTATATAGGTGCGTCTATGGCCGCGAATAGTGGCTTCATCGCGCACGCCGCCCAAAGAGAGACGCACAAATTTGCGCCCCAAAGCTCGCGCAATAGAGCGGGCCAGGGAAGTTTTGCCTACTCCCGGCGGGCCGACCAGGCAGAGAATGGGGCCTTTTATCTCTTTGACGAGCGCTTGCACGGCCAAAAATTCCAAAATGCGCTCTTTGACTTTTTCCAGGCCGTAGTGGTCTTTATTCAAAATGGTTTTGGCCTTTTTGATATTGTGATTGTCTTCCGAATACTCTTCCCAGGGCAAATCGAGGCAGAGATCCACATAATTGCGCAGCATAGTGGTCTCCGGCCCCATGGGCGACATGGTTTTTAAGCGCTTAAGCTCTTTGCCAATCTTTTCCCGGGTTTCCTCGGGCATCTTTTTTTCTTTTAAGCGCTCTTCCAATTTGGCGAGTTCAGCTTGATTATCTTCATTCTCGCCGAGTTCGTTTCTGATGGCGTTTATTTGCTCATGGAGATAATATTCTTTGTTGTTTTTCTCGAGCTGCTTTTTTACGCGGGCCTGGATTTTTTGCTCCAGCTGAGCAATTTCCTGCTGCTTATTAAGGAGCCCCAGCACCAATTCGCACCGTTTTTCGTGGTTTAGCTCTTCGAGAACATCCTGGCGTTCCTGGATGGAAACTCTAAGATGCATGGTGATGAGATCGGCCAAAGTGCCGCTACTCGCCTTAGCCAGTTTTTGCGCCAGTTCGCGCGGAATATTACTGTTTGTGGCTATAAAGTCGTTGTAACTCTTGCGCAGCATAGTGCTAAAAGCTACATCTCCGGAGGCCGGCGAGGGAATCTCTTTGGCCGGTTTTACTTTTACCAGGGTAAAAATGGGATTTTTTATTTGCTCGACAATAGTGGCTCTTTCCAGACCCTCGACGAAAATTTTAATGTTTTTCTCCGGACCTTTTACCACTTGCAAAACCCTGGCTAAAGTGCCCATTTTGTAAAGCTCATTTATGGGCGGATTATTACTGTCGGCGGCTTTTTGAGTGGTTAAAAAGATGGTCTTGCCGTGATTCATGGCGTATTCCACCGCCGCCAGAGAGCTGGTGCGGCCGATAAAAAGGGGCAAGACTGTGCTGGGGAACGACACAACATCCCTAAGGGGCAAGAGAGGAACAACAGGCAGTTCTATATCAGGCATATTCAAATCCTTAATTTGTACTAATTACTTGGCGGAAGCCGGCTTTTTTAGCGCTTTTAAGGCCCGCTCTTTTAATATGGGATCGTTTTCTTCTTCGGCAATGGCTAAAAGTACTTTCCAGGCCAATTGGGCTTTAGGCTCTTTTTCTACCAGGGGCAAGAGCAGCTCTTTGGCCTTTTTATTGTCACCGTTCAGGCGATAGATTTCCGCCTGGTAAATATTGATTTCCTCTGGCGGCAGAATTTCGTTTTTAGCGGCAGCCCGCAGCCATTTTTGCGCATCTTGAGGGCGCGCGGCAGCTAGGGCGCTCTCAATGAGGCCAAGTAGAGCCTTAACTTGCAATTCACTCTTTAAAAGTATTTTAAAATCGGCCTCGGCTTTAACAAAATCGCCGCTTTGCTGATAGAGCCGCGCCCTGTGGTAACGGGCTTGAGAATAATTGGCGTCGTTTTCCAGGGCCTTGCTGTAGGCTTCTATTGCGGCACCGGCTTTGCCGCTTATGGTGCGGGCATTGCCGAGAGCCATAAAAACAGCGGCTGATTCCGGATGCTCCCTGGCAGCTTTTTCCAAAAGAGTTATGGCTTTATCAGGAGACCCGTTATAAATGAGGCTTAAGGCATAATCGGCAGCGATAGCGGCATTTTCCGGAGCTATTTTATAGCCTTGTTCCAGCTTTTCTTGGGCTTTTTGGAGCTCGGAGAGGGCGAGGTAAGTAAGGCCAAGTTCATGTAAAAATTCGCTGTCCCCCGGATTTTTATTTAAAAAATCTTCTAATAATTTTGCCGCTTCCCGGTGGCGCTCTGTTAGACTGTAAGCTGTGGCAATTTCTAAAATGTTTTCTCGCGGCAAAGAACCGCATTTTAGCGCTTTATCGTAAAAAACAAGGGCCTCTTTTAAGCCGTCTTTATTGGCTAAGATGCGCCCTTTTAAGGCTAGAGCCTCAGCAATGCAGGGCTTCTTTTGGATGAGCGGCTCTAGTAAGCTTTCGGCGCGGGTTATATTGCCCATCTCCAGCTGGCTTTTGACAGCGGCGCAACAATCCGGTGTTTCAGCTTTTAGCGGCTTATTCCCGCTAAAAGCCAGCATTAAGGCGAGGAAGGTTAAAAAAGATTTTTGGCCCATGGCACTACCCAAGTTATTTTAAAGTAATGGCTTTTAAAGCCGCCTTTCCGTTTTTCACATATACTTGGAAGCGCACATCAGTGCAACCTTGGCTTGCGATAACAGAAGCTTTGGTATTGTGGAGTTTTTGAATGAATTTATCTTGTTTTAAATCGGCTATGGATTCGCCGCACTCTTGGCGTACCCGCTTGTATTCTTCAAATACAGCCAAAAAGGCCGCTTCCTCACCGCCGGCCGCCTCAGCTTCCAAAAGGCCCATATCGAGTGTTTCTTCAGGAAAACTCTGGGCGCTCGGCGGCGGCATAATAGGCGCCGGAGCCGGAGCTGGAGCTACCGGAGCTATGGGCATAATGGGTGCCGGTGTGGGCATCGGCTGCATTGGCGCTGGAGCTATCGGCATAATAGGCGCCGGAGCTGGAGCTACCGGAGCTATGGGCATAATGGGTGCCGGTGTGGGCATCGGCTGCATTGGCGCTGGAGCTATCGGCATAATAGGCGCTGGAGCCGGAGCTACCGGAGCTATGGGCATAATGGGCGCTGGTGTGGGCATCGGCTGCATTGGTGCCGGTGCGGGGGCTGCGACCGGCGGCATAGAGAACTGATTAAAAATATTGCCCGGCGCATCAAGTTCATCAACAGCGCTCAGCATATCGGAAACAGCACTTATATCATCGGCCATTTTGAGCGGATTTTCCGGCTCTTCGGGCATATTATCAGTGATAGAATTAATGAGCCCGGTATCAATGGTCTTTTCTTCGCCGTTATCTTCTTCCAGTGAGGCGCCGATAAAAGCCGAGCCCAGAGCATTGTCGCCGCCTATCGGACTGCCGAGGTCAGCAAGACCGGGGCCATTTAAACCGTTATCCAGCGCTTGTCCCTGCCCGCCTTGCACTCCCATGGAAATAGGTGAATTGCCGGTGGATATTTGGCTGGCCAGTTTATTGATTAACACCACCAGGCGGTTAAAATCTGCCGGATAGGCATTGGGGGAAAGAGTATTGCGCCCTTTGGCACCTTTCACAATTAAGTTGCTCACCTGGTCGGAAATACTTTCCAGAGTATTTCTTGTGAGCCGCCATCTGAATAGCGAAAAGACAATAAAAATAAGCAAAGATATCAGGGTGCCTAAGAGTAGCCAAAGCTGCCCGATGAGAATAAAGGAATAGCGCTCGCTATTATCCATAGTAATAAAAACAGCCAGGTCATCAATTGTGGCCGGTATTTTTTGCCCAATAGCTATAATGCCGCAGTTTTCCGGCGTTTTTAGAGCCAGCGGTTTAGCGGAAACCTGGCCGATAAGCGGCAGGGCGGTAGTTGGTGTTTTAGGGGCAAAATGGTGGGGCTTGCCATCGGGGATACTTTTGATATGGCCGCTAAAACCGGCATTTTTAGCCTCCAGAGCTACATTTTGCTTTATGGTGACTGCCCAGGCCATTTTTTCGTTGCCCGGCGTTTCGGCCAGAGCCTTATTAAGGGGAGTAGAGAGCGGTGTGGAAGCCACGATAATAAGCATACCGTCTTTGGTAATAAGCGGAAAGGCGGTTACCATAACCGGCATATTCAAATAGCTTAATTCAATACCGGCGCGCATATTGCCGGCGCGCACATCTTTGAAAAAGGCCGTGTGCGCTATACTGGTATCCAGCGGGAAGGGGCTCTCCTCTTCGGCAGTAACAACGGTGCCCAGAGAGTTAATTAATGAAAGCTTGATTTCTTCGCCGGCCAGTTCGGCAAACTGGCTCTTTAAGGCCAAAGTGAGCTCTTTTTGACGCTCAATTTGTTTGTTAGACGGTTTTTTGTTGTTAAAGAGGCGAATGAGCTCTTGTAAACGGGCGGTTTGGCCCTCATCTCTATTGGTTATAGCGAGATATCGAGCCACCATTTTGTATGTGTTCTCTATTTTTTGCGCGGCAAAAGAGTTTACTACCTGGAGTTTTTGCCCCGTTTCATCCTGAATGCGCTCTTCAGCAAGGCGCGTTTCCATACAAAAAGGCAAGATAATCGGCAAGATAGCTAAAGAAGAAAATAAAACAATGCGCAAGGCGCTCTGATTGATTTTCATATTATCTCCGTTTGAGGCGTGTAGCTGTCGGTTGGCCGTTTAAAGTTCCGTTGGCATCTGGGACAAAAACCACACCGACAATACCTTCGTCTTCAATATCAATGGTCATGGCGGAGATTATTTCGCCATTATGCCACACATTGACAGTGGCTTTTCCCGGGGGCAGGTCGTCAAGAAAAAAGGTGCCGTTATTATTTACTTTTATGGTGTAATGATAAGTTGTGACCAGTACATAAGCTTTTTCATAAGGGCGATCAGCAATGGATATTTCCAGCGTGCCGGGGCTTTTCGGTTTATATTTAAAAGGTTTACCTGGTTCGATTGTGATTTTTTCTTCTAAGGATTCGCCATCGCTCACCTTGAGAGTAAGAGGGATGGTGTCGTCGCTTATGATTTCCAGCTCAGAGCCGTGTAACAGCCAAAAATTATTGTCTTTAATACCCAAGCGATCAAAGTGCAGCGGCGCAAACTCGCTGGGTTTGGTATCGTCGGCATTTTTCAGGCCGCTGATAAAAACTACCGGCCGCACGCCGTCGTCATAAGCGGGGGCCACAGCTATTTTGCGGTGCATATAAAGAGTGCCCTCTTTAGGCGGCGACTGGGTGAGTTCTGCAGGAATTGTTACAGTGCCCTCCAAAGTGGTGGCTTTGGCCGTAGAAACAAAAGATGTAGCTAAAGCTAATAAAAGCAAGGTGTTAAAATATCTCATCATAACCTCATGCAGCCTTGTATGAGCTGCCCTGGCCATAAACTAGTAGTATTTTCTTAATTCGTCAAATCAAATGCCGGTAAGGAGGCTTTTTTTAGCTTTGTTTAGATGATTTTTGGCGTTTAGCTATTATCGGAAGCGGCGTCAGAAGAGGCATCGCTATTGCTGTCGGCGCTGGCGCACTCACCTTTAACGCAAACCCACTCTTTGCCAAAAGTATCTTTGCAATATTGATCGGCATTGGCTTTGCCGGCGCATACGATCGGATTGGGCCCATAGAGCGCGGCTTGTTCTTTGACGCAAGTGCCATCAACGCAAACCCATTCCTCGCCATAGTTATCTTTGCAGTATTGGTTGCTGTCTTTTTCGGCACCACATGAATAGGGATCCGGGCCGTAGAGTTGTTTGCCACCGCCGCAACTGGTAGCGACTAACGGTAAAGCGAGTAAGATGGAAGAAAATACACGGGTTATGCGTTTCATTTTTAACTCCAATAATCTAAAAGGTGGCGAATAGTTTTGCCCACCGCAAAACTAATAATACATAAATACTTTTCGTTATCACTTTTTGTCAATAATGCTCCGCAAAATGGTGATTGCCAGCAAACACTTATTAGGTTAAAACCCAAGGCGCTCTTCCCTTGGGCGCCTGCCTTTGGAAATAGCGCGAGAAAAGTGGCACTTTCTTAGGTGCGTGAGGTTTTATATGATTCACATAAACGAAAATTTTCAAAAACTTGAGGCCGGCTATCTTTTTGCCGAAATCGAGCGGCGAGTCAAAGAATATGCTGCTCTTCATCCTGCTGAAAAGATTATAAAACTTGGTATCGGCGATGTGACTTTGCCGCTCCCGCCGGCCACGATTAAGGCTCTCCATGAAGGGGCGGAAGAGATGGCGCGAGCCGAGACTTTTAAAGGCTATGGCCCCTATGAAGGCTATGAATTTTTGCGGGAGGCCATTGCTGCCAGTGATTATCGCCGCTTTGGCCTAGATATTTCCCCTGATGATATATTTGTGAGTGATGGTGCTAAGGGAGACTGTGCCTATTTTCATGAAATATTTTCGCAAGATATAAAAGTTGCCATTCCCGACCCGGTCTATCCTGTCTATGCCGACAGCAATGTGATGGCCGGGCGCAGCGGGCGGGCGGAAAACGGCCGCTACAAAGGGCTTATCTATCTCGATAGTCTGGAAGAAAATGACTTTATCCCTAATTTGCCTAAAGAAGAGGCCGATTTGATTTATCTCTGTTTCCCCAATAATCCCACCGGCGCCGCGGCCACTATAGAGCAGTTAAAACCCTTTGTTGACTATGCCCATGAGCATAAGAGCCTCATCTTTTATGATGCCGCTTATAGCTCCTTTATTCAGGACGGGCGCTATGTGCGCTCCATTTATCAGGTGCCGGGAGCCAAAGAGGTGGCGGTGGAATCGCGCTCGTTTTCCAAAAGCGCGGGCTTTACCGGCCTGCGTTGCGCTTATCTGGTAGTGCCTGAAGAATGTTGTGCCTTTGATAAAGATGGCGTAAGTCATCAGCTCAAAAAGCTCTGGTTTAGGCGCCAGTCCACCAAGTTTAACGGCGTGAGTTATCCGGTGCAAAAGGCGGCGGCGGCGGCTCTCTCGCCTGAGGGGCTCAAAGAGTGCGAGGCTTTAGTAAAATATTATTTGGAAAATGCCGGCAAAATTCGCGCCTTTTTTGAGAAGATGGGCTTTTCCTGCACCGGCGGCATCAATTCGCCCTATATTTGGATAAATAGCGGCCGCGATTCCTGGGAATTTTTTGACTTTTTATTAAACAAAGCCCAAGTGGTGACTACTCCCGGCGCCGGTTTTGGGCGTTGCGGCGCCGGTTTTATCCGCATCAGCGCTTTTAACAGCCATGAAGCGGTAGATGAGGCCCTTACCCGCCTTAAAAAGCTCTTTTGACAATTTTCCTCCTCGTCCTTTGGGAGAGGGGCCGTGGGTGAGGTCAGGTGCCAGAGCTCTTTTATTTTAATACCGATTTTGACATGTCCCAGGCTTTATCGCCTGATGTAGCGGTAAGCCAAAGCAATTTAATGCGCAAATTAGCCAGTCAAAAAGAGGTGCTTTTTTGGGCTCTCGGCCGGGCCGGGGATTGCTTTATACCGCTGGGGCCGCCGCCGCCGCCAGCTTATGCCCGGCAGATAGCCCGTTATGGCCTTAGCCCGCTTAAACCTTTGGCGGAAGATGGTGCTGCCGCCGCCTTTAAGCCCCACCCCTGGGGAGTTAATGAAGAAGCCAGGCAAGTCTTTTTAACTTTCGGCCTCTCTTTTAACCAGCCGCCGCCGGACGCGGTAAGAGCGGTAAATAGCCGGGAATTTGCTTTTAATATTGCCGGTGAGCTTGGGCTTAGATCGCCTTTTTCCCGCCTGGTTAAAAGCCTTAATGAGCTCTTTTCTCTCCTTAAAGAGTTGCCGCTTCCTCTGCTGATAAAGCCGATTTTCGGCAATGCCGGGATAGGTATAACTATTGTAAATCATTATCCTTTAGACGCAAAAGAAGAAAATTTTATTCGGCAATCTTTTCTTTGCGGCGGCGGCGCGGCCGTGCTTGAGCCCCAGCGGGAGCGCACAGCGGACTTTTCCTGCTATTTTATGCTGAATAATGACGGCCTGATTACAGATATTTCTTTTCAGCGTTGCCTGGTAGGGAAGAGCGGCTCTTTTTATGGCCTGGTTTTGGGGGCGGATGAGCCCTTCCCCGGCCCGGCAGGAGCTGAGGCGCGCTTAATCGTCACCGAGTGTGCCCGCCAGGTGGCGCAAAAATTGCATGAAAGAGGTTATTTCGGCCCGGTGGTTATAGATGGCTACTATTATAAAAAAGCCGATGGTACTTTGGCTATAGAGCCGCTGTGTGAAATAAATGCCCGCGAGACTATGGGCCTTATAGCGCGCCGTATTTTGGCGGCCAGCGGTTACCGTGGGGCGCTTTTATTTCGCCTGGCGCGTAAAAAGCGCTGCCGCTTACCGGATAGTTATGCGGAATTTGACAAAACACTGGGCCCAAGGCACTACTCAGCGGGAGCCAGCCGGGGAATTGCTCTGTTAACTCCCCTAGCCGACTCACTGCCAAGAGCGCTGATTTCCGGACATCTGTTTGTCGCCTTCGGAGCGGACAGCCAAAGCTGCTTTAATCAACTAGGCGATATAGAAAGGCTTTTTTTAAAGGGAAAGGAAAAAACAGCTATTACTTAGCGGCTTTTTCGTCCTTAACATCGCCAAAGAGCACGGCCATAGCCGGTGTGGTGCCCTTGCGAGCCATTTCTGCTTTCCGTTCGTGTCCGGCTTTGCGGGCGCGGCTTTTACGTTTTTTCTTTAAGACTAATGTTCTTGATGCCATGATGCACCTCCTCAAAAATCACGAGAACTCTATAATGATCTTATCGCCAGCTGTCAATAATCATTTTACTGTTTTTGCTCAGCCGCGGCATATAACTGCCCGCAGGCGGCGGCAATTTCTGCGCCCCGGCTTTCGCGGATAAGCGCCCGCACACCGCGCTTTTCCAGCTCAGCCTGAATGGCTAAAAGCCTCTTTGTGTCGGCACTTTTAAACGGCACCTCATCTACCTTATTCCAGGAGAGTAAGTTTACATGGCCGTTAAGCCGGTGGATAAATGCGGCCAGCGCCTCTATGTCCTTAGGGCTGTCGTTTATTCCGGCCATCACGGCGTATTCAAAGAAAACGCGCCGTTTTGTCAGGCTGTTATATTCCCGGCAGGCCGCTAAAAGGCTTTCAAGATTGTGTGTTTTGGCAATGGGCATGAGCTTTTCGCGCACGGAGTCTATGGCGCTATGCAGACTGACTGCCAGTTGATAGCCGGCTTTTTCCTGCGCCATTCGATAAATGCCTGCGGGGAGGCCGGCTGTCGATATGGTGATATGGCGCGGCGCTATGGCCAGACCGATATCTGAGCTAATAATCGCCGCCGCCCGCATCACCTCCTCATAATTGGCCAGCGGTTCGCCCATGCCCATAAAAACCACATTGGTAAGTGCGGCGCCTTTTTTGGCCAGTTCCTGCCTGGCGATGAGCACCTCCATGACTATTTCTCCGGCATTTAAATGGCGCTTAAAACCCATTTTGCCGGTGGCACAAAAAGTGCAGCCCATAGCGCAGCCGCACTGGGTACTCACGCAGACAGTGTGCCGTTTGTCATAGCTCATGAGTACAAGTTCCACCATAGCGCCGTCATTATAGGCAATGAGCCACTTAACGGTGCCATCGGGAGCGCGCAAAAGAGATTTAATCTGCGGCCACGATATTTCATAATTTTTAAGGCGGCGGGCTACATCGGGACGGAGTTCCAAAGCGGCCGACGGAAATTCGCCGCTATGGTAAAGTTTTTGATAAATAGTTTTAACCCAATAATCGGTGCCGCGTTTTAGGGCGAGCACATTGGCCAGCTCGGCCGGAGTTAAGGAAAAAAGCGTCTTCTTTTCCTGCTCTGTCATCTTATAATCCTGCTTAACTTAGCTAAATTGTAGCCTTCTCCGCCTCGGAGAGAGGCCATTTTGTCCCCCATTTTAACTGGCTGCAAATTATTTTTCATCTTTTATATCCTTGGAAACTTGACACGGGGCGCCTAAAAGTTGTAGCAGAAGAAGGTATGAGTGGGTCGCCTATCATAACTGCCACTTTAGCAGAGTTATTCATTAAGCAAGGGCACCTTGAGAAGGGAATTGAGATATATAGGCAATTACTGGCTAAAGAGCCGGGGAACGCCGGATATATTAAGCGCCTTAGGGAGCTTAGCCCGGAGAGGGGCCTAGGAGAGGGTATCATGGATTTTAGAGAGCATCTGAATGGCATAGTTAATTCGGTTGAAGGCTGTCTTTTGTGCACTCTTATGGGCTTTGACGGCATTGAAATTGATTCCGCAAGAGCCAAAGAATTGCCCGATGATTACGATTTGCCCAGTGTGCTTATTGAATATGCCGGGCTGCTTAGCAAATTAAAAGCCAGCAATATGAATCTCATGGTCGGCGGGCTTAAGGAGTATGAAATCTGCTCCGAAAAGGCTATTGCCCTTTTGCGGCCCATCAATGATGAGTATTTTATCGGCATGACCATGACCCCGGGCGGCAATATCGGTAAAGGGCGCTATATGCTGCGCATCACCGCTCCGAAATTTGTTGAAGAATTGTCATAAAACCTCCCTTAGAGGAGCTTTACATTAAGGAAGAAAAAGCATGTACACTACTGCGGATTTTCGCAACGGCCTCAAAATCGAAATTGATGGTACACCCTATCAAATCGTGGAATTTCAACATGTAAAACCCGGTAAGGGTTCGGCTTTTGTGCGCACTCGTTTAAAAAATCTTTTAAACGGCTATGTTGAACAGCCCACTTTTAAATCCGGTGAAAAATTTGAAAAGCCGGATATCGAAGAAGTGGAGATGGAATTCCTCTACAAAGAGGGTGAAGATTTTGTCTTTATGGATACCGCGACTTATGAGCAAATGACAGTGCCGAAAGAAAATGTCGGTGACAACGCCCGCTGGTTAAAAGAAAATACCGCCTGCGAAGTCATGCTCTATAAAGGTAAACCGATTGATATCCAAGTGCCTAATTTTATTATTTTAAAGATTACTTATTGTGAGCCTGGCGTGAAGGGTGATACCGCAACCGGTGCTTCCAAACCGGCTACGCTTGAAACCGGCGCCAGAGTCAATGTGCCGCTTTTTGTCAATGAGGGTGAATCAATTCGCATTGATACCAGAACCGGTGAATATTTAGAGCGGGCCTAAGAAACTCTTGGACCCTTCCGCGGCGTGGCAGGTGCTTCCGGGGAAAGTTAGAATACGATGGTTAATCCAATTCCTTTTGGTAACTATTATCTTCTGGAGCGGGTCAATGTCGGTGGCATGGCCGAGATTTTTAAGGCCAAATCCTTCGGTGTTGAAGGATTTTCCAGAATCCTGGCCATCAAGCGCATTTTGCCCAATATGGCTGAAGATGAAGAATTCATCAACATGTTTGTTGATGAGGCGCGTATCTCTGTTCAGCTGAACCATGCCAATATCGTGCAGATATACGAACTCGGTTGTCATGACCAGAGTTACTATATTGCCATGGAATATGTTTCCGGCCGCGATTTAAGGCAGATTTTGGATCGTTTCCGTAAAGCCAAAGCCATTATGCCCCTGGCCCAAGCTGCCTATATCATCTCTAAAGTATGCGATGGCCTCGATTACGCTCACCGCAAGACCGATGCTCAAGGTAAGCCGCTAAATATTGTCCACCGCGATGTCAGCCCACAAAATATTTTGGTTAGTTATGAGGGGGCCGTTAAAGTTCTCGATTTCGGTATCGCCAAAGCCGAAGACCGGGCCAGTAAAACTCAGGCCGGTGTATTAAAAGGTAAATTCGGCTATATGTCGCCCGAACAGGTGCGCGGCATGGCTATTGACCACCGCAGTGACATTTTTGCCGTGGGCGTTATCTTTTACGAGATGGTCACCGGCAAGCGCCTTTTTGTGGGGGAGAGCGATTTTTCCACCTTGGATAAAGTGCGCAATGCCGAGGTCATTCCACCCAGCCAGATAAATCCGGATGTCACGCCGGAGCTGGAACGGGTCATTATGAAGGCTCTCGCCAAAGATAGAGACGAGCGCTATCAATGGGCTTCCGACTTTTCCGAGGATTTGCAACAATTCCTCATTATGGACGGCACGGTTTTTACCGCCAAAAAGCTTTCTAACTTTTTGAAAGATGCTTATGCCGAAGATATAGAAGCCGAAGCGGCCAAGATGGAGGAATATGCCAAGATCACCGAGCCGCCGCCGGAAGCCGCCAAAGAGATCAGAGCCAGCCATGGTTATGCCTCTTCAAGTAGCAATAATGATGACGATGATGTCGGTGAGCAAAAGACGGTTATTTTTGAATCTAATGCTCTTTCGGCTATGCAGGGCGGCGGCAGTAATAGTGGCAGCAGCAGTGTAGGTAACAGCAATCACGGGCGCGGTGGGCAGCGTCAGCGCCAGCCTGAGCCGCAAATGGATCTAAGCTCCATGCCCACCGGTATTATTCAGGCGCCGCAGATAATGTCGCAAATGAGCGGCACGATGCAGCCGCCGATGATGGGTGGCTATAACAGCGGGCAATTTTATCCCAACACCACTGCCGGTTTTCAATATCCGCCGGCAATGGCGCAGCAGAAAAACCGCACCATGACTTTAGTTATAGCTTTAGGCGCGGCTATTGTCCTGCTCTTTGGCTTTTTGCTTTTTTATCTGGTGCTTTCTCCGGGAAATTCCCAAAATTACGCTTCCTTGCGTATTGAGACTATTCCCCCGGATGTGCCGGTGGCAGTTTTTATTGATGATATTAAAGTTTCTGAGTCCACGCCGTTTGTCAAACAGGATTTGATGCCCGGTGACCACACTATTGTTTTAAGAGCTCCAGGTTATCAGGAAGCGGTTTTTAGTGCCAGTGCTTTTCCCGGGCGCCCGCTCTCTTTGGTGCATCGCTTGCAACCGGGTGGTCTTGGAACCAAGCAACCTCAGGCAATGCAGCAGGTGGCGACAGCCACCCAGCGCCAGCAACCGGCGGCTCTGGCTCAGCCGAATCAGGGAAGTGCTCAGCAAGGAGTTCCCCAACAACAGGTGCAAACTGCTCCTGTTACGCAGCCGGTAGCCACGCAACCGGTAGCTACTCAGCAGGTGCCCAGTGCCCCTGTTGCACCGACCGAAGCGGCAACGGCCGCTCCGGCCGCGCCGCCTCCGCCCCCGCCGCCGGCTGCCGCTATGGGCAATATCGCCATAAATTCCGAGCCTATGGGAGCTCTGGTTTATGTTGATAATGTGCAACAATGTGTGACTCCTTGTAATTTTGCCCAGCCTTCCGGAAAAAATGTGACTATTGTCATTACCAAGGAAGGCTTTAATCGCGAGAAGAAAAGCCTTACTGTGCCGGCTAACGGCGAGACTGCTTCCATGAATATCAGTTTGGTGAAGCAGCATGCCGTAGCTTCCGGTAGGAGCGGCGGTAAAACGTCCGGCAAAACCACCAGGCCGGCTACTAAGGCCCCGGCTGCCACCGGCTCGGCAATTCTTAAAGTGCATACTCCGAAATCACCGGGCACCAAGATTTTTATCAACGGCAAAGATACCGGGAAAACTGTTCCGCAATTTAAATTGACTATCCCCGCCGGGAAAGTAACCATTACTCTCGTTAACGGTAGCAAGACCAAAAAACATGTTAAAAACGTGCAAAACGGCGAGGAAGTTAAGCTTATCGATACCGATTTCTAAACCGTATCTCATTATAATGCTTTTATTGCTCCTTGGTGCTTGCCAAGAGTGGCCTGAGGTGCGATTTGCCGGCCAGTCCGGCTCTGCTTCCCGGCAGGAAGATTTGGTTTTTGGCCGCAGCCTCTGGCTTTATGGTCGCCGGCTTATTTTGGGCACTTCTTATGAAACGCTGACCCGCCTTTTTGCCCCGCCGCAGCGCCTTAGCGATAAAGAGCTCTTATTCCGCTATGATGAAGATGTGCGAGCTCTTTTTGCCGATAGCAACAGCAACGGTCAGTTAGATGGCGAGGACTACCTTTTAGCCCTTTCGGTGGGCGCTACTTGCAAGAGCAAAAGCGCGGAAGGTTTTGGTATTGGCACGCACCGCCGCGATATTATTAAATCCCTTGGGCCGGGTATGGAAATTGCGGCCGCTGGCTCCCCCTTTGTCTGGGGCGATAAAGCGGTATTGCTTTTTTGGGACCTTGGTGTGGCTTTTCAGTTTACGGCCGATTTGGTGAGCAGCATAACCATCTTTTGGCCGGGAGCTATACCGCCGACCAAACTGACTGCCGGCCATGATAAGCTGATTTTGGGGCAAATTCCCCTGGATGGTGGCCCGTATCAGCGCTCTTTAGTTTGGTTGATTTTAGGCAACGCCGATATTTCTACCCAAAAAGCTTGTGGTGCCTATAACTGCTTTGTTGATAGTTATTACCTTTATGGTCTTACTATGAGTGGTCATATAGAAGGGGCCGGCGGCGGCTTTATTAATGAAATAACCTTTAATTATCCGCTGGGATTTAGCGAGCCCGCTTGGGATAGCACCACCGATGTCCTGGGGGCACTTTACGGTGAAAACTATACTCTTTTAAAAAATTCTAACCGTTTTGGGAGTGAAATGGTACTCATATATACCTTTGGCAAAGTGCATACCGCCTTTTGCTATAATGAAGAGCGCTTAAACAAGATTAGCATTTATTACGAAACATTTGAGGATGATTTATGACAAGAAGAGTGCAGCTTATATCGGTTATCGGCGGGCGTTGGATCGACGAGCCCACTTATAAAATAGCTTACAATGTGGGCAGTGCCATTATAGAACACGGTTTCGGCTTGGTTTGCGGCGGTTATGGCGGGGTAATGGAAGCGGCGGCCAAAGGTGCCTCGGAAGCCAAGGTGCGCCTGGGTATTACCCACCTGCCCATTGTGGGCATTTTAAAGGACGAAACAGGAAAAGCCGCTAACCAGTATATAGAAGTGGGCATTCCGACAGGTATGGGAGTAGCCCGCAACGCCTTGGTGGTTATGGCTGGTTCTGGCGTTATCGCCGTTGGTGGTATGTCTGGCACTTTGTCGGAAATCTCCATGGCCTGGCAATATGGGCGCCCGGTAGCCGCGCTAGTACCAGCTGGCGGCTGGGCCGCCAAAGTGGCCGGGGAGCCGCTCGATACTACTAGGTCTGATTCGGTCTTTGCCGCCGAAAATGCTGAAGAAGCCATTAAATATATAGCTGAGAAAATTCTGCACGGCGCCGGGTAAAAAGTGTTAGGCCGCTTTTCCGGCAATAAGTGCGGTATTATAACTTAGAAAATAAATTAAAAATTTCATATTAAATTTATTAGCTCCTCTTGTCATTTCATTAAATAATAGCTATCTCTCCAAAGGGAGGTTTCCATGATTCACTGTTTTGTTGCCGCCGATGTGGGCTCTCTTTATAATGAACTATCTAAGGCAATTAGTCAAAATGACACGCTTTTTAATAATACCGCTCTGGTGGTGCCCAATAATTATATTGCCACCAAATGTAAATTGGAACTGGCGAGGCGTGTGGGCGTTTTTAGTGGCCTTGAGACCATTTTGGGCCTAAAGCAGTTTTTAGCCCGCTATTTCAGCCAGGAAGGCACGGATAAGCGCCTTATTTTGGGCGATCTTCTGTGCCAGCTGATTTTAAAACTCCTCCTGGATAAAAAATTTTTAGCTGCGCCGGAGCTGGAAGTTATTAGCAAATATTTACATAGCGAAAGTGCTCCCGAAGCCGAAGAGCATATAGAAGAAGAGCGCGACCACGATTTAAAATGTATTGAACTGGCCAAAACGCTAACCAATCTTTTTCTCGACTACGAATTAACCCGCCCGCAGATGATAGCGGCCTGGTGTGCAGGCAAACTCGCCACCCAAGATAACGATGAAATTTGGCAACGAGCTATCTGGCGGGCCATTTTTATGCCCGGCGGCTTGCGTGACACTTTAAATGCCGAAGGCGAGAGTAAGGCGGCCTGGCTAACTTTGGGCGAACTATTGCAACCGGAAACAATAGCGGAACTTTTGGCGCCGTTTTTGCCTTTAAATGTGCATATTTTTGGCGTTTTATATACTGAGCCGCTTTTTACTGATTTTTTTAAGCTTTTGGGGGAAGTTCCCGGAGTAGAGCTCTATTATTATGCCATAAATCCCTGTAAAGTTTTTTGGGAAGATTTAAAAACCGGCAAAAAAGCCCTTATGGCCGAAGAGGGGGAGGCAGCCGCCGAAGGTGAGCCGGCCGCTCTCGTTTTGTGGGGAGCCGGGGGCAAAGAGTATATAAAGGCGATAAGCAGCCTCTGTGAATATAATTTGGACGACAGCGCTTTTGGAGCTGAGGATGCGGAAAAAGCGACGCTTTTAAGCGCTTTTCAGGCCGATATTTTAAATCGCCGGCTTTTACCGGCGGAAAATTATAAAGAGAGCTTAGCAGAAAATAGCGCCGCCGATGATTCCCTCCGCTTTTGGCAAGCTCCCACCATAAGGCGCGAAGTAGAGTCTATTGCTTCGGATATTCGCTATAAACTCTTAGCGGCCAGAAAGCGGGGCGAGGAGCTCTCATTTGCCGATATAGCTATTGTTCTGCCCGGCGGCGAGGCCGGAGCCAATTACAATGTGCCTTTAAAGCAAATAATGCAGGAGGCGGAGATACCGCTGGTTTATTTGCAAAATCAGCCACTTATTGGCAAGCCGCTCTTTCAGTTGATTTTAAATCTTCTGGAAGTGCCCTTTAGTAATTTTAAACGCAGCACCATGCTGAAAGTGCTTAAAAGCCCCTTTATTTGTCGCCTTTTTCCCGGGGCCGATGCCGAAGCCTTTGAACTTTTTTGCGAAAGGCTGGCCATTTTTTCCGGCGCCGATATGGTGGAAAAAATGGTAACTCCCGCCAGTCGCCCGGCTGACCTCTACAACTGGGAGCAGGGGCTTAAAAGAGCTGTTTTGGGCTGGTATCTGCCCGGAAATAATTATGAACCAAAACCATATTTGGCTAATGATTTTCCCTACTATCCTCTGGAACTGGCCGAAGGCGCGGCTGAAACAATAAGTGCCTTTGGCCTTTTGGTGCGCGTGCTGATAAAAGAGGCCAATATATTGCGCCAAGCGCGTCTTACCCTGGAGGCCTGGGGGCCGGTTTTAAAAGAGTATTTTGAGCTTTTCATCAAGGTGGAAAACGAAGAAGAAGAGCGCCATTTACATAAAATATTCAAGGCTTTGGATTCTCTGGCTAAATTGTCGCTCCCGGATCTTGAGCTCTCTTTTGAGCTGACACGCCAACTATTTTGTGAGGAGCTTAACAAAATAAATACCCCGCCTTTTACGCCTATCACCGAGGGGGTGAGTGTGGGGGCTATAGAAACCCTGCGGCCGGGTAATTTTAAATATGTTTATTTTGTTGGCTTAAATAGCGGCGACTTTCCTTCGCCCAAGAGCGATAGGCCCCTGGACTTACGCAATAACGACCACCGACCTTATGATATAAAGCGCCGCGAATGGGAGATGTACCACTTTTTGGAAATGCTCACCATGGTGCAAAAGGGGGCTATTTTAAGCTATGTAAGTAAAGACGAGCTAACCGGCGACCAAAAGCTAAAGAGTAATCTTTATGCCGAGTTATATGAGATGGTGGCCACAGTTTATCGGCATATAGAGGATGAAAAAGAAGAAGAACGCGATAAAAAAGCCTTAGAAATTGGCCTACTGCACATTTGGCCCGAGGAACGCTATGCCGCCGAACTCTTTAGCAGTAATGAACCGCTGCTTTCATGCGCGGCTTATAAAGAGGCACTGGCCCGTAGGCAATTTTTATTAAAGCAGGCAGATGCCAAGCCGGAGGAAATGTGGAGTGCCCCGCGTGAGCGGCCCAAAATCCCGCCTATTATTGAATTTACCAATAAAGATATTTATGATTTTCTCTCTTGTCCATTGCAATTCAGCGGCGGCCGCCTCCTGGCGGAGGAGCGCTATGAGAGCTATAAAGATCATGATGATCCGCCGCTGGAAAAGTGGGATTTTTTAGATTCTGAACTGGAAAAAGATCTTCTTGGGCCGCTCGTTTTGGGCGCAGCGGAAGAAGAATTGCTAGCTATAATAGATAACCGCCTCGCTTATTACCGCGAGATCGGCCAAATGCCCACCGCCCTCTTTGGCGAATGTGCCGCTGGCGAGATAAAAAAAGATTGGCAGGCCTATTACGCCGCTTTTCACCAAGAATTTCCGAGGCTCCCTAAGGTGTGCCAATATCGCTTGGGCCGGCGCATCAGCCGCCGCTATATTTATGCCGCCATTCCCAAAGAAGAGATAGCCGAAAAGCCGTACCAGGTTGATTTTAACGGCTGGGCGGATAAAGTAACTTTTTCTCTTAGCGGCCTTACGGTTCCTTTTATTGCCGAGGGCATGCACCCGCTGATTTTGTGCAAGGAAAAAAGTAAGTTAACGCTTAAGAAATTAATTATGGCCGCTGTTGATAGTGCTATTCTTTTGGTCACCGGCAAAGCAAAGATTATAGGTGAACCCTGCATTATTGCTATTAAAAATGGTAATCCGTCTATAAGTTTTTTTAGTTTTAATGAAGTTAAAGAAGCCAAAAGCTGGCTTAATAATTTGTTCCCTGAGATGGCCGAAACTAAGCACGATTATTTGCTTCCGGTGGAACTTGTTGAAAAAATTATGCAGAAGTCCTCGGCTTCATCTCCGGAAAATGCCATACAGAGAATTATTGACGATTGGTATGAAGATTTGGGCCAAAATAAAAGCATTTCATCCGATAATCATAAATTTGTCCCTCATCCGCGCACTTATCCGCCGCCGCCGGCAACAATGGCCAGGGAGCTGATAAAGCGCCGTTTTGCACCGTTTTGGGGCAGGAGTAAGTGATGGATAATAACACTTATTATGTGAAGCGCCCGGAAATTCTTGGAAAAATAGGGGATAGCCGCTATGTCCTCCTAGAGGCTTCGGCCGGCACCGGCAAAACATATACCATGGCTTCAATGGTGGCCGATTTAGTTATTAAAGGGCATGATATTTCTTCAATATTGCTCATGACTTTTACCGAACTGGCTACCAAGGAGCTGAAAGAGCGCATCAGAAGCCGCCTGAATGAGTTATTAAGAGTTAAAAACAGCGAAAAGCCGGAGAGTGCTTATTGGGCAATCGGCCCCAAGGAGCGCGAGCGGCTTAAAATGGCCATAAATAACTTTGACAGTGTTAATATCAACACCATTCACGGCTTTTGTCGCTCTATTTTGGCCTCCTTTCCCATTCTTTCCGGCAAGGCTTTAAGCGACCGCCTGGTGGATGAAAAAAATTATTTAAAAACGGCGCTTTCCAATACATTGCGCGCGGTAGCCGAAGGGCGGCCGGAGGATTATGGCGATGCTTATGCCTACCATCTTTTGGCCAAATATTTGCAAAGTTCTTCCGGCGAAAAACTTCTTGGCCATTTAAGCTCTTTGCTGACAGCTACTCATGATTATAAATCACCTTTAGAGCCATCTATCTATAACAGAGCGGAAAATAAGGATAATATTGATCTTATCTTCCGGGCGGCTTTTGAAATAGCAGATATTATTAACGCGCTTAGGCCGCAAAAAAAATTCCCTAATACAAAACTTTCCAGGCCGCTGCTCTCAGCTCTTGGCCTTATTGCCGGCGAGAGCCTGAGTATGGAAGAAAAACTGGCTGTAATAGTTAGTGATTTTCGAACAAGTGCCCTGGAACTTTTGCCAGATCTTCGTGATAAGAACCTTATAACGCTGCAACAAGAAGCTACTTACATAGCGGCGTTAAAGAAAATTCCCTCATTATATTCGTGTGTTATAGAGCTCTTAGACGAGCAGGTAAAACAAGAGCTAAGCCGCCTCAAGTTTTTAGACGGCGCAACCTCCTTTGACGACCTTTTAAAAGTGGTGGATGAAAAACTGGCTGCCAAAGAGACGGGGCCGCTTTTTTGTAAAAAATTGCGGGAGAAGTATCCTGTTTGTTTAATTGATGAATTTCAAGATACTGACCCTTGTCAGTGGAGCATTTTTAAGAGCATTTATTTAAGCGCTGAAGCCCAGAAAGAGGCAGTGGCGCTCTATTTGGTTGGCGACCCCAAGCAAGCTATTTATGCTTTTCGCGGGGCCGATGTGAATACTTACCTTATAGCTAGGGAATTTTTAGCAAGTATTCCCGGCAGTAAGCAGCTATTTCTTGATACCAATTACCGCGCGAGCGGAGAAATGGTTAGTGCCATTAATGGCCTTTTTGCCCAGGAAACTCCGGAAACCTCTTTTTTTAAAGGAAAAATAACATATCCTAAGGAGCAGTTAAAAGCTAATTATATAGCTATAGAAAATTATTTGGCAGTCCCCGGAAAAGAGAGCTGCCATTTGCCGCCGCTGGTTATTGCGGCCGATAACAGCGCAGCCGGGAAACTTAGTGCTGGGGTATTAAAAAAACGCTATGGGCGCTGGCTGGCCCAGTATATCAAAGAGATGCTTTTAAACCCGCCGCTGGTGGTGAGTAACGACCAAGGAAAACAGCCTCTTAGAGCCAGAGATATCTATATTTTAGGCGCCAAAAGAGATGAGCTTCAGCAAATGGCCACCTATTTGGCCGAATATCAAGTGCCGTATGTTTATTATAAAGAAGGCGGCCTTTTTTCCGGCGATGAAGTGCTGGATTTTATAGACCTTTTGAAGGCTATTGCTGCGCCCTATGACGAAAAGAAGCGCTTAAAAGCGCTCATCGGCCCGTTTTTTAATGTTCCGCTAACCGAAGTGGCTAAATTTAAAGAATTGCCCGCCAATCACCCCATTGTGAGCCGCTTAATTTCCTGGCAGCAACTGGCTGAGCATCATAATTTTGCCGCCCTTATGGCCGATATTATGGATAAAAGCGGTATTGCCGTGCGGCTTTTAGCCTTAAAAGAGAGCCATAGAGAATTAAAAGCCTACTGGCGTATTGCCGCCATTTTAGCCGGAGAGGCGGCGGAAAAAGATGGCGAACTTAGCGATCTTATTGAAATATTATACCAATATGTAGAGGGAAAGCGCCTGCTGGAAAATCCCGATGCCGATAGTCGCCCGCAAGAGAGTGGAAAAGATGCGGTGACTCTGCTCACCATGCATAAAGCCAAGGGGCTGGAAGCGCAGGTGGTGGCTATTTATGGCGGTTTTAGTAATCCGAAGTACCCCAATTTTGGCTGTCCGGTGATTTGGACTTATGGGCAAAATGGCAAACGCTGCCTTTATATTACCAAAAAAGAGATAGAGATAGATTACGCCCCGCCGGCCGGGAGCCTGGAAATACTTTTAAGTGAAGCGCGCGGGGAAAAAGAGCGCCTTATGTATGTAGCCTTAACGCGGGCCAAGAGGCAGCTTATTTTGCCGACTTGGGATGATAAAGCTCTTGGGAGTGGTAGTAAGAATCATCTTGGTCAATCATATTGCCAGCTTATAAACGAGCGCCTAAATGAGCTCTTAAAAAGGCCTGATGAGGAGCTTAAAAAGCTTATTAATACTTATGATATTACATTATTTAATCCTTGGTCAAAAGAAGCTTATGAATTAAGGGTGAGAGCACTGCCCCGGCAGATAAACGCTGCTAACGCCATAGAAGAGGCGGCCGGGGAGCAGCCGCCGGCCGAGCTTACTTCGCCGGAGAGCCTGATAAATAGCTTTTTAGGCCAAAAAGAGCATTTTGCCGGCCCGCTCATTACCTCCTATACCAGGATGAAAAAGGCCGCCGAACAATATGACTATAGCCGCGCCGATGATGATATAGATATCAGCGATTATCTGGCGCCTAAAAGTGCTGCAAGCGCGGATTCAGCTCTGCCTAAAGGAGCCAATTTTGGTAATCTTATCCACAAGATACTGGAAAAACTCGATTACCGCATACTGCTGGCTGAGCCGGGCGCGCCGGATGCGGCGGCTTTTATCTCTTTTGCCGAGTGGCAGGAGCGCTGCAGTGCCGACCTGGCCGCTATTTGCCAGCTTTACCACTTTGATTACCTGAATTTTAAAGATGAACTTGACGCCCTTATTTATCGCACGCTCACCAGGCAGCCGCTCTTGGCTGCTGGGCCCGGTTTTTGCCCTTTTGGCGCTTTAAAAAGCAGCCAAAGGCGGCACGAAGTGGAGTTTTATTACCCTATAAGAAGTGCTGAGCTCTCGGCAGAAGTTATGGAGCAATTTAGCGATATTACAGTAGAAAAAGGCTATGTGAAAGGCTATATAGATTTGCTCTTTGAATATGAGGGTAAGGTATATGTTCTCGATTGGAAGAGTGACACTCTGCCGGCTTATGATGAGCAGAGCTTAAAAGCCCATGTGGCAGAAAATTACGCTATCCAAATAGCTCTTTACAGCCTGGCACTCTATAAAATGTTGCTCCTGGAAGGGAAAAATTCCCCGCAAAATGCCTATAACCGTTTTGGTGGGCTTATTTACTGCTTTGTGCGCGGCGAAAAGCAGGGCGAGGGGCTCTATTTTGTGCGCCCCTCTTTTGCGGAAATAGAGGAAAATTATCACCGCCTTGGCGTGAGCGATACTTTGGCGGCCGGGAGTAACAAATGAATAAAGAAAATCTTATAGCCGACTATTTGGCCACTCTTCCGGACCATCTTGCCCGCCTGGCGGCGGCCATAAGTCCCAATATTGCTTACTTGGGGGCTACTCCAGAGAGCCTCTTTTTAGTCGCTGAGCCCATTAGGCTTTTTGCCGGCGCGAGCAATCTCGGTAAGGAGGAAGAAGAAGCGCTTTTTTTACTCTTTTCCGCCCTTTTGACTGTGCGCGGCAGGGGCTCTATTTGCTTACCCAAAGAGCAAATCCCCGCTCTTTTCGCGCGCCTTCTCGGTAATGCAGCTAGCGGCTTTTCCGCTAAAAAGCTGGCCGGCGTAGCTAGCGAACTTTTGGCCCAAAAGCGGCCGGAAGAAATTTTCGGCCGGCCTTTATGGCAAGAAGCAGAGGAGGGCAATCAGCCATTTCTAAGAGAAGAGCGGGGCGCTATTTATATTAGCCGCCATTTTTCCACGCTTATTTCTCTTGAAGAGCATATAGAGCGCCTGAAAAAACCATTTGACAACTCGGCTAAATGCGCCGCTACCAGAAAAGAAAAGCTGGCCGAACTCTTGGCTCATCCCGCCGTAGTGAACGGCCGCCCCATAGAGCTCTCGGCCGAGCAGTTAAAAGCGCTTGATATGGCTTTATCCAGGCGGATTTCTATTTTGGCCGGCGGCCCAGGCAGCGGAAAAACAGCCGTTATCAGCACTATTGTGCGCCTAGCGGCCAGTATCGGCGATGTTTTTCCGCCGGAAGCCATTGCTCTGGCCGCGCCCACCGGCAAAGCGGCGGCCCGCATTATGGAAGCTTTGCAAAATAATATCCGCGCTGTGCAAGATCCCATGGCAAGCGACCAAGATCTTCTGGCCCGCCTGGCGCCGGCTTCTACTTTGCATCGCCTTTTGGGCTTTAATCCTAAAGCGGGCTTTGCTCACGGCCCGGATAATCCCCTGCCGGCGCGCCTTATTATTGTTGATGAAGCTTCAATGATCGATCTCTTTTTGCTGGAACGCCTCTTTAGCGCTATTGGCAATAAAACACTCCTGCTCTTAGTGGGCGACCCCCATCAATTGCCGCCGGTGGGCGCGGCTGCTATTTTTAAGGACCTCTATGCCGCCTGGCGGGAGAAAGAGCACGCTGTGACCTTAAGCGGTAATTATCGCAGCGGGCAAAATATCAGCCCTATGGGCCTGGCTATTCCCGCTTTGGCCGCCGCTATTTTGCATGATAAGCCCTGGCCCAAGGGCGAAACGGCGCTTGAGCCGGCCGCCGTTTTTCAAGAAAACGGTGCTTTCTTCCTTGATGCGGCGCTTTTTAGCGAAGCCGATTTTATGCGGAACCTTTTGCACCACGCCAAGCAGCGGCGCAATATAATTGATGAAAAATTAAAAGATGGCGGGGGGGAATATAAAATATTTTGTTACGGCGAAAACGGCTTTAGCGCGGAAGATGAAAAGCAGCTTTTGGCCATTAACGAGCTCATTAGCGCCAAGCTGATTTTGACTGCCGGCCATGAAGGACGCATGGGCGATATAAAGGTAAATGAGATTTTGCATTCCGTATATAATAAAAAAGGCGCTTTTTTTACTGTCGGCGAGCCGGTAATGTGCACAAAAAACGATTATTTGCATGATATTTATAACGGTGATGTCGGTTTTATCGCTCTGGTAAAAAGCGGGCGCATGGAACCGGAGCCCATGGCCATATTTATTAAAGAGGGCCGTTTGGCGGCTTATCCGCTAACTTCTCTGGCCGATCACCTGACTTTAGCTCATGCCATTACAGTGCATAAATCCCAAGGCTCGGAGGCGCAGGAGGTCTTCTTGCTTTTGCCAGAAAAAGAGAATGCTCTGCTCACCAAAGAACTCTTATATACCGCTGCCACCAGAGCCAAAAAGCGCTTTGTTGTTTATGGGAGCGAAAAAATCTGGGAATATGGCCTTATGCGCGAGGAAGAGCGGCTAAGCGGCCTTTCAGTTTGAGCACTGCGGCTATTAGCGCCGCTCATTCGCTGCGGCAGCGATTTATCTCGATAGTGACGCTATCAGCCTGGGCCAGTGAGCCGCTTTTGGTCACCGCCACTTTTACGAATTGCACCAAATTGCTGGAGAGGCAGCACTTAGCCACCTCTTCGGCCAGGTGCTCAATGAGCTGAAAATGGCGGCCCACCACCAATTTGGCTATTGCCTCGGAAAGAGCGGCATAATCCAGGCTATCGGCTAAATTGTCACTCTGGCCCGCCGGGCGGCAATCAAGATCCATTTCAATATTAAAAACCAGCACCTGGGTGCGTTCCTGCTCTTCCGGTTTAGTGCCGATATAGCAAGGTAATTTTAAATTACGAATGATCATTTTATCGCTGTTATTCATTATTTACTCCAATAAGATGGCGGCCGCCGTCCAAATATATTATTTGGCCGGTTATGCTTTTTATACTCAAAAGATAATTAATGGTAGCTAAAATATCGTTACCATTTGGTAAAGATTTTAACGGTGCCGCCCGGCGGGCTGCCTCCAGTGAAGATAACTCAGCATTATTATTAGATAAATCCACCTGCCCCAGCGCAATCATATTAACGCGCACTTTGGGTGCCAGCTTTTGGGCCAAAGCCATAGTTATTTGTTGCAAAAAACTTTTGCTAAGCCCGTATTCCAAATAGCCTTTTATTGGAGCTTTTGCTCTGGCATCACCGATATTAAGAGCTAAAGCCCCGGTTTTAAAAGGCAAATGGCTTATAAGATTAAGGGCGCTAAGGCTATTAAGTTGTATTAAGGTAGCTAAATTTTCTTCATAAGCGGCCTCTTGGTTAAGAGCCTCCTCCGGCGGATAGATAGCGGCATTATTGATTAATAAATCCAGCTCCCTGCCGGAAAGTTGCTCCATAAGATCGCTTTTAAAGGCTTTAATACCGCAAGAGTTAGCGAGATCGCCGCTAATAAGCTCTATAGCCGGCGCAGCAGCGCCAAGAGCCAGTGCCGCCTCTTTATTTTCATGGTAATGGCAAATAATTTGCCAGCCGGAGCCGGCGAGCCAGGCGCTTATCAGGCGGCCAATTTTGCTGCTGCCGCCGCTAATAAGGGCTATAGGCGCCTCATTCATAGCGCAAGTTCCTCCATCTTTTGCAAAGTGGCGGCTATTTCTTGGCAAAGAGCAAATATTTCCTCATCTTGCGCTTCTTTATTGGGCTGTAAAAGCGGCCCATAAATAATATTCAGGCGGCTAAAGGGGCGCGGAATCATAAAGCGGTCCCAGGAATGCAGATGACGGCAGCTCTGGGCCCTAGCCACAACCGGCTGAATGGGCACAGCACCGGCCTTGGCTATCAGCACTACGCCGCGCTTACACGTGCCGCGCGGGCCGCGCGGGCCATCGACGGTTATGGCCAGTTCGCCGCCCTCTTTTACATACTCGGCCGCCTTTTCAAGCGCCTCCTGCCCGCCATGGTGCGAAGAGCCGCGAATAGGCTTTACAGAGAGTAATTTTAAAACCCTGGCCGCTATTTCTCCGTCTTTAGATTTAGAGCAAATAGCCGCCAAATGCTTACAAGGATTAAATATTAAAAGCGGCAGCTGCTCGCCGTGCAAAAGAGCAAAAACTCTGGCCGGCGGCAACTCTTTTTTCTTCTTTATTTCTCGCGTGTTATGGCCGTCAAAAAGATAATAATGGTAGCGCCATGTTTTAGCTATGGGCCATAAAAGAAGGGCGATGATGAAGCCTAAAATATTACTTAACAGCACGGCCGCCACCTATTCCGCGCCAATAATAATGGGCGCCGAGTAGAAGAGCGGCACCATTTTCCGCCCAATAAGAGCGGGAATTTCCACCCAGACTTCCAGCCTGTAGGCACCAACCGCCGGTTTTTCATAGCGCCAGGGCAGCTCGGCAGAAGTAGCTACCATTTGCCCATCTTTATAGAGGCGCATTTCCGCCGGATAGGGCGGCCGGGGCCAAATATCAGCGCTAAAAGACTTAACTTCAGCTGCCCGCACCTGGCCACTATAGATAGCCGAGTCATCTGTTAAATCGGCTTTAAAATTCAAGCGGATATCACCTAAGATGCCGCTACGGCAATAGGCTTTGCCCTCTTTTAAGATATTTAAAAGATATTCATATTGTTCTTTGGCGCCGGCCTCTTTGGGCCAAGTGCCCATAGTCACTAAGTGATAATTACTTAATTCCCAATTATAGCCCAAATGGCCGTGAGCATCGAGGCCGCAAAATGGCCGCATATAGTGACCGCGCACAAGCTCCTTATCGAGAGCGGAGAGCGCTTCCGCATCGTAGCTACTCACCAAGCTGGAAGCTACCCGCGGGAAAAGGAAAAACGCCGGCACGCTTAAAAGCAATTTGCCTAAGTTTTTAGGCTCCAGCAATAAATAAGAATCGCGCGAAGTGCTGGCCACCTCAATACCCATAAGCCGGTTAAGCGGCGCTGTAAAAGGTCTTTTGCGCGAATAAGGGTGCGCGGCGATAGAGAGGGCCTCT
>JAEEML010000015.1 GCA_016283195.1 Deltaproteobacteria bacterium | reverse complement strand
CTTCTTTATCACTATGGAATTTTGCAACGGCATTCTCCTGGAGCGCCTTCTGCAGCAGGTGGGCATTCTCTCGCCCTGGCACACGGCGCAGATTATCTCCTCGGTTTGCAAAGCCATGAATGCCGCCCACGCTCAGGGCGTTATCCATCGCGATTTAAAGCCCGGCAATATTGTGGTGCGCCCCGGTTTTCAGATTTCCATTTTGGATTTTGGCTTTTCCACCGGTGCCGATATTACTTCGGTAACTAAAGCCGGAGCGGCTGTCGGCACTGTGCATTATGTGGCGCCGGAAGTTTTAAATCACCTAAAACCCACAGCAGCGGTGGATATTTATTCTGTCGGCGTTATTCTTTACCGTTGCCTCACCGGCTATTTGCCCTTTGGCGGCGATAATATTTTTGCTATCATGGACGCTATTCGCATGGGGGCAGTTATCCCGCCGCGCAGCGTTAATCCCAATTTATCGAAAAAAATGGAGCGGGTAATTTTAAAGGCCATGGCCTTAAATCCCGAAGACCGCTATCGCTCCTTCCGCGAACTGCGTAAAGATCTGGAGGAAGCCTGCGGTTCCAGGCCCAAAGATCTGACTAATGATCCCGTGACCCTCATGCTGGAAGATGTAGTAAAAGATGTTGAGCAGCGGAATAATCAGGCTGTGGACATGGATTCCAGCTCGCATTTTGATTTAGAACCCGAGCCGCTCCCCAAAGCTTTGCCGGCTACCGGAAAAAATATTTCCCAAATCGGTGAATCCTTTTTTAGCCGTGTTCCTTTGACTTACATTGTGGCCGCTGTTTTTGCCGCTGTGCTGATGGTTGGTATCGGCATAGTGGTGGCTCTCTCTTTTGAGCACACCTCGAATTCCGATATTTTGCAACTGCCCTCCTTTGACGACAATATTGTTCAGGTTTCCGGCGCCGATAACGGGCAGGTGAACGGAGCTATGATAGTTGTCAAAGTTAAAAACCACATGGCTGATAAGGGGCTTTTATTGGGTGATGTGCCCGCGCTCGATGGCCTTATAAAATCTCTTGAGGAGAGCACCTCGGCCAAGGAACAGCAACTTTTGGCGAGAGAAGCCACAGCGGTTATTGATTCCATAGCTATAGATAAGTCTTTTATTAATACTAAGTTAGCTAATTTAAAGGGCTATATTGCCACTTTGCCGCCCGAGCAAAAGAACGGCGCTTGGCTTATTTGGAAACAGGCAGAACAGTTTTTTAAAGATGAAAAATATTTTGAAGCTAATAGACTTTTAAATACAATAGTGCAATAGTATTAGGGAATAACCTAGTAATAACAGCGGATTTTCCGCGAATGGAAGATGAAAAATGAGTGAATCAGAAATTTCTGAAGTATCTGAAAACGAAACTGAAGACGCTGAAAACCAAGAGGAGCAAAAACCGGAATCTTATGTGGTGAGCGAAGAGATAATCGAGACCACCTGGAAATGCGCACGTTGCGGAGCGCAAAATATGGGCCGCGATATGCGTTGCCCCTCCTGCGGCTCGCCTAAAACAGCCGATGCGGCTTATACTGTTTCGGCTGATGGCCCGGCGGTCACCGATGCCGAGCAGCTCGAAGAGGCGGCTGCCGGTTTGCACTGGGTCTGCCCATACTGCGAAGGGCAGAACAGAGGCAATAATCCCACTTGTTCCAGTTGTGGGGCCACCGTTGCCGAGAGTGAGCGCAAACCGGCTAAAGGTGATTTGGCAGGTAGCAGCGCCCCAGTCAGTGAAAAGGCTGCTCCGGCTGCCGCTGCCAAGAAGGGTACAAGTCCTCTCCTCTTTGTAATTATTGCTATTATTTTAGGCATTATTATCTATTTTGTCTTAGCTTCCAGAGAATCCGGCGATACGGTGACAGTTAAGAGCCTCTCTTGGAGCCGCACAATTACTATAGAGCGCAAAGCTTTGGAAGAGGGCAAAGATTGGGAAGAAGATATTAAAGAAGATGATGATCTAAAGGGCGCCACTATTTCTAATTGCGTGAAAAAAGAAAAAGGGCGCAAAAAAGTAAAAGAAGTAGTGAAAAAAGAAGACGGCACCCCGCTTACCGAGCAAAAGTGCGAAGAAAAAGTTGAAGACCTCAAAAACGGCTATGCCAAAAAAGTAAAAGAATGCGCCGATGTGCCGGTTTATGAGGAAAAAGAGGTGCCGGTGGAAGCAAATTATTGCGAATATAAGATTTATCGCTGGAAAAAGCTGAATAGCTTTAAAGCCGGTGGCCAGGGTAATCAGGATATTAAGTGGCCGGAAGTGCCCGAAGGTGCTACAGCCGCCGCCGGTTCCGATGAAACCCGCGAACAGCGCGAAGCCAAGTATATTGTTGTCTTTAGCAAGAGTTCCGGGGAAGATATAAATTACTCTGCCAAAGAGGCCGATTTTGCCGGCTTTGCCGTGGGCAACAAATATAATGCCGTTTTGGCCAATTTTGGCAAAGAAGTTAAAGCACTGGGTGAACAAATAAAGTAAAACCATGAGCGCAAACTGGTTGCGGCTGGCCGATAGCGGCGATAGGATTCTGGCTGCGGTTGATACTTTCGTGGTTTTCGATGTGGAAACTACCGGTCTAAATCCCGAGCATAACGAGCTTATTGAAATAGCTGCCGTGAAGGTTGAAAAAGGGGTGCTTACGGGGCGCTTTGCCTCGCTTATAAAGCCTAAAGGCCTTATTTCTCCGCAAATCACTGAGCTCACCGGCATTTCGCCGGATATGGTAGCCGACGCTCCCGCTGTAGCCGATGTGGTGCCGAATTTTCTCTCTTTTGCCGGGAGTGCCGTTTTAGTGGGCCACAATGTGCCTTTTGATATCCGCTTTGTCAATATGGCGGCCCGGCGCCTTAACCTGCCAAAATTAGAGAATATTTATATTGATACATTGCAAATTGCGCGTCTCTTGCTGCCGGGGCTCCCCCATTACCGCCTGAGCGATTTGCTCGATTATTTTTCGCTGACTAATGAGGCCAAACACCGCGCTTTTGGCGATGCCGAAGCTACTTATCACCTGCTTTTGGCTCTTTCCGCGTATCAGCAGGAAAATGGTCTTATTCTCACTAAGAGAAAAGCTATGCCGAGGAGCGCGAGCGTAGAGCCCAATGACAGGTCCTGTGAGCCAGTAGAACCGCCCCAGCAACCTAAGACCTCTTTTTGGCAAAAGATATTTGGCTAACTAAAAAATGCACCTTCTTCCTATAGATATAATCATTATAGCCGCCTATTTGTTCTTAACTATTATTATTGGCTTTTTAGGCAGCCGCCATGCTTCAAAGGGAATTGATGAATTCTTTTTGGCCGGCCGCAGAGTCAACTGGTTTTTCGCCGGCACTTCCATGGTGGCCACCACTTTTGCTGCCGATACTCCGCTTTGGGTAACTGGGGCGGTGGCCAAAAACGGCATTGCCGGTAACTGGCTTTGGTGGAATTTAGCTATCGGCCATATTATGGCGGCCGTTATTTTTGCCCCCCTCTGGCGCCGCAGCCGCGTCATTACCGATGCCGAGCTTATTGAATTGCGCTACGGCCCAAAGCACCGGCCGGCCACCGTGCTCAGGTCGGTAAAGGCCTTCTATTTTTCTCTGGTATTCAACATAATCACCATGGGTTGGGTTATTTTAGCCATGAAAAAAATCATCATGGCTATTTGCGGCGCTGATGAGACTATGGCCGCTATTGTCCTGATTACGCTGGTGCTTTTTGCTATGCTCTATAGCATTATGGGCGGCCTGGTTTCGGTAATCGCCACTGATTTAGTGCAATTTTTGCTGGGCCTTTTGGGCTCGCTCATTATGGCTTTTTATGCTTTAAAAGCGGTGGGCGGCCTTAATAATCTGGCGCCGGCTTTAAAAACACATTATGCAAACTCGGCGGAAATATTATCATTTTTCCCTACATCTGATAGCAGCTGGATGCCCCTCTCCGCGCTCTTTATTTACCTTGGCATCCAGTGGTGGTGCCAAAAGGGATCCGATGGCGGCGGCTATTTTGTGCAGCGCATGGGCGCAAGCCGCGACGGCGCCGCCGCTTCCAAGGCCACTTTTTGGTTTAGTATTGCCCACTATGCCATCCGCCCCTGGCCCTGGATTTTGGTGGCTCTTTGCGCTCTCATCATCTTTCCTATAGCCGATTTTCCCGACCTTGATAGGGAAGCCACTTATCCCATGCTCATTATGACTCTGCTCCCGGCCGGCTTTAAGGGGCTCGTCATCTGCTCGCTGCTTGCCGCTTTTATGTCCACTATTGATACTCATCTCAACTGGGGTACTTCTTACTTGGTGCGCGATATTTATCAGCGCTTTTTTCGGCCGAAGGCCAGCGATAAAGAGCTGGTGCGAGTTTCCAGATTAGCTCTTTTAATCATGACTATTTTGGCTGTTATTTTGGCTCTTTCCATGGAGAGCATTCAAAGCGGCTGGGAAATTTTCTTCCAGCTGGGAGCCGGCTGGGGCGCCGCTATGATTATGCGCTGGCTCTTTTGGCGCACCAATGCCGAAAGCGAGCTGGCCGCTATGATTGTTGCCACTATTACCACAATTTTCTTCTATATTGCCGATAAGTTAGCATTTTTAATTCTGCCATTCCATTATAAGCTTTTTATCACGGCCATGCTTTCCACTATAGCCTCTGTTGCCGCTATTTACATCTGGAAAGTAAAGGCCGATGCTCCGCATCTGGTCAATTTTTACCGCCTGGTGAATCCGCCCGGTTTTTGGCAGCCTATAGCGGCTAAAGTAACGGAGAAACAGCCCAAGGCGCCATCTCTTGGCCTTTTACTGCTTCTTACCATAGCCGGAGCGGCGGCCATTTATGCTTTGCTTTTTGGCGTCGGAAAGCTGCTCTTTGGGGAATATATCCTGGGCTCTATCCTGCTGGTAGTTGGCCTTATACTCGTAGCCATTACCTGGCATGAATTAAATAAGAATTATCGCCAGGTAGAGCCAAATTCTGGAGAAATCAAATAACCTTAACTGTAGCGCCGCCGCTATTGGAGAGAGAGTGGCAAACTTCTTGCAATTTTAAAATCCACTCCGGCCCGCGGGTGACATTGGCCGGAAGAGCCTGTACGGCAATAGAAACAGTGATTTGAAAGGCATCGTCCTCAAAGCCAAAATCGAGCTCTTCCAGATGAGCGCGCAAATCGTTTAAGCGCTTTTCGGCTTCTTCTATGGTGTATTCTTCCAAAAGAATATCAAATTGCTCATTGTGGGCCCGGGCGGCCATTTCATCGGGGTTTAAAAACTTTTCCAGCTCGTCGGCCACTTGTTTCAGCACTTTGTCGGCAGCCATGCGCCCCATATCATCAGTGATGCCGATAAAATCATCCACGCCCAGCACAGCGAGGCAGAGCGGGCGATTGTGGCGCCTGGAGCGGGCTACGGCTCTGATGAGATTATCCACCAGATAATGCTGCTTATAGGCGCCTGTTAGGCCGTCGCGCACAAAGCAGTCATATACTTCTTGATAATAAAGGGTTTCTAAATTGGGCCCGGAGATAAAGCGAAATACTGTTTGGCCAACTTTGATGCGGTCTTTGTGCTTTAAAGTGGCCTTTTCCTCAATGAGCTGATCGTTCACATAGGTGCCGTTGGTGGACATGAGATCTTCAATCTCATATTTGCCATACATCTTGCGGGTGATGGAGGCATGGCTGCGCGAGACGGTGTCCATATCCAGCACGATGGTATTTTCTTCGCCCCGGCCGATGAAGGCCTCCTCCTCCAAATTGTACCTCTTGCCCAGGCTGTTGCCGTGGATTTCCACCAGGCAGGAATCTATTTCAGCAAGATTTTTTAAGTTTTTTGTTGGGAGCTCAAAGCCTACTACTGTTTGTTCTTCCATAAACAACCTCAGTCAGAAGAAAAGCCGGAAGCGGCTAAATCATAATTTAATAGGTAATTAGCCATTTGGCTAGGAGTTTTACATACGTTCTGGAATCTTTATACCCAAAAGGCCCGCCAGAAGTTCCAGCTGCTTGAGAGTGAGCAGGCAAAGGGCGAGCAGCGAATCCTGGCGCTTTTCGTCGCTTTCGCTCAAAATGTGGCACTCTTTGTAAAAATGGCTGAAGGCTTTGGCCACATCATAGGCCTGGTCGCAGAGAATATGCGGCACGCGGCCCGCGTAAGCCTCGCGCACCTTTTCCGGCAGGTGGTGCAAAGTGAGCAGCAAAGAGCGCTCAGCTTCCGTCTGCGGAGGCAGGAGTTTTTCCACCGCCGCCGGGCGCGGCGAGCGGCGCAAAATAGATTTAATGCGCACGGCATTATAGAGGAGATATGGGCCGGTGTGGCCCTCAAAAGTGGTAAATTTATCCACATCAAAAGAGTAATCAGAGAGGCGATAATGGCTTAAATCGGCAAATTTCAGCGCGGCAATGCCCACCATACGTGCCGTTTCCTCTCTGGCTGCTTCATCCAGTTCTTGAGCAATATTGGCTTCGGCCATCTTTTTAGCGGCTTCGTTTATGGCGAGAGCGATGAGATCTTGCAATTTCATCACGCCGCCGGCCCTGGTCTTAAAAGGCTTGCCATCTGGGCCGTTGACGGTGCCGAAAGCAATGTGCTCAAGCTTGGTATCGGGGGCAATGCCAGTTTTTTTTGCGCCGCGAAAAACCTGAGTAAAGTGGAGTGCCTGGCGCTTATCAACTACATAGATAATATCCTCGGCTCTAAGTTTTTGCACTCTCTCGTTTATGGTGGAAAGATCGGTGGTGCCATAAAGATAGGCGCCATCGGATTTTACCAGGAGGAGAGGCGGGAGATTGTCGCCATTTTCTTCAACAGGCACTACTAAAGCGCCGTCGCTCTCTATCAGATGCCCTTCCTCCTTTAGTTTTTTCAGCATCGGAGGAATGTGCTCGTGCTCATCGCTCTCGCCGTTCCAGAGGTCAAAAGAGACATCAAGAGCGCCAAAATCGGCCTTTAGAGCGGCTATGGAGATATCCCTAAAATGTTGCCAAAGGGCGCGGTAACCGGGGTGGCCGGCCTGGAGCTTGGCGGTGGCTTCGTGGGCAGCGGCCATTTCTTCCGGATTCTCTTTGCAACGGGCGCTTACTTCTGGATACATTTTATTTAAATCATCAATAGTTACCGGTGATTCGGCCGGAAAACTCTCCGGCAGAGGGTCGGCAAAATAGGGCAGGTCGCTATGAAGACGCTTTACCTCATATATAAGCATACCCATTTGGGTGCCCCAGTCGCCCATGTGGATATCGGCGGTGACATCATCGCCCATGAAGCGGAGCAGCCTTTTTAAAGACTCGCCGATGACCGAAGAGCGCAAATGGCCTACATGCATGGGCTTGGCCACATTGGGGCCGCCGTAGTCGATGACCACCTTTTGACTATGGTGCTCGCCGCCGCAGATTGCAGCCGGATCTTTAGCGAGTTCCAGTGAGCTTTGGGCCAAAAAGTCATCACTCAGAGTGATATTAATAAAGCCAGGGCCGGCAACACTGACAGCGGCAATTTGCGGCTTTTCCGCCAAAATAGGGCACACTTTATCGGCAATGGCTCTAGGACTGGTTTTAAAGGCTTTAGCCAGAGCGAGAGCGCTGTTGCATTGAAATTGCCCCAGTTCCGGGCGCTGGGAATCAAGCACTTCAATGGGCTGATCGGTTATAAAACCGGCGGCGTTAAAGGCACTGCGGGCCATGGCGGCCAGTTCTTGTTTTAAAGAATGATTCGGCATTATTTGCTCCATTTCCAAAGCGCTGACAGCAGACAGTGTCAGGCAAGATTTTCTCTACACTATCTAAGCTTTTTGGTTAATACTTTTTTGCTTAAGGCACAAGGTAGCGTTCCGGCGCTTCTTTTACGATGGCTCTATACCAGCTATCAGGATAGCGCGGGTGTGTTACCTCGCCCTTTTCATTACGCACATTGCCATCCATGTATTTCATGATGAGCTCCGGCAAAAGTTTATGCCAGCGCTCCATCACCAGATTGGCGCTCTCCTTGGAATAAGCAGTTAAAAATTTTCGCGCTTCATAAGGGGAGACGCTCATTTTTTGTACGGCCGCCGCTTCTATTTCTGCCTGCCGTCCTAAAAAGAGTCCCTCCAGTTCGCTTTGGGCTTTTATGATATCGCCTATCATGTCGCTATAGCGTAAGTAGCTAAAATTATTTACAGTATTAAAAAGCCAAAAAGCCGAATCCCAGCTAAAGCGGTGAAAGTCGGCGGTGCCCACGGCCAAGGCCGGCGGCACCTCATCAATAGAGCTATACATTGGCATATAAACGGTGCCGAAAGTATCGTCCACGCCAAACCAGAGCAAGCCGCCCACCAAATCGGCCAAATCCGCTCGGCTCTGGCTCACAAAAGAAAAGCCGGTTTGCTGAGTGGAAATGGCTCTTTCGTGAAAATATTCCTTGCCGTCCAGTTTCCAGGTCATGGGGCGCCAGCGATAGGGCAGGGCAAAGGGGCCAGCGCCCACGCCAGCGCGCAAATCCATGGGTGAGTCCTCAAAATGGTCGCGCATGAGGGCAAAAACAGCGGCTGTTGTCAGCGGCTTTTCCGGTTTTATCCAGAGCGGCAAGCGCGGCGCTTTGGAATTGCCCATGACATATTCCAGAGAGAGCTTTTCTTTTGGATTTACCCGGCGAAAGATACTCCACACCCTGGCTTCGCAGGCGCGGAGAGCTCCAAAATCCAGCGGGGCATAGGCATCGGCAAAGCTAAAGGCGCGATCTTTGCCTTTGAAATAGCCTTTTTCGCGCGCAAAGGAGATGACATCTGGCGAGTAAAGAGTATCGGGATCTTTGAGCGGAAAGGTGGTAATGCGTGCCTGATTGGCGTGGGCGCTTACATAGCCAGCCGGTACTTTGCGGGCTACCCAAACAATGCCTTTGCTCCCCGGCCCCTTGCCGATGAGTTCCATGTACCAAACCTCATTGGGGTCGCCGATGGAAAAGGATTCGCCGGAAGATGCATAGCCATATTCTTTAGTGAGTTCATCAATTATTTTAATAGCTTCTCTCGCTGTAGCCGCCCGTTGTAATGTGATATACATTAAAGAGCCGTAGTCGATACCGCCGGCAGGATTTTGCAATTCTTCCCGGCCGCCGAAGGTGGTTTCGGCAATAACCACTTGGTGTTCATTCATATTGCCCACGACACGGTAGGTTTTGGCCGCCTCTTTTATTTGCCCGAGCGCTTTGCCGCTATCCCAGTCAAAAACGGTTAAACTGCTGCCTTCGCGGTGTGTTGAGGCGGGGTAAAAATAGAGTTCACCGTATAAATCGTGTGAGTCGGCAACATAGGTAATCATGGTGGAATTACTGCTTGTGGCCTCTCTTGTTACCAAAATATTGGTACAGGCCAGAGCAGCGGCCGGTAGTATTAGAGAAGTGATGAAAATAATTTTAGCGATAGCTTTTGACATGGTGCTTACTCCCTTTTGTGCCTTTAGCACAAAGGAGGCAATATGTGGGGAAAAGGGCTTATTTGTCAATCAAAATTGGCGTAATTATTATTATGAGAAAAAATTGGTGGAGCTGAAGAGGTTTGAACTCTCGACCTCAGCATTGCGAACGCCGCGCTCTCCCAACTGAGCTACAGCCCCACTTATGGAATACATCCAGAAAGGGAAAAATGGCGGGGCAGACGGGACTCGAACCCGCGGCCTACGGCGTGACAGGCCGTCGTTATAACCAACTTAACTACTACCCCGTAGCAGATTAAAAAGAACAACCAACTGAGGAAAAATGGCGGGGCAGACGGGACTCGAACCCGCGGCCTACGGCGTGACAGGCCGTCGTTATAACCAACTTAACTACTACCCCGTCAGTTGGTGAGGCCTCTTCTATACTAAGAGTTTTGGCTTGTCAAGACTTTTTTTTGTGGAGATTATTTTTTTTAGCAGCGGAGGAGAAAACTATTTGATTTTTGTGCAGTCTATTCCTTGCACTTCATAAGCAGTTTCAGCTTCGTTGGTGTTGCAGAGCATAGCCATATCAGCGTCACATCTTTGGGCGAACAGATACGGATTGCAAGCGGCACCGGCTTTGGCGCTAATGCCCTTATCGGCATCGGTAATAGTGCATTTGCCGTCGGCACAGCTGGAGCAATATTCCGGCTCTTCATCATCATGGAATAGTGCCCAATCGCCATTAGTAGTTTTAACGCAAGATGAATCGATCAGAAGGTGCAAACCATAGTCTTTGGTATAATCTGCGCAATCAAAATTAACGTCACTGTTTTCGGTACAAGGTTTGGTGCAATCGGCATAGTTTTCATCGGCCATTTTACGGCAGGAATAACCGGTATCGCACTTCGTGGCAACAACAGTGTCGCCGAACATGCCTGGGTAGCAGTAGACGACATAGCCTTCTTCGTTACAGCGCTCAACATAGTCGCCATATTCGCAATCGTTACCTTCATCCGGGTCATACATGAGGCAGGCTTTGTTATCGGCTGTACAACCATGCTCACAGTACTCATTGGTCTCAGCATAATAATATTTGCCGTCATTCATAGCTTGTGAGCAGGTAGAGACATCAGCTGAATATATAAGTTCACCATACTCTGCAGACGCTTCTTCATCAAGAGCGCAGCCGCCAATGCTCGGGTCACCTTGGTTACAAGGTTTATGACAACCGGCTACCGGCATCGTGAAGATGAACACTAATTCTTCAAATACAGCGCATTGCATGCCGGCGCCATACTTTTGGGCATCAGAACAGTCGGCATCTAAAGTCCAGCCATTCGAAGAGCAGTAATAGGCCTTGTTATCTTGGCAAATATCATCATCTGTTTCAATATTGCAGGGGTCGCCCGCTTTGATTTTGCCGCTTGGGGTATCGCTATTAGCATCACTATTAGCATCGCTATTGGCATCGCTATTGGCATCGACTACCGGGGCTATGCTTTTGGCCTTTTTGCTGCCATTGCAGAGGCCGGTGCTTTCATCGCAACCGTTTTCACAAGATTTGTAATCACCGCTATAAGCAAAGACGTTGCCTTTATTACTGGCCACGCACACATATGTATCCGAGTACCACTTTAAAGTTCCAGGCTCTGTGGTACTCTCCTCGCTTGAACACCTGGTAGTTTTAGCACCGACTTTGTCGCACTCATCGCCGTTCTTAAAGCACATAGCTTGGGGAAAATCGGTAAGCTCGGCACAAAAACCAACATCCTCTTTTGGCTTGTTGTTGTTGTTCTGTTGCTGGTTGTTGTTGTTGTTGTTGTTCGACCCATTGTTCTTTTCGTCTTTACACCCGCTGGCGGTCGAAAGCGCCAAAGCGAGCGACAATATTAAAGCTGTTTTCTTCATTTTGAACCTCCTTTTATTCGTAAAATCAAACGAACAAAACAAACTCAATCATATCTAATAGTCCAAATGGCAACTATTTAGCAAGTAGTTATTTGCTGCCGCTTGGCAGCGGCCGGTAACTTATGGCGGTTAATCAGTACGATTTGGCAATATAGACGCGGTGTTTGCCCTCTCCGCCGCAGCAGACGCAGGGGCCGGTGGGCTCGCTGCCAATAAGGGGAATGCAGCGGATAGTAGCTTTATTTTCTTCTTGGATTTTGGCTTCGCAGGCCGGGCTCCCGCACCAGTTGGCATAGACAAATTTGTTCTCTTTGGCAAAGAGGTCAGAGAGGCCCTTGTAATCCGCTATATCGCTCACAATATTGGCATCGCGGTAGGCTTTAGCCCGGCTTAAGAGCTCTTTTTGCATATCGGCCAGCATATTGAGTACCACATTTAGGGCATTTTCGCGGGGGATGAATTCCTTCTTCTCGGCGATGCGCCCCTTGATGACCACTTGGTTTTTATCCAAATCTTTGGGGCCGAGTTCTATGCGCAGGCAGACACCTTTGCGCTCCCATTCGTAATATTTGGCACCGGGGCGCAGGTAGTCGCGGTCGTCAAGTTTCACCGCCACGCCGGCGCCTTTCAGCTCGCTAAAGAGGGCATTTGCCGCCGCCATCACCCGCTCTTTATCGGCCTCTTTTTGGCAAACGGGGATAATTACTGCCTGGATGGGGGCGAGTTTTGGCGGCAATACCAGGCCGTTATCGTCCGAGTGAGTCATAATGAGGCCGCCGATGAGGCGGGTTGAGACGCCCCAAGAGGTCTGCCAGACATAATCGAGCTTGCCTTCTTTATTTTGGAAGGTAACATCAAAGGCTTTGCCGAAATTTTGGCCCAAATCGTGGCTGGTGCCGGCCTGGAGGGCTTTGCCGTCTTGCATCATAGCTTCGATGCAAAAAGTAGAGACAGCGCCGGCAAATTTTTCATGCTCGCTCTTTTGTCCTTTTATCACCGGCATAGCCATGACATTTTCGGCAAAATCGGCATAGACATCCAGCATGCGCATTACTTCTTCTTTGGCCTCTTCGTGGTTATCGTGGGCGGTGTGCCCCTCCTGCCACAAAAACTCGCCGGTGCGCAAAAATAGGCGGGTACGCATCTCCCAGCGCATAACATTGGCCCATTGATTAACTTTTAAGGGCAAATCGCGCCAGCTCTCAATCCATTTGGCAAAAAAGTAGCCGATGATGGTTTCGCTGGTTGGGCGAATGACATAAGGCTCTTCCAGCTTTTTGCCGCCGGCATGGGTGACAACCGCCACTTCCGGGGCAAAGCCCTCCACATGGTCGGCTTCTTTGCGCATAAAGCTCTCGGGGATGAGGAGCGGAAAATAGGCATTATGATGGCCGGTCGCTTTAAAGCGATCATCGAGCTCGCGCTGGATTTTTTCCCAAATAGCGTAGCCGTGCGGTTTAATCACCATACAGCCTTTTACTACCTCGGCCACCTCGGCCATATCGGCGGCGCGTACCACATCCAGGTACCACTGTGAATAATCTTTACTTCTCGGGGTTATAACCTCTTTGTCGTCCATATTTTTCCTCTTTTTTGGCAAAAAAATTTATTTGCGGCTTTTTAAATAATCTTCCACAATTTTGGCATGATCGAAAGCGAGCGGCGCCGGGGGATTATTGGGATCGGCCACGATTAGATTTTTAGCATCGTCGCCGGCCATAGGCTCACCCTCGGCTGTAGCTACATAAACAACAGAAAGTGTGTGGTGGCGCGGGTCGCGGTTTGGGTCGGAATAAACGCCCAAAAGGCGAGTTAGAGTTACATCGAGGCCGGTCTCCTCTTTGGCCTCCCGGCGGGCGGCGTCTTCGGCACTTTCGCCGTATTCAATGAAGCCGCCGGGCAGGGCAAAGCCGTAAGGGGGATTTTGGCGCTCAATAAAGACAATACCCTCCGGCCGTTCGATAATTATATCGGCTGTGGGGTAAGGATTGCGATAAGTAGTCATGCTTTTTACCTCTTGAAAAGGCGCACAAAGAAGCTGTCTTTTGTGGCTTCGGCGGCCGGCGCCTTGGGCTGCATATCGGGAGCGATATTTAGTTTTTTGGTTAAAGTATCGGGGGTATCGCTGGGCACCATTTTTATGGGGCGCTCATTTTGGCCGTCAACCAGATAGGTGAGCTCCAGCTGGCCGTTTTCGTTAAAATTAAAGCGCAGAGTAATTTCATGATTGCCTGGAGAGAGACCGGCTATTTGTACAGTGCCCAGGTATTCGTTTTGCAAGGCAATCGGTGAGTCGCCCTGGAAAATAGCCATTTCAGTGCTGGCGCTGCCGGTTTTTACTCTATACTCGCCGCTTATCGGCATTTTGGCATGAGCGGGAATTACGCTCTGGAATTTACCGCCGGTTGTAGCTACCCCTAAAGCCATTGGCAGAACATCAATGAGTACCACCGAGTCGAAACGATCGACACTATCGCCAAGAAGGGCCGCGCCGATGGCTACAGCTTCATCGGGGTTGATGTGGGTATCGGGATTTTTGCCGAAACGCTCCCGCAATTTTTCGTGAATGAGCGGATAGCGGCTCTGGCCGCCAACGAGGAGGATGGAATCTATATCGTCGGTGGTGCGGCCGGCGGCTTTTAATACCCGGTCGCACACGCTGATGGTGGCATCCACCAAATCACCGGTTAAGGCATAGAGTTCCTCGCGCTTAAAGGGCATTTTAAAATCAAAACGCTCATTTTTATAAGTGGTGAGATAGGGCAGGCTGATGTCGGTTTGCGTAATATCGGATAAGAGGCACTTGGCCGCTTCACAGGCCAGTTTTAGCCGCTGCATAGCAGTGGTTTGGCCGCTTAAATCCAGGCGGTATTTTTTATTTAAGTAATCGAGCGCACTCTCTAAAATGCGGTTATCAAAATCGGTGCCGCCAAGGAAATTATCGCCGCCGGTGGCTTCCACTTCATAGAGGCTGCCCGATAAATCGAGCAGCGAGGCGTCAAAGGTGCCGCCGCCGATATCATAGACCAAGAGGCGTTTATCGGCCGGCAGTTTGTGGCCATAAGCCATGGCTGCTGCCGTGGGCTCAGAGACAATGCGCACTACTTCCATGCCGGAGAGTTCGCCGGCCTGGCGCACCGCCCGCCGCTGGGCCTCGTTGTAATAAGCCGGCACAGAGATGACGCAGCGTTCGACTTTGGTTTTTAAATATTCTTCGGCCACCCGGCGTAATTCGGAAAGGATGAGCGAAGATATTTGCACCAAAGAAAATTCTTTGCCGGCAATGCGCACCCAGCACTCGCCTTCCGGTGAACTAAAGACTTCATAATGCACTCTTTTGCGCATGGTTTGCACTGTCGGCGAGTAAAAATTGCGGCCAATAAGGCGCTTGGAAGCATAGACGGCAGTAGCCGGGTTTTTCACCATTTGAATTTTGGCTTCATGGCCCACCAGAATTTTGCCGCTTTCATCAATGGCCACAATAGAAGGAATGGTGGTGGAACCATTGTGGGTAATGAGCATTGGCACGTTGTCGTTTACAACAGCGCATGCAGAATTGGTGGTGCCGAGGTCAATACCTAAAACCAAGTTGCTGGAACTTTTAGCAACTTGGGTTTTGGCAGCACTACCAGGAGCCGGTATGGGAACAATCTTAGGTTTCCCGGGGATACCGGCCAGTTCCAGAATCTTTTCCAGCTTTTCCAGCATTTCCGGAGAGAATTGGCAATAATTTAGCCCCAGGCCGAAAAAACCGCTTCCGGCTTCGGCTGCGCTCTTGGACCAAACAACTTTGCCGATGCCGGATAAAAGCTCAGCGCCGCCGGGGGTCAAGAGTTTAAAGGGCAAATATGTGCCCAGTGGGCGCAATTGCCCGGTTGGCAAATAAAAACCGCTGGCAGAAAAAAGGCGGCCGTATGCCTTGGCCAGCTCTTCCAGAGAATTTACAGGCAGTTTTACGGCCAGTTGTTGATTAGGTGTGTTATCGCTCACGACTCACTCCTACAAAAGGGCGAACGCATTATAGTAAATGGAGCAGCGTAATGCCAGTAGTATTTTGCAAACTTTTGCCCTAAGCGGGGTTAAAAAGATTTTTAAGCTTAGAATTGGGAATGGTTAGCGAAAAAAAGGATTTAGGGCTTAAGCTTAGGGGCGGCTTACATCATGCCGCCCATACCCATACCGCCCATGCCACCCATGCCGCCCATACCGCCGGCCATGGCCGCATCGGCGCCTTTATCCTCATGCGGATGCTCGGCGACGAGCGCTTCGGTGGTCAGGAGCAGAGCGGAGACGGAAGCGGCGTTTTGCAAAGCGGTGCGCACCACTTTGGTGGGGTCGATAACGCCGGAGGCCACCAGGTCTTCGTATTTGTCGGTGCGGGCGTTGTAACCGAAGGAGCCTTCGCCATTAAGAACTTTATCAATGACGATGGAGCCATCGACGCCGGCATTGGCCGAGATTTGGCGGATAGGTTCCTCGAGAGCGCGGCGCACGATTTTAACGCCTACCTCGAGTTCCGGAGCCACTTTGAGGTCATCAAGAACTTTAGCCGAGCGGAGGAGAGCCACGCCGCCGCCGGGGACGATACCTTCTTCAACGGCTGCGCGGGTAGCGTTAAGAGCATCTTCCACGCGGTCTTTCTTCTCTTTCATCTCGGTTTCGGTAGCGGCACCAACTTTGACCACAGCTACGCCGCCAATGAGTTTGGCCAAGCGCTCTTGCAATTTTTCGCGGTCGTAATCGGAGGTGGTGTCGGCGATTTGCTGACGAATCTGGGCCACGCGGGCTTTGATAGCCTCTTGCTTGCCGGCGCCGTCGATAATGGTGGTGTTGTCTTTATTGATGGTGACCCGTTTGGCGGTGCCCATGTGGGTGATGTCGGCGTTTTCCAGCTTCATGCCCAGCTCTTCAGAGATGAGCTCGCCGCCGGTAAGCACGGCGATATCCTGCAACATGGCTTTACGGCGATCGCCAAAGCCCGGAGCTTTAACGGCAGCCACATTTAAGGTGCCGCGCAGCTTATTGACCACCAAGGTGGCGAGAGCTTCGCCCTCGATGTCTTCACAAATCATGAGCAGCGGGCGGCCGCTTCTGGCCACAGATTCGAGCAGCGGGATTAAATCCTTCATATTGCTGATTTTTTTGTCATAAATCAAAATGTAAGGATCTTCCAGAACGGCTTCCATGCGCTCGGCATCGGTGACAAAGTAGGGGCTGATGTAGCCTCTATCGAATTGCATACCTTCCACCACATCGAGAGTGGTTTCCAAAGATTTGGCCTCTTCGACGGTGATGACGCCCTCTTTGCCCACTTTTTCCATAGCTTCGGCCAAAAAGTCGCCGATGGTCTCATCGCCGTTGGCGGAGATGGTGCCAACCTGGGCAATCTCTTTTTTGTCCTGGGTGGCTTTGGAAACGGCTGAGAGGTGCTTTACCACTTCGGCTACAGCGGCATCGATACCGCGCTTAATATCCATGGGATTGTGGCCGGCGGCGACCATTTTGGCGCCTTCGCGGTAAATGGCCTGGGCGAGCACGGTGGCTGTAGTGGTACCATCACCGGCTACATCGGAAGTTTTTGAGGCCACCTCTTTAACCATCTGGGCGCCCATGTTCTCAAATTTATTCTCAAGTTCAATCTCTTTGGCCACGGAGACGCCATCTTTGGTGATGACGGGAGCGCCAAAGCCTTTATCCAAAATAACATTGCGTCCGCGCGGGCCCAAGGTGACCTTTACGGTATTGGCGAGAGTATTGACACCAACCAGAATGCGCTCACGAGCTTTTTGATCAAAAATGATATCTTTTGCTGCCATAGTAAAAATTCTCCTCTTTATTTATTAAAAGATTAACCTGCTATAATTATTCGATAATACCCAAGATGTCGTCTTCGCGCATGATGAGGTAATCGGCGCCGTCGATTTTGATTTCTGTGCCGGCATATTTGCCAAAGAGCACATTATCGCCCTCTTTTACGCACATGGCGATAACTTTGCCGTCGTCGCTCCGTTTGCCGGGGCCCACGGCCACAACATTACCT
>JAEEML010000086.1 GCA_016283195.1 Deltaproteobacteria bacterium | reverse complement strand
TTTGGAGGCACTGGGCAATGGAGTCATCATCACTAAAAGTAATAGTAGAAAATTGCTCGGCAAATTCTGTGCGAATATTCTGATGGAGCTTTAAAATGAGCTTTGGTAATTACAGCGTAGCGCGAAATTCGCTATTGACATCAATATGAATAACATTGAATTTATTGAGATTCTTCTCGAAATACGGCGTCCTTGAAATCTTAAATTGGCTAAAGAGCTCTCTTGAATCGACCCCTTTGGAATAATAAGCCGCCAGCATATTGCCGGCAATGGTTTTGCCAAAGCGGCGCGGGCGGGAGACGCAGAGATAAGTGGTATCCATAGAAGCGAGGTGCTCAATCTCGGCGATCATCATGGTTTTATCCACATAAATCGGTGCTCTCAGTGTTCTCCTAAAATTTTCATTACTTGGATTCAGATAGATGCCCATAGCCCCCTCCGGCGGCGCAGTATAGCAAGTTTTAGCGGCTCAGAAAAGGCGGAAAGCAGAATTACTTTGCCTATAAAATCTCAAGAGTAATATTGGTTTAAGCGCGGAAAATATATCAAAAATGGTAATACAGGAGAAAGAGGGGCAGATTACTTATTGCACATACCGGTGGCCTGGTTGCAGCCTTTAGCGCCGCAAACCATGGCTTTGGTGAACGGTTCGGTCCAGTTAAAAAGAGCATTTTCTTTGGTAACAAAGTGGCGGCCTTTATCGGTATCGGCACAGCCTTTTAAGAGGTAGGAATCGGTGCTGCCATCTTCATTAGCTACGCAGGTAAAGACATCGGCTTTGCAAGCAGGCTCTTTGGTATTGATGCAAAATGGCTCGCGTCCTTTATAGTATTGCAATATAGTTTCCATAGGGTCTAATTTGAAAGCGAGTTCCAAGTTGCCGGCGCAGTTAACTTTTTTAACCGTCATATTTCCATTATCATCCTCATCACAAACCAAGGCGCTCTTGTTATCCAGGCGGCGGGGAACAAAATTACCTGCCCCGCATGTGTCGCCTTCCTTGGCACCAGCGCCGGTAATAGCAGCATCTTGCGTACAAGTATAAGAATAATCGCTATTAATAGCGCAGGTACGGCAAATATCACCTACTTCCAGCAGGTAATATTTGTTGCCAACCTTTGTGCAATACATCCATTCAAGTGAGTAAACAGGGTCATTATTGGGCAAATAAGCATCTTCCATACCTATGTCGCCATTTTCATCAGGTGTTATCAAATAGCAGGCGTCATCGGTAACGCCATCTTCATCACCAATCTGCGCTTTTATGGCCTCCAGGCACGAATCAAATAAATTATTGTTGTTAACACACTGATAGACTGTTGCCCCAAAAGCGGTCACAGCTGCGCAGGAGTCAGCACATTCCTCTTTGGTGACAACATAGATATAGCCGTTACCGGCCTTTACTTCATCACAAAATAGCAAATCTTTGCCGCTGCACCTTTCGGAAAAGAAGTGCGGCGCGCATTGATCGCCGATTTGCGGCTCTTTTTGGCTGTCGTCTGTGCCAGGGTCATCGCTCTTAGCATCGCTCTGGCTGTCGTTTGTATTTTTGTCTTTATCTTTGTCTTTGTCCTTTTGGCTTTGCTGGTTTTGATTTTCCGGTTTTTTTTCTTCTTCGGAATTCTTGCAAGCTGTCAGCGAGAGGGCCAGAGCCAGGCTCATAAAGAGCACATTTTTAGCAAATCTTTTCATTGTTTTTCCTTTCTGCGGCCAAAAATGCCGTAAGCTGTACCTTGTTAGTCTATTTTTCTTTTTTGAGTCAACTAAAAAGATTAAAAAAATCTTAGAACTACTATTTTTTGCGGATTAAAAGCCGCGGAAAGTAATGCTTTAAAATTTTAGCGGCCGAATAGCCCCGGCGGGCCATTTCCTGGGCTCCGTATTGGCAGAGCCCCACTTGGTGCCCTAGGCCGTGGCCATTAAAAATGAGCGTACCTTCATAATCAGTAATGGCATAGGTGGAGCTTTTGAGCTTTTGCCAGCCCAATTTTTTGCCCACCGCCTGGCGAAAGAGCTGTTCATTAATAAAAAATGCGTAATCGCCGGCGGTAACTTTGAGAGCGGTAACCAAATTGCCGGCTTTTTCGTTAACAGATAGCTGAAAATCGGTGCTAAGTGGCCGCCCCGCAAATTTTTGCAAAATGGGCAAAAGCTCTGTTTTGGTGATCTTCGATTCCCAGGAAAAGTGCGGACTCTTGTGGCAAAGCGGCTCTTTATCGCCCGGCAGGTAATCCTCTATACCCACCAGATTTTTGTCGCTACCGGGCCAGATAGCCCCCGGGGCCACCGTCTCGCCGCCGCAGGTGGAGCTGTAAAAGACTTCGGCCGGCTGGCCTTTATTATTTATAAGAATTTGCCCTTTGGTGCTCTCTGCGGCGGCGAGAGCCCAGGCCGCCGGCGGGCCGGCGCGGTAAACCTGACAATGGGTGAGGTCGCATAAGTCGGCCCCCCGGGCGGCATGGCGCAGCCGGTTGGCGGCGATAAAAGTGCGCACCAGGATAGCCTGCGCCGCCAAGGCTGCCGGTGGCCCCTGGCCGAGCTCATACTGGACAACCGCGGCTACATACTCTTCAATATCTATGTATCCCGTAATGGCTATCTCGCCCTCGTAATGGTGAAAAGTGAGCTTCCCCGGCAGGAGCAAATCATGCTTTTTATTGATGCGCACCGGGAGCCAGGGCTCTTTAGCGCTTAATTCCACGCGGCTCCAGGTGCGCCCGTTCACCTCTATTTCTTTACCGATAAGGTTTACTTTGAGCGGGCCGGCGCCGGGGGCACCTTGCAAAGTATATGGCTCTAGCGGTTCTAAAAGGAGCGTTTTGGGGTGATATTTGGAAAAGAGGGAAACACTTACCGTTTCTGCTGTTTCTATTGTTTCTGCCGCCGAAGCTGCCGGCGGAGCAGCCCAAAGTATGTTGATAATTAATAAAAGCGGCCAAAGGGGCACTAAATAACCTCGCCTTCTAAGCGGAATTTTTACTAAATAATTTGCTGTAATTAATCATACTATTGCAGCAGAGCGGCCCATTTGAACCCTGGTATTCCATTTGGCCGTCGCTGCCAAGGCGCAAAATAGTGGCCGAGCGGGTGGCGTATTTGTCGCTATGATAGCAAATAGAGGTGGTAACCAGAGGGCGGCTTTTGTCTGGCCGCAGGCCGCGCAGCGGCTCAGTGTGGTCGCGCAGAATGGGCTTAAATTGCCCAATTTGTTCTGAATGGTCGCTAAGGCCGGTCTTGTGCAAAAGATAACGCACCAGGGCCGTTTTGGGATCTTCTTTGCAATCTGGGCCCAGGCTCCCCAGAACATGCCAGTAAGTGGATTTGGGCTCATTAACGGTAATGGCGCTATCGGTTATCTTGCCGATAAAGAGATTCTGGCGGTCAGCTATCAATAAATAAGCGGCATTAAAGGCACCAAGGCGCAAATTACTTAAATATTCCGCAGCCTTTATGGCTGTACCCATTTTGGCCAGATTGAGCACCAAAGCGCCGCGACTTTGGCGAGTGGTATCATGGGGCAGGAGGGGATCTATATTAATGCAGCCCACAGTGAGCCCGCTTGCGGAAAGAGCCAGCCAAGTGCCGCCATGTTTGGCATCTTGGTCGCCAATTACCAGGGGATTCTGGCTCAAAACCTTAACGCCCAGCGTGATGCGGTTATTCACTTCATCGTGATTGGCCGCTAAAATCAGGGGATAGTGGCTCTCCGGATGATGACGGTAGATAATCAGCGACATTTTATGCCTCCCAGATAGACCAGTTCTATTTTAGCTACAGCTTGGCCAGCTGGCAAGGCTATTCTCTTATTTTATATTCCGGGAATTAATGGGCTCATACTGCGGCGCTTAATGACAGGAGATAAAACAAGAAGTTAATGGCTTTTAGCTATTGGGAAGTTAATCAGTTATCGCTACCGGCATCACTGCTGGCATCGCCTTGTGCACATTCGCCATCTTTGTTGCAATACCAGTTGCCCTCTTTGTTCCAACCTTTGGCAAAAACTTCATTGCAGTAATTTTTATCTTGGCCGGCACAATCAGCAGGTGGCCCATATAAAGTAGTATTTTGATTTTGGCTTTGCTCGCATATTTTGTTGTTATTACAAAAATAATCACCGTTGCCGATGGATTTGCAATCGGCATCTTTTTCGCAAGATACCGACGGCGCCGGGCCATACAGGTTTTTTTCGTTACCGCAACCGCTGGCTATTACCGGTAAAGCTAACAAAATCGAGCTAAATATTTTAGTAATCTTTTTCATTTTTGACTCCCTTAGGCCATAAAAACAAGTAATAATGGCCATTTCTTAATGGTATTTAATGTTTCAGTTCTTGTCAATGGTGGGGATAAAAATATATCAAATTCAATAAGCGGCTTTGAGGAAAGTTCTGATTATTTAACTCGGCCGCCGGCTATCCATTTGCTGACATAGTAAGAAGAGGTGAGGTCGCTCACTACTACGCCCTTGGAAGTGCTGGCATGAATAAACTTGTTTTCTTTCAGATAGATGCCAACATGGTTAGGCGTAGAAGACTGTTTGCCGTCGGTGCGGAAAAAGACGAGATCGCCCTCTTTGAGCTGGCTTTTTTTTATGCGCGTGCAGTCGTTATTCAGCATGAGCGCCGATTGCCGCGTAAGCTCCCGGCCGTACACAGCTTTATAGACAGCATACACAAAGCCTGAGCAATCGATACCGCTCTTGCTATTGCCGCCATATTGATATCTGGCGCCGAGCCAGGAGACGCTTTCGCTGTAAAGGCGCTTATTATCGGATGAGGCCGGTGTTACCCCAAGTTTATCGCAATTGGCCTTGTGGGCGCTATTGCTGACGCCGGACTTCTTGGAAGGTTGAGCGGCTTGATGGTTATCATGCCTGATATCCCGCGAAGATGAGGCGTATTGCACCTTGGGCGCATTATTTACCTGCACGGCCTCTCTGCTGGAAGCACAGCTGGCAACAAAAAGCGTGGCCGGTATTAGTAGTGATAATATAGCTAAGTGGCGCATAGTTTTTTATTTTTCGGTAAGGCCGACACGTGCCAGGAGCTCTTGCCGCCGGTTTTTATATTCGCGGTGCAGGAGGCGGTGCGATTCGTGGCTTAAAGGCTTTTCGAGATATTTCTCATAAATAGCCTTAACTTCCGGGTTTTCATGGGAAACACGCACGGCGTTGTCTTTATCGGACTTGGCAAGGCGGCCGATGCGGGCAGCCAACGTGGATCCATCAACCTCATGCGGCTGACCGCCGCCGGCCACACAGCCGCCGGGGCAGCTCATCACTTCGATAAATTGCAATTCATCGGGATTCTTTTCCACATAATCAAGCAATTTATCAGCTTCGCCCAGGCCGCTAACCACGGCAAAATTAAAGGGCTTGCCGGCCAGGTTAACGCTAAAGCGCCGCGCACCTTTGACAGTAAAATCACGCACTTGGGTGGGCGCTTCGCTGAGTTCTTCGCCGTTAAGCACTTTATAAGCGGTACGGAGAGCCGCTTCCATAACGCCGCCGGTAGCCCCAAAGATGCGGCCGGCGCCGGAACCAAAGGCAAAGGGCGAATCTATGGGTTTTCTGTTTTCTTTACAGAGCGGCATACTAAAGCGGGCGAGCAGCTTTTTGAGCTCTCTGGTGGTGAGTACGGCATCGATATCGCCGCCCACGGTTTCCGCTTCGTATTTCTTGGCGGTACAGGGCATGATGGAGACCGAGAAAATCTCTTTGCCGTTAAGATCCATCTGCTTGGGCAGAATATCTTTGATAACGGCGCCGGCCATAGCCTGCGGTGATTTGCAAGTGGAGAGATTGGGGATAAATTCCGGGCGATGCAGTTCCACAAAGCGAATCCAAGCCGGTGAGCAGCTGGTAAACATGGGCAAAACGCCGCCGTTTTTCACCCGCTCCACCAATTCGTTAGCCTCTTCCATAATGGTGAGGTCGGCCGACCAGGTGGTATCATAGACAGCATCAAAGCCAATTGCTTTGAGTGAGCCGGAGAGAGCTTCAACCGCCTCTTCAATGGTATTAAACTGGCCGTCGTCCATAATAGTGGCCGGGATAGAAGGAGCCATTTGGGCAACAACCAGCTTATTGGGATCGGCGAGAGCATCAATAACTCTATCTATATGGCTTTGATCGCTTAAAGCGCCGGTCGGGCATACTTTTATACACTGGCCGCAAAAGACACATTCCGAAGTGTTTAAACCCTCATGGTAACTGGGGGTGACGCTGGTGCCAAAGCCGCGCCCGGCAAAGTGGATAGCGCCCACATGTTGCACATTGTGGCAAACTTCCACGCAGCGCCCGCAGAGGATGCACTTGTTGGGGTCGCGCACCAGTGAGGGCGAAGAAATATCCATGGGGAAATCGCGTTTGGCGCCGGTGTACCGGTCTTTCCGCGCTCCCACTTCATGAGCCAGTTTCAAAAGCTCGCAATTTTCGGCCCGGCTGCAGGTAAAGCAGTCTTTGGGGTGGCCGGCCAAAAGCAGCTCGATAATGGTGCGGCGGTGGCGCATAAGGCGCGGAGTATGAGTAAAAATCGAGAGCCCTTCATAAGCTGTTAAAGTGCAGCTGGTGGCGAGGCGCGGATTGCCTTCTATTTCCACCATACAGAGGCGGCAGCTGGCAATGGGGCGCACGGCACAGGGCAAAGCGCAGAGGTGCGGAATTTTAATACCGGCTCTTTTAGCAACTTCCAAAACTATCTCGCCGGGTTCACATTCAACAGGGCGACCGTTTATTTTAATAAACATCTTCATTCCTCCCCTTTATGAGAGTATTTTTTAACAATAATGGCATTTTTCTTGCAAGCAGCTATACAAGAACCGCAGCCGGTACAACGGGCGGCGTCGATAACATGCGGCTCTTTCAGCTTGCCGGAAATGGCTCCCACCGGGCACTTTTTAGCGCAGAGGGCACAGCCGATACACTTTTCGGGGATTATTTCATAACTTCTAAGCCCCTGGCAGACATCAGCCGGGCAGGCCATCTCATTAAGATGAGCCTCATATTCATTTGCAAAATAGCGCAAAGTTGAGAGAATGGGGTTGGAAGCCGTTTGCCCCAAACCACAGAGTGAAGCATCCATCACCGTCTCAGCCAGTTCTTTTAAGTGGGCCATGCCGTCTATGCGGAACTGGCGCTCTTCTTCTGTTTGCGGCTTTTCGGTGAGCGCTTTTAAAATTTCATACATGCGGGTGGTGCCTTCACGGCAGGGGACGCATTTGCCGCAAGATTCGCTGCGGATAAAATTCATAAAGAATTTAGCTAGATCCACCATGCAAGTGCGCTCATCCATAACCACGAGGCCGCCGGAACCCATCATGGCGCCCTTTTGGCGCAATGTCTCATAATCAATGGGCACATCGAGGTGCTCACGCGGGATACAGCCGCCGGAGGGGCCGCCGATTTGCACGGCTTTGATGGTGTGGCCAGGTTTGGCGCCGCCGCCGATTTCTTCAATAACGGTGCGCAGCGAGGTGCCGATGGGCACTTCCACAAGGCCGGTGGTGGAAACTTCGCCGGAGAGGGCAAAGACTTTGGTGCCGCCGCTCTTTTCGGTGCCCATGCTCTTGAACCAGTCGGCGCCGTGTAACATTAGCGGAGGAATATTAGCCAGAGTTTCCACATTGTTTAAGACAGTGGGGTAGCCAAAGAGCCCTTTGACGGCCGGGAAGGGCGGGCGGGGACGCGGCATACCGCGGCCGCCTTCGATACTGGCCAGAATAGCTGTTTCTTCACCGCAGACAAAGGCGCCTGCCCCCTTCTTGATGGTGATATCAAAAGAGAAGAGGCTGTCTAAAATGTTGTGGCCTAAAAGACCAACCTTGCGGCAGGTTTCAATGGCTTTGGTGAGGCGCTCGATGGCCAGCGGATACTCGGCGCGGCAATAAACATAGCCATGGCTGGCGCCGATGGTATAGGCGGCAATCATCATGCCTTCGATGAGGCGGAAGGGGTCGCCTTCAATGACGGCTCTATCCATAAAAGCGCCGGGATCGCCTTCATCAGCATTGCAAATTAGGTATTTGGTGGCATTTTTTTGTTGCTGAGCGATTTGCCACTTTTTGCCGGTGGGGAAGCCGGCGCCGCCACGGCCGCGCAAATTGGCTTTTAGTACCTCTTCACACACTTTTTCCGGAGTATAGCCGGAGAGCACCTTGCTGATAGCGGAGAAAGTGCCGCTGGCAATGGCCGAATCGAGGCTCAAGGGGTCAACAATACCGCAGTTTTCCAAGACCACTTTCTTTTGCAATTTGAAGAAACGGTCTTCGCTCACATGGGGTACTTTGGCCCACTCGCCGGTGGCTTCTTTATCCTGGCGGCCTAAAAACCAGCGGTTGTTCCAGTTTTTATCAATAAAGAATGTTTTGAGAAAATCTAAAATATTATCGGGACTTAAGTCGCAATAGGCCAGGCGCGGCTCGCCGGGCATGGTGATATCCACCATAACTTCGCGCTGGCAGTAACCGGCGCAGCCCACACCGATAATCTTGTGTTCGATCTTATTTTCGCCGCAAAATTCTTCGATCTTTTTGATGATGGCGGCGGCGCCGTTGGCGAGACCGCAGGTGCCGGTGCCCACGTGGAAGAGGGTAACTTTATCGGCTTTTTTGAGCTCGCTTAAACGGGCAGCTCTTAAAGCATGGCATTTTTCATCATCATGACATTTGGGGCCGCTTAAGGCGCATTCAATGAGAAAGCGGCAGGGCTTTTCCGGAGAATGAGTGCATTTTTCACAACAGGGGGCCAGTAAATTGGTGGTCATGCTTTTACCTCCCTAAATTTAGCCAACAGGGTTTCCAGTTTTTCTGTATTCAGGTGGCCGTAAAACTCACCATCAATTTTAATTACCGGAGCGATGGAGCAAGCGCCCATACAGGCCACGGTAATCAGGGTGAACTGGCCATCCGGTGAATTGCCATAGGCATCCACCTGTAATTTTTCTTTTAAATAGCTTTCGAGTTTGGCGCTGCCTTGCACATGGCAGGCGGTACCACGGCAAACTTCAATGACGTGCTTGCCGATGGGCGCCAGACGAAATTGGTTATAAAAAGTGGCCACAGCATAGACTTCGCTGCTCTTGGCATCGAGCTTTTTAGCAATAATTTCCATGGCCTCAGTGGGAACATAACCCAGATGCTCCTGCACAGTTTGCAACATGGGAATGAGCTTGTCTTTCCCGCAATCTGTGTAGTCCGCAAGTAGTTCCTCAACCTGCTTGATAAGACCCATTTTGTATCTCCTTATATGGGCTTTATTACCCATTTGTTAATAAAAACGATAATTTTTCCAGTTTAGCACTAATATCTACCTGCTCGATAAACATACCTTCGGGCGGAATTAAATGTTTGGGCACAAAATTAAGCACTGCCTTAATGCCCAAATTGTTAAGTCGGCTGATAAGTTTCTCATCGGTGCTCTCCGGTGCGGTGGCTAATATGGCCATCTTAGCGGCGAATTTTGGCAGAATTTCTTCCAGCTTATCAAGGTGGTAACAGGGGCGGCCGCCGATTACTCTATCCACTTTATCGGGATCCACATCAAAGACTACTACAATATCAAAGCCGCGGATGGTAAAGCCGCGATAGGAGAGGAGAGTTTTGCCCAAATTGCCCAGGCCCAGCAAAACCACTTGCTGCCGTTCTTCGGTGCCGAAGAGCCTGGTTATGGCTCTATGCAGTTCGGCAACATCGTAGCCTTTGGAAATGTTGCCAAAGTTACCGAAAGCGGCAATATCGCGGCGAAACTGGGCCGAAGAAACTTCGGCTAGAGCAGCCAGCTCATGAGAATAGGCGTGAGTTACGCCCTCTTCCATAACGCGATCCAATATGCGATGGTAAACGCTTAAGCGGTCGATAATGCAAATTGGAAACGTATTCTTTTTACTCATAAAGAGCCCCTTCTCGCGCTTTCCCCTACCACAGGCCGGGCTAGGGGTCAAGCGCCATTAGATCATTTTGCGCAAGAGATGAAAAAAATATAAAAGTTTCTGTGAAATATTTCACAGCTCTTGGTGCTTGCAGAGAAAAAATATTTGATTAGAATCTGGCGGCCGGGAGTGGTAAATGGAAAAAAAACAGCTTAAAAATAAGAAGAAAAAAGAGCTTAAACCGCGAGAACTGGCGGCGCAAATCTTGCAGCGTGTAGAGCGTGACAGCGCTTTTTCGGAGCGCACACTTAAAAGTATGCTGGACAGCGCGGCCTTTGAGAGCCGTGACAAGGCTATGGTTACCGAGCTTACTTATGGCACTTTGCGCTATCAAATTCGCCTTGATTGGATTATAGACAAAGCTCTTCACCGCGGGAAAAGTCACTTGCCGCCACTGGTACGTGCCGCTTTGCGCCTGGGAATTTATCAGCTCTTATTTATGGAGGGCCAGGCCGAATATGCGGCTATTAATGAAACAGTGGAAATAGTGGCGCCTCTGGGCCAGCGCTATAAAGGTATTGTCAATGCCGTTTTAAGAGGCCTTTTGCGCGGGGAGATAGCTAAAACGCCACTAAAGACAAAAAATGAAGAAAATAGCCGGGTTAGCAATGAGGAAATTCTGGCTTTTTTGGCCGGTGGCGCCCAAAATATCGCTGGAGTCGCTATACATCTCTCTTATCCGCCCTGGCATGCTGAGGAGCTCGCAGAATATCTAAGCCCGGAGGAGCTTTTTAATTTTATGGGCGAGCAATTGCTGGCGGCGCGGCCGGTTATTCGGGCAAATGCGCCTCTTATCGGCCGCGCCGCGCTCATGGAGGAGCTCACGGTAGCCGGCTTCACCGTGCGCCCCATTGCCGAGCTCCCGGCGGCCATCATAGTAGAAAAGAGCCGTCAGGAGGCCGCCGGGTGGCCCGGCTTTAATGAGGGGCACTTTGCCATCCAGGATGGGGCGGCGCAGCTAGCCGCTTACTTACTGGCCCCGGAACAGGGGGCAAATATTTTGGAACTCTGTGCCGCTCCCGGCGGCAAGACAGGCCATTTAGCCGAGTGTTACCCGGATTCGCCGCTTACTGCTATTGATATCTACCCCGGCAAACTGGATTTAATCCGCCGCCAACTGGCGCGGCTAAAGCTCAAAATGCCCACTCTTATTGCCGCCGATGCTACAAACGGGGAGGCTCTTGACGCCGCGCTGGCCGGAGCCGTGAGCGGCCCGCTTTTTAAAGCCATATTATGTGATGCCCCCTGTTCCGGGCTGGGGACGCTGCGCCGCCACCCGGAGCTCAGAGTGCGCTCAGCGCCGGAAAAGTGCCTGGAACTGGCCGCAATACAAGAGAGTATCTTGGAAAATGCCCTAAAGCATCTGGCTCCCGGGGGAGTTTTGCTCTATACTTTGTGCACTCTTAGTAAGGCCGAATCTTTTATGCAAGTGGATAATCTTTTGCAAAGGCACCCGGAGCTAAAGCTTGCCGATCCGCCATATTTGCCGCCGGAAATTCCTTTGGAGAAGCTGAGATTGCTGCCGGCTATTTACCCGCATGGAGTTTATTCGCCGCTTATGTTCAAGGATTTTGATAAATTCTTTTATGCGCGCCTGGTTAAAAAAGAAACCTGCTGATATTTATCAATTATTTATAAGAATCGTAGCTTTTTTGCCCGAGGCGCATATTTTCCGGCAGGGGCGCCTCTTCGTCCAAATCGAGGCAGCGGATAAGCCCTTTTTCAACCTCTTTGTATCTGAGGCCCGATTCCGGGCAGATCATAATGCCCTCTTTATCGGCATTTTTGAGCAGGTGGCCGTGGCGGCTCATATAGCCCTTTATGCGCGCTGGGTTGCCCATGACCATGGCATAATCGGGAATATCTTTGGTGACCACGCTGCCGGCGGCGACAAAGGCATAGCGCCCGATGGTCACTCCGCAAACGATAGTGGCATTGGCGCCAATAGTGGCGCCCCGTTTTATCACCGTTTTTTCATAGAGAGCATGGCGGTTTATTTGCGCGCGCGGGTTGGTGACATTGGTCAAAACGCAGGAAGGGCCCAAAAAGACATCATCTTCCACCACTGTCCCGGTATAGACAGCCACATTATTCTGGATTTTTACATTATTGCCAATAGTTACGCCGCCGGCAATATTGACATTCTGGCCTAAAATGCAATTATTGCCTATGCTTGCGCCGCTTTGCACATGGCAAAAATGCCAAATCTTAGTACCGGAGCCAACTATAGCGCCTTCATCGACATAAGCGCTCTCATGTTTAAAATAGTCCATTTTAGCTCCTGAAGTTTAGTAGCTAAGGCGCTCCATAAGGCGAATGCCGGAGAGCACATCATCGCGGCTGGGGAACATTTCAAAACGCTCCTCGGCCACATATTTATAGAGCGTATTGTGCCCCTTGCCGTATTGGTGGTCGATGGAGAAATCCAAATTAGGTTTTTCCACTCCTTCCACCGTCCAGTGCTCAATTTCGTTTAAATTGGTGCCGGAGAGGCGAATGACCCCTTTTTCGGCCAAAATGGTGATCTCGGTGCGGTAATTAGTGGGAAAGGCATTGACAGTGGCATTCAAAGTGCCGATGACCCCGTTTTTAAAGCGGCAAACAGCGGAAACTGTATCGTAAGTTTCTAAATTTCTTAAAGATCCACCAAAGCCTTTGTAATCTTGCACCTCACCGAAAAAGAAGTGTAGCATATCGACATAATGGCTGGCCTGAGTATAGAGAACGCCGCCATCGAGCTCCTGGGTGCCGTGCCAATCTATAGCGTAATAGGCATCATTGCGATTCCAAAGCACATTGCAGATAAATTGATAAATAGTGCCCAGTTTGCCGCTTGTTATCAGCTCTTTAATGGCCGCTACCAGCGGATTATAGCGATTTTGATATACAGGCAGGATGCGCTTTCCGGCTTTATCGGCTCTATCAAAGAGCTCATAAGCCTCGCGCAGCGTCAGGCTGATGGGCTTTTCTACAATAATATTAGGCACATTGGTGCTTTCGGCTACTTCGGCGGCATGGCGTGGATGGAGGCCTGATGGCGTTAAAATAGAGGCTACATCTACATCTTTTATAGTATGAAAATCGGTGGTATATGGGCAGCCTAAAAGGGCAGCCGTTTCTTTAGCTCGCTCTTCTAAGATATCGCAAACTATAGCTATTTTTAAACTGGGGTTGTCTTTAATAGCCTCAATATGGCGCTTACTGATGCGCCCGCAACCTATAAGAGCGATGGTTTTCATTTTTTTTGCGCCTCGCGGAGCGCTTTACAAAGCTGATCGGCACAAGAAGTGGGCTTATAACCGCAAGTATTGCCCTCAAGTTTGGCGCAGATTTCCTCCACCGTCCAGCCGTCAACCAATTTGGAAATGGCTTTTAAATTGCCGTTGCAACCGCCGTTAAAGCGCACATTGGTTACTTTGTCGCCATCAAGCTCAAAAGCTATCTGCCGGGCGCAGGTGCCAGTGGTATTATATAAATATTGCATAAAAACCTCGCTTAAAAGACCACGCCGACGCGGGCTAAAAAGGCATGTACCATGGTTTCCGGGTCGCGTTCATCTTCGTCTAAAACCGAGAGGTTGGGGTTACGCCAACCTTTTAAGGGGAAGAGCAGGCCATAAGAAAGTGAGCCGATAACTCCGCCTTTGGCCGGCTGGGATTTGGTTTCGCCGCTGATGCGCTTAACATTGCGCCCCCAGGGATAATCAAAGCCTTCAACACCCACCACGCCATCGCTGCGGAAGAAGAGTTCCACATTTATTTCTACGCCTAAGGGGCTCTTTTCGCGGCTGGGCGTAGAATTGGCATAAAGAGCTTGGCCATAGAGCACGCCGGCCATGCCGCCAAAATGGTCGGTAAAGAGATAACTAACCGAAGGCTTAATATAAAAGGCATCGGTAACTGTGCCGACAAGTTGGCGGAAGAGAATCATATCCACATGATATGACGGATGAAATTGAAAATTATTCACACTTGTGTCACCGGCGCCGGCCTGGCTATCCGGGTCGTTAAAGCCAAAGCCTTTGGAATCATCGCCGCTGGCTACACCGGCAATGAGGCTAACTTCCAACTTTCTGGCCAGTTGTTTGGGGCGGTAGCGCCCTTCAAAAGCAAAGCCCCACTGGAGAGCGGTGCGCTTAGTGTCCACTTCATCATTTTCCACTTTATAGCTGGCATAGAGGAAGAGCCCTTCGAGTTCCAGCGAAAGCTGCTCGGAATAAAAGCCTACCCAGGCATCAAGAGCATAAGTATTGGCATCGGTGCGATAATAAGCATCGCTCAGGCTACCTGTAGCGGCATTATAAGTGGATTTAACGGCCCGCGCCTGGTGGCGGAAAATAGGCGCCGCCCCCCAATCAACCAGCATTTTACCGGCGCCGGTCAGTTCGGCAATCTCCTGTTGCGTGTGGCGGCGGCCCAGTTGCAATGAAAACTCAAAGGCATCATCGACATTATCAAAATCAAGCGGTTGGTCGCTATTTATATTATAAGGATTGGCCAGGCCCGAAGAGATCATGTCAAAAGTTGGCGCAATGGAAATAACATCGAGGTCAATAACCAGCTGGATGCGGTCGGCGGCGTCGGAGAGGTCGCAATCGAGGCAGTTGCCGTCGTTGTAATACATGCCGAGGCCAAAGTGCGAGGGCACACGGCCGGCAATAACGCGCAAATGGCCGCTAAAGAAATCAGCTTCCAGCCAGAGGCGGCGCACCTTAATGGCATCGGCTAAAAATGAGTCGCCCTGAGTGTGGGAGAGCATGGTGGCATCACCGGCCGGATTTGAGCCAAAAACCACATTATCGAGCACATCAAAAGTAGCGGCCACTCTGATAAACTGGGTAATATTTATCACCGGTTCCAGGCGCAGACGCATATCAAAAGAGGCCGAGGTGGATTCACCAGAAGGCCCTTTGCTAAAGCGCGAAGCTTCATTGCCGAGATCGAGATTGTGATAAATATTGCCTCTCACGCGCATATAGCCATCGAGGTCAAAAATATCGCTGCGGCCGGCTAAGAGGCGCCAGCGCTTTTTGGGCGGCGTAGCTTCTTCGCCCTCTTTGGCGGCGCTTTCTTCGGAAGCGGCATCGCCAGTGGCCATCTCCTTGGCCTCTTCTTCTTTAGCCAAAGTAACTTCTGCGCTTGTGGCAGCGCTTTCGGCAGTGGGGGCGGTTTCGGTTGTCAGCGCCTCTTCGGAGGCGGCATCAAAATTATCGCTCGCTCCGTCGGTAGGAGCGGCATTTAAAGGCATAGCGCCCAAAAGCAGAGCAAAAAGGCAACTTGTGGGCAGGATTTTTTTTATCATTTTTTTACCTCGTAAAAATAACCCCAAAGGGCACTAAAGCAATGCCAAATTATTTAAAATGTGTCTAGTGAAAAGGGGCATTTTGATATTAAAAATAGCCTTCGCGCTTCTTTTTTTCCATAGAACCGTCGCTATCGTGGTCAATCACCCGGGTAATGCGCTCGGAAAGCTGGGTGCCGGTGAGCTCCGCGATAATTTCTTTAACTGTTTGCGCTGCAGAAGGAATAGCGCCGGTGCAGGGGTAGCAGCCCAGAGTGCGGAAACGGCAAAAAACTTCCTCAGCCGCTTCGCCTTTTTTAAGTGGGGTGGCCGGGCTATAGGGAATAAGCAGCTCGCCGCGGCGAATAACCCGGCGTTTTTTGGCAAAGTATAGCGGTACCACCGGGATTTTTTCGCGTTCGATGTATTGCCAGATATCCAGCTCTGTCCAGTTGGAGAGCGGAAAAACCCTAATACTTTCGCCTTGAAAAATGCGCCCGTTATATTGGTCCCAAATTTCCGGACGCTGCTTTTTGGGATCCCACTGGCCGTAAATATCGCGAAAAGAAAAAACGCGCTCTTTGGCCCGGCTGCGCTCCTCCTCGCGGCGCGCTCCACCAAAAGCGGCATCATAGCCGCCCTCTTTAAGCGCCAAAAGGAGAGCTTTGGTCTTTAAAAGAGCGCAGCAGCGCTGAGTACCGAGCTGCCAGGGGTCGGTGCCGGCGGCTATTGCCTCCTCATGGCGAAACACTCTGAGATCCGCCCCAATTTCACGGCAAAAATTATCCCTAAATTCATACATTTCCGGGAATTTAAAGCCGGTATCCACATGGAGCAGCGGAAAGGGCACAGGCGCCGGATAAAAAGCACGCCTAGCGAGATGCAGCATCACAGAGGAATCTTTGCCGATGGAGTAAAGCATCACCGGCTTTTCAAAGGTGGCGGCCACTTCGCGAATAATATAAATGCTTTCGGCCTCAAGTTCGTCTAAAAGATTAAGGCGATAAGACTCAGTGCCAGCCGAATAAGCCATGGAAAAATCCTTTGGGCGGAAAATCCGGAAAAAAGGCAAAAAAAAAGCTCCACCGGGGAGCTTTATATTCAAAAATGGCGCGCCTAGTATGATTCGAACATACGGCCTTCTGATTCGTAGTCAGACGCTCTATCCAGCTGAGCTATAGGCGCACCCAGCGAAAAGGGCTTATAGAGCCAATTAGTGGCCTTTGTC
>JAEEML010000085.1 GCA_016283195.1 Deltaproteobacteria bacterium | reverse complement strand
GCGCAATATTGAACGGTTTCCTGAAAACTTTATGTTTCAATTGAATAATGAAGAATTTGCCCATTGGAAGTCGCAATTTGCGACCTCCAATGCCGATAAAATGGGGCTAAGGCGCGCTCCATACGCTTTTACCGAACAGGGTATCTTCTTCCAGGGGCAAATTTTCGACGCCTACGCCAAATTTGAAAATTTTATAGCCCAGGCCAGGGGTAAAAATAGTTTCTGCCCTAAAATAGTTTTTGACTTTAACTCCCTCTTTAGTCCAGAGTGCCTCTGGGTTTTAGGAAAGGAGCCCCCAATTGAGTAGCCAAGAAGCCGCAGCAATACCAGCCACTTTGCCTAAAAAGGCCATTTTGATGGTGGCCGGGGAGGCCTCGGCCGATTTGCACGGCTCTTTTGTGGTAAAGCGCCTGAAAGAGGCCGACCCCGATCTCTTCATCTTTGGCATCGGCGGCCCGCTGATGGAAGCGGAAGGCTTTGTGCCTATCGTGAAAAGTAGCGAGATTTCTGTAATGGGCCTCACCGAAGTGCTTATGGCTTTGCCCCGTATTTTCCGCGCCGCGCGGCGGCTCCTGGCTGCGGCCGATCTCTATCGCCCTCAGGCAGCTATTTTGCTGGATTTACCCGATTTTAACCTGCGGCTGGCCCAAAGATTGCGCCGGCGGCGGATTCCCATTTTTTATTATATAAGCCCCCAGGTGTGGGCTTGGCGTAAGGGACGCATCAAAAAAATCCGCCGCCTGGTGGATAAGATGCTGGTGATTTTGCCCTTTGAGGAAAAGCTCTATAAAGATTACGGCGTGCCGGTGGAATTTGTGGGCCATCCGCTGGTGGAAGAGCAAACTGCTCTTCCGGGCCAGGCCGCAGCCAGGCGGGAGCTAAAGCTCCCGGAAGCCGCCAAGGTGGTGGCGCTCCTGCCCGGTTCCCGCAAAAGCGAAATAGCCCGCCACCTTGAGCGGCTTCTGGCCGCCGCGCGGCTGCTCACTGAGCGTCACGGCCATTTAACCTTTGTCATCCCAGTGGCGGCGCCAGAGCTGAAAGAGCCTATCAGCGCCATGCTGGCCGCCTATAAAGAGCTCGATGTGCGCCTTATAGACGGGGCGGCCCAAAGTGCTGTTTTGGCCAGCGATGCCGCCGCCGTCTGTAGCGGCACCGCCACTTTGCAAACTGCTCTTTTGGGCTGCCCGCTGGTGGTCTTTTATCGCTTAAGTGCCCTCTCCTTTTTCTTCCTCTCGCATTTAGTTGATGTTAAAGCTATTTCTTTGGTTAACCTCATTGCCGGTCGCAATTTGGTAAAAGAGCTCATTCAAAATGATTTTACCCCAGAGGCGCTCGCCGATGAACTTAGCACCCTGCTCTATGACGAAACTAAAAGAAACACTTTAAAAAATGAACTTTTACATTTAAAAAACCTTTTGGGCGAGCATAAAGCCTCATATACTGTCGCCGCCCAATTAAAGCCTTATATCACTTCTCCCGGCCCAAGGCCGCTTGAAGAAAGGAGTCAAAATGAATAAAGCTGTCGTCTGCCTGCCCACTTACAACGAAAAAGAGAATCTGGAAAAGATTTCCAAGGCAATTTTAGAAAGCTCCCCGCTTGATTTGCTCATTATAGATGACAATTCCCCGGATGGTACCGGCGAAATTGCCGACCGCCTGGCCGCCGCCGACAGCCGCATTAATGTGCTACATAGAAAAGGCAAAGAGGGATTAGGCAAGGCTTATCTGGAGGGCTTTGCTTGGGCTATCGCTAAGGGCTATGAACTCATTTTGCAAATGGATGCCGATTTTAGTCACCCGGTGAGTATGATTCCCAAGATGATAGCCGAGAGCGAAAAAGCCGACCTCGTTATCGCTTCACGCTATGTAAAGGGCGGCGGCACGGAAAACTGGCCCTTAAAGAGGCAATTTATCAGCCGCGGCGGCTCCTTCTACTCGCGCCTGGTTTTGGGAGTAAAAGTGCGCGATCTTACCGGCGGCTTCAAATGTTGGCGGCGCAATCTTTTGGAAGATATTTTAAAAAGCGGCGTAAAAACAGCGGGTTTTGGCTTTCAAATCGAGATGAATTACCGGGCGGTAAAATTGGGATACCAAGTAACGGAGCTACCTTTTGTCTTTGTCGATCGCGTTGAAGGCACCTCAAAAATGAGCGGCGGCATCTTTACCGAAGCGCTCACCATGGTGTGGAAACTTAGGGCTCTTAAAGTGGAAACGCACCCCTTCCCCAATCCTAAGTCGGTCCTCGCCAATAAGAATTAGTTTCCTGTTTTCGGCACTTGCTCCCCTTTAAAAAATTAAGTTGTTGTTTTTTAAGATAAAACAAAATTTAAAAACTCGATTTTGGGTGTCTCGCGCGTTTTTTTTGGTGGCTGGTTCATATTGGAATTTATCTCTTTTTTCATTGCGGGCAGGAAAACCCCGCTACTTTCGAAGCGCTCTGGTTTTCCTTCCCGCTCCCTTCCTTGTACGTTGATTTCAGATTTGATTTTCACTGCAGATAGCTACTGTAGTGAAAGGGGAAACGGGAGTCTTTCCTCCGCACAACCAAGGGACACCCTTGGAACCCGTGGTGTCATAATATTTCTTGATGTTTATGTGAGTTTGCAGATTCATAGCTTCTTTTGTGCTGTGCCATCCGTCTGCCAGGTCCCAAAGCAGCTCTTTCCCGGGGGCTATGTGCAGGGCTACCGCCCCGCGCCCTGCGAGCTCGGTAGCCATTTGTGGAAAGCATATAAATTCAAATAGATGAGGCCCCTCGCCATTTGTAAAAATGGAGAGGCGGCGCGTGGTAAAAATTGGCTCTGATGGTCTGGGTGAGGGCGCCGCAGGCAGAGGGGTGATTTTCTTAAAAATCCAATAAGTTAAGTGGAGAGGTCCAAGAAAAGCGCATAGCGCTCCGGGCATACTTAGCCTAAAATTTGGGCGAACCACCAGCGAAAACAGGATAGATCTCTCTTAGCAGCGAGCGTTGGTATCGGCCTTTAAAAGAGCTACATCAATCACATATCGCCCAAAAGTTCTTTCAGCTCAATCACCGGCAAATCGGCCTCATAGGGGCCATTTAAATCCACCTTTAGGCTAAGAGCAAATTCGGTGGCGCCCTCTTTATCAAGGAGCACCTGGCTGATGGCCCAGAGCCTGGGGCCGGCCTCGCTAATGGTGGTAAATTCGCTAAGAAGCGCTTTGCGGATGCAATTTATCTCGCTGTATTCGGCATAATAAGGCGCCATAAAGTCTTTAAATTCATTTTCATTTTTAAATGGCGCACTCCCCGGCCTTAGGGCCAGTAAAACGCCCTCATAATCATTTTTGGCAATAGCTGTGAGAAGTATGCGCACTTCGGCTTTAAGGCGTCTAAAGAATTCCTGGCGATTTTTAGCAATATCAACAGGTTTTGGCGGCGCTTTTTCTGCCTGGCGCTGTGGCCGTTTATCAGGTTCAAGGCGCTCTGCCCACTCATCGAGCAAGGTGGAATCGACGCGGCGCACCAGAGTACGCAGGTAGGCAATGAGCTCAGCCAGGCGCTCATCTATATATTTTTGCGGAATATTCTGTTCGGCTGTCTTTACCACCTCGGAGAGATAGCGTAGTAATAGCCCTTCTTGGCGCTCAAGGCCGTAATAATCCACATAATAATTAAAATCCATGGAGCGCTCAAAAAGGTCACGGGCGATGGATTTGGGCTGTACCGTATTGCCGGCCGTCCAAGGATGATGGTGACGAAACTCATTAAAAGCGGCATAAAGGGCTTCGGCATTGGGCTTTTCGTATTCCACCTCATTAAGGCGCTCAATGCGCTCTTCGTAAGGCACCCCTTCCGCCTTCATCTGATTCATGAGTTCACTTTTTATTTTATCCAGCTGACGCGTAAGAATCTGCTCGGGATTCTCGCAAATGGCTTCCACCAGTGAGAGCATATCCAAGGCATATTGTTCGCTCTCCGGGTTAAAAAGCTCCGCCGCTTTTACCAAAAAGAGGGAAAGCGTTTGATTTAAAGAAAAATCTTCTTGAAAATCGGGGCGCACGGCCAAAACTTTGGCCAGCGGATTAGCCGGGTCGGCAGTTATTTGCACCACTTCGGCTTCTATCAGTGATTTGGCCAGGATAGCGGCCCTTTTTACCTGAAAATGCTGCTGCCCTTTAGTAAGATGGCTGCCTCTTATAATGGCAATCAGGTGGCCGTAGCCCAAAGAGCCGCCGCTTTGGATGGCCGAGAGCACCATGGCGTGGTCGATATTTAATACCGGGGCCAAGGGCTCCGGCGGCGCGGCCATGATTTTTTTAAAAAATTCCTCATCCCAGGGCACATAGCCAAATTTGGGCGGCGTCTTTTTTACCAGTTTATTCTTTAAATGGGGGTCTTTTACTATTTTGGCCTCAATGCGCCTATTTTCCACAATATGTTCCGGAGCTATTGCCACTACATAGCCGGTGTCATCAAAGCCGCGCCGCCCGGCCCGGCCGGCAATCTGGTGAAACTGGCGGGCGGTGAGGAGAGCGCTCTTGGTGCCGTCATATTTACAGAGCTGGCTAAAGAGCACGGTGCGAATGGGGATATTAACGCCCACCCCCAGGCTGTCGGTGCCGGAAACCACCTTCAAAAAGCCCTTCTGGGCCAGTTTTTCCACCAAAAAACGGTATTTGGGCAAAAGGCCGGCATGGTGCACCCCCACCCCGGCTTGCAAAAAGCGCTTTAGCTCCTTGCCGTAGGGCGTATCAAAGCGGGCGGCCGCCAGATCCTCATTTAATTTTTTGCGCGTCTCTTTATCAATAAGCGGCAAGCTGGTTAAGCCCTGCGCCCTTTCGCCGCAGTGTTTTTGCGTAAAATTAACCAAATAAATCGGGGCTTTATTCTCTTCCAAGAGGCGCATTACCGCTTCGGTGTAAGTGAGCTCTTCATAGCTGAAATTAAGCGGCACCGGCCGCTCACCGCCGGTAACTTTAGCTACCTTCCGGCCGCTGAAACTTTCCAGAGCTCCCGCAATATTATCGGTATCGCCCAAAGTGGCCGACATCAGCAAAAAGAGGCATTTATCCATGGTAATAAGAGGAATATGCCAGGCGGCTCCGCGCTCTTTATCGCCATAAAAGTGGAATTCGTCCATCACCACATAGGCAATATCGGCGGCTCTTTGGGCAATAGCCATATTACTCAGCACTTCGGCAGTGCAGCAAATGAGCGGCGCTTCGCCGTTAACAGCGCCGTCACCGGTCATAAGGCCCACATTTTGGGCACCAAAGGCATCACAAAGAGCAAAAAACTTTTCGTTTACCAGCGCTTTTATGGGGCAAGTATAAAAATAGCGCCGCTTTTCGGCCATAGCCATAAAGGCGAGAGCCATAGCCACCAGCGACTTGCCGGAACCGGTGGGCGTATTCAAAATAACATGGTGGTGGTCAAAAAGCTCCAGCACCGCCTCTTCCTGCGCCTGGTAGAGCTCTAAGCCAAGGCCGCTCACATATTCCAAAAATAGATCTAAAAGCGTATCTTGATCGGGCTGAGTAATTTTAGCCAAAAGCGGCGAAAAAGGAGGAATATCAGTCATTTTTCGGTCCTTATCAAAGATATTATTTTATCTAGTTCACTATCAAGCGGCGCTTCGTCACTAATGATAATATCGGTCGCAGCATAAGCCAGAGTTATATCGGGCGGGCAGGGAAAACCGGCCACTTTAACCCAATCTTTTGCGCTGGTGATGAGTAAACTGGCCCCGCTACTAAGCGCTTTTTGGCAAATAGCGGCCATATCGCTAGGGCTATATGGATGATGATCGGCAAAAGCCACTCTCTCCATAAGCTCAATATTTAGCTCATTCAAAGAAGCAAAAAAGCCAGCCGGCCGGGCCAGACCGCAAAAAGCCAAGGTTTTTTGGCCATTTAAGGGCAAAAGCTCGCCGTTTGCCAAATATATCTTAGGCTTTTTATAAGCGCTCCGCACAGTGGGCAAATTATGCGCCGGCAAATTCCCGGTAGCCATTCCGTGCAGCCAGAGCAAATTGGCTGTTTTGAGCCTTTTGGGGCTCTCTCTAAGCGGCCCGGCCGGTAAAAGATAGCCATTACCCAGCGGCGCCTCGGCCGGCAAAACAATAATATCCAAATCACGAGAGAGAGCCCGGTGCTGAGCGCCATCATCGAGAAGCAGCACATCGGCGCCAAGTTCTCTGGCCTTAAGGCCACCAAGATAGCGATTTTTATGAGCAATAACAATAGCCTTCCCGCCCAGTTGTTTCGCCAGCAGCAGCGGCTCGTCACCGCTTTCGCGCCAGGAAGAGGCCAGGACTTTTTGCCCATCCGCCACCACTATGAGTTCTTTATTCTGCCGGCCGTAACCACGGCTCAAAATTGCCGGTTTAAACCCTTTTTGCAAAAAAAATTCGGCTAAAAAAGCAGTAATGGGGCTCTTGCCGGCCCCGCCCACAGTGAGCGAGCCGATAGAAATAACCGGCAGCGGCAATTTTCTGGGCCGCCGGCTAAAAAGAGGGCTCAGTTTTAGGGCCAAAGCATAAAGAAGGCTAAAAGGCCGTAAAAAAAGATACCAAAAGAGGCCCCCTAAAAAGCCCGGCGGCTTGCCCTTATAGGCCCAAGCGGAAAAATTACTTATAATAGACACCCAAAGAGACTTTCTTTTTATTGCTTAGGCGGAATGGGATTTTTTTGCGGCCCAGCTTCCTGATTAGGCCGTGGCCCTTCTTTTATAGTAGCCGGCGCCTTTTTTTGCCCATCACCAGCGGCCTGATACTCCTGATGGAAGGGATTAGCATCAGGTTTTTTGGCCCAAACGGCGCAATCGATAACTTTGCCCATTTGGTCAATCATTAAAGAATAACCGTGGGTTTTCTTTCTAAAGCGCCGATCTTTGCGGTAAAGCGTTTTGGGCGGCGGCAATTTCCATTTCTGCGCGATGGGGCAAACACAAAGAGTTAATTTTTCATCAAATTTCGCGGCATTGCGCCTTATGGCCACATCCTCGCAGTGCTCCACCTGCTTTTCCAGCTTTTTGATGGCGGCCAGCAAATCCTGGGCATAATCATCATGCGCTGCCGGCGCAGCCACCTTCTCATCCACCTTTTTTACCTGCTCAACCTGCCCTTTTTGTTGCGGCGAATACTTCTCAAGCTCCAGGCCGCTGATGGTGTATTTTTTATCTTGGCTAAAATAGGTGATGGTAATCTTCTCGCCCTCCGCTTCCACTTTCACCTGCGGCAGGTGAAAATAGGTTTTATTGGGCTCGGCGGTAATGGGCAATTTGGTTACCACCATCATATTGTGCTCATAAGAAAAGAGCAATTCCTCCCCCACCAGCGAAAGAATGTATTGCCCCGGCGGCACAACCTGGCCGGCAAAATCAATGGCTTTTTTGGCGGCAAAGCGCGTTTTTTCCGTCTCCACAGCCCCGCCTCTGGCATGAGGCGCCGCTGAAAGTACCACAGTTAAAAGGGTAAATAATGTTGTGTGCAGCATCTTGCCCTCCTCAAAGAAAGACCGGATAATTATAACCTATGCGGCGTTTTTTACCAAGAGTATAATAGTGCCGTGAAGCAAAAGAAGCTCACTCCACTTTAACTGCCCCACGGCCGTGCTCTTTGACATAATACATGGCTTTATCAGCCAGTGAGAGCAGCTCATCACCACTCATCTGCCCATCAAAAGCGGCTACCCCAATACTGGCAGAAATATTAAGCGGCTTTTTATCAAGCGTATAAAAGACCTCACTCTTTAAGAGCTCTAAAAGGCGCTCGGCAGCTTTTTGGCCACCATGCTTAGTGGTCTCCGGCATGAGAACCACAAATTCATCGCCGCCATAGCGAAAGGCAATATCAGTACGACGAATAAATTTTTTAATAAATATAGCTACTTGTTGCAAAAGATAGCTACCATTTAAATGGCCGTGGTTATCATTTACCAGCTTAAAATAATCTAAATCCAAAAAGAGGCAAACCAAAGGATGATCATAGCGTACAGCGCGGCTTACTTCGTCTTCCAGGCACTTTTCCAAAAAACGGGCATTATATAACGTGGTGCAATCATCACTTATGGCCAACATATTGGTGCTGGCAAAAGCCTGGCTGTTTTTAATAGCTATGGCCATAAAACAGGCATAAGCGGCTAAAAAAGCATTTTTAAGCACTTCATTAGTCAGCAGCTCTTCAGGGAGTAAAATTTCCGCAAAGCCGCAAAACCGGCCGCTTAGGCGCAAGGGCAGAACAATAAGCGCTCCCTCTGCATGAGCCTTTAAGCGCGGCGGCAAGTTACCGGCGTTAAGCTCACTAAGGGCATAAATCAAGGGCTCTTTGGCCTCTTTAGCCAAATTTAGAACATAGTCGGCAGGCGGCAACGGCGCCCCAACCGGCCAGAGAGTACTAACAGTGAGAGAGGAAAAAAATACTTTGCAGGGCTCGCGGCTCACAGCTTTGGGCTCGCGCCAGGCCAGAAGAAACTCTTTGGGGTCAAAGAGTTCCATAAATTGCCTGAGTAAAACTGTTTTTAAGGCCTCCGGCGCCAGCGCGGCACAAAGCTCACTGCCTAGGTGCGCCAGCTCAATGAGCGTAGCGGCGGTTTGTTCAGGGGCTTTTTGAACAGGGCGATCTTCTCTGGTCATGTGGTGCTCTTTTAGCTCCGCTTTAAAAATTCAGCTTACGAGTTTATCGCAGCGCTCATTTAATTCATCAACAATTTCCCCGATATCTGTCAAGCGTTCTTTTATCACCTCCAGCGAATCGCTGGTGGGCAGCTGCAAAATCTCAATAGCTTTGCGCAAGGCGCTCGCCAGTTGGTCGGCTACTTTTTCGCTAAATTCCGGTATCGCTCCAGCCATAGTGCCCCCTAATAATTAGCGCACCCAGCGGCGCTCTTTGATTTCGGCCATGAGCTCAGTAACAAAGGTATCGAGCGGCATAGCCACCTTTTCCTGCTGTTTGGTGTAGCGGCGGATAGTCACTTTGCCGTCTGTCGCTTCCTGCTGGCCGATGATGAGGCTAATGGGAATCTTCCTAGTGGTGGCGCGGCGAATTTTCTTGCCCAAAGTATCGTTGGAATCATCCACTTCCACGCGCACAAAGTTATCAAAGAGGGCTTTACGCACTTTTTCGGCATAGGGGAGCTGCTCGCTGGTAACCGGCAAAATGGCCACCTGAACCGGAGCCAACCAGGTGGGGAAAGCGCCGGCATAGTGCTCAATCAAAAAGGCGATAAAGCGCTCATGCGTGCCCAGCGGGGCGCGGTGCAAAACAAAGGGGCGATGGAGGCCGCCGTCTTTACCCACATAGGTCATGTCAAAGCGGTCTTCCTGAGCGGCCATGGGGTCCACCTGGTTGGTGGAAGCTGTCTCTTCGCGGCCGATGACATTTTTCACCTGCACATCGATTTTGGGGCCGTAGAAGGCCGCTTCGCCCTCCACCGCTTCATAATCGAGCCCGAGATCCTTCATGCCTTCAACACAAACATTGATAGCCCGCTTCCAGAGGTCGGGCTTTGGCAGATATTTGCTGTTATCCTCGCTGGGCAGCGAGAGGCGCATGCGCCAGGAGCTAAATTCCAAAAGCTTATAATAATCCATGTGGAGCTGCATCACGCGAATAAACTCTTCTTTAGCGAGCTCTTCGGGCACATAAATGTGGGCATCATTCATGCACATGCCGCGAACGCGCAAAAGCCCGGCCACCTGGCCCGATTTTTCAAAGCGGTAATCATGGCCATACTCGGTGAGGCGCAGCGGCAAATCGCGGTAAGAATGGGGCCGCGCCTTAAAAATCATGTGGTGGTGCGGGCAGTTCATGGGGCGGAGGTAGAAAGTCTCGCGCGAAGTCTCTTCGCCGTTGTCGTCGGTCTCGATGAGCGTCATGGGCGGAAACATCGACTTTTTATAATATGGCAGGTGGCCGGAGCGGTAATAGAGCTGCTCGCGGGCGATATCCGGAGTAGCAACGCGGGAGTAGCCATATTTAAATTCATACTCTTTGGCCAGCTTTTCCAGCTCCTCGCGGAGCACCGTGCCGTTGGGCAGCCAGAGCGGCAGGCCCACGCCGATATCGCTGTCAATGTGGAAAATATCGAGCTCCTGGCCCAATTTGCGGTGGTCGCGGGCTTTAGCCTCTTCGCGCAGGCGGATAAACTCCTTGAGCTCCTCTTTGGTGTTAAAGGCGAGAGCATAAATACGCGTAAGCATTTTGTTTTTTTCGCTGCCGCGCCAGTATGAGCCGGCAATGCTGTCCAGCTGAAAAGCCACTTTTTGCAGCTCTTTGGTATTATTTACATGGGGCCCTTCGCAGACATCGGTAAAATTATTGTGCTTATAGAGCGAGATGGATTTTACCTGTTTTTCCTCTAATTCTTTGGCGAGCTCCAATTTGTAAGACTGGCCCATTTTTTCGATAACCGGAATGGCCTCGGCCGGGGTGTAATCTTCGCGCGTAAATTCAAAATTGCCGCTGATTATCTGGCGCATTTTCTTTTCAATGGCTGCCAGATCTTCCTGCTCTAATTTTACCGGCAAATCAAAATCATAATAAAAACCGCTATCTATCGGCGGGCCAAAACCGCAGGCCGTGCCCGGGTAGAGCTGAGTTACCGCATCGGCCAAAACGTGAGCCAAACTGTGACGCACTTTGTAAAGGGCGAGAGCCTCGGGTGAGAGAGAACGAACTTTTTCGGCAATTTCCTGATCTTCCATAAGATACTCCTTTTAAGCTCAGCAGAAACCCCTGCTGCCAGCTTCGCCACTCTCATACTCCATTTCGCTTAAATTTTGTAGTGCAAAGTGACCATGATTGGTAAATAACTGGGGAGAACTCTTATAAGTTGAGCGAGGAAACAATTGCCATATTTTGCAGGCACATTGAGGATTTAGTTGAAAAAGTCGAATTCATCTACCGCAAACGCGATGTCGATCTGGAATTCCTCGCGGGAGACAATTTTCCTGTTTTCGTCCGTGGTGACAAGATAATACTGTTCCATATTACTGTATTTCAGCTGTTTCAGATTGAAGCTGCAGCGGAAGGTGCGCTCCTGCGCGTTGTCTGAGGTCTTGTCCGCAATGATAGTCGCAGCGTCGCTGACAGGCTTGCCGGTGCTATCTGTGAAGTACAGCTGAAAGGTAGACTTCTCACGGTTGTAGCTAACCGGTTCCTTCTGATAGAAGCTCAGGGAGAAGATCATGTTGGAGATCTTCCTACTTGCGGAGAGCAGAGCAATCTCCACGGGCTTCGTGTCGTACTTGCTACGGTTCTTTTTGTATTCGCTGCTTTGGTTCCGCAGAAAATGATATTCGATAACTGGCACTACCATCTCCTGCAGGCTAATGCCTCCGTGCACAAAGTTCAGACCACCGCCTTTTTTTTTGATGCGGATATTCTCTCTGGGAGCAAAGGCATCATATAGCGTGTCACCACCCAAGAGCTTTACAGGCAGCAGATACTGGGGCTGTGCACCGCGCTTCATGATGGCGTAGCGGCGATCGATTTCCACATCCTGTTCCGATTCGGTGGTCTTGTCCACCTTGTCATCCTCAGTCAACGGACTATCGGTGTACAAAAAGCCGTGATCAGAAGTGATGAGGATGTACGCACCGCCCCACTCGTTGGTGATGATACGCACCATGTTCTTCAGTTCTTCAATGGCCTCCTCGCATGCTCTGAACACATCATTCTCGGCATGACCAGCTGCGTCGATGGTATCATGGTAGATGTACACAACGTTCATACCTTTGATGAGTGCCTGCCGGTCGGCACGCTTCATCCCGATAATATCTTTATACTTCAAAGCAACACTGGCTGAATCAGCAGTCTTCAGGAGCTTGTCCCGGTTCGGAGCCTCAGTGGACTGCCCATCAGCCAGCACAACCAGCCCAGCGGTCTTTCCGCTTTTCAGTTCAACTGATAAAGCTTTATGTGGAAGGAGCGCAGCCATGCCAAACTTAGTGATGGTTGGAAAGATGCCCTGCATGGATTTCAGGTTAACTTGTGCTTGCGTTTCCCTCTGCAACTGCTCAGCAAGGGATGCTGCCACCTCAAAGCGCATGGCATCAGAGATGATAACGTAGACCTTACTATCGGAAGAGGCTACCTTTTGACGGTAAAAATCCACCTGTTGATCCACTTCCAGAATGCGGCCATACTTCTGGAGCTCTTCGGAACAGGCGTCACTCCAGTTCTGCCCCAGCTGACCTAGAAACCATGTCACATACAGACCCTCTACTTTTTCCATCACGTGGGTAAAGAGGTCAGAGAGCTCTTTATGGTAGTATTTCAGGCTTTCGGAATAGCATTTAAGGAACTCCCTGTAATAGGTATCCATGATGTAGTATTCCTTCGTGTACTCCTTCCAAATCTTCGCAGACTCCACTGTGTGGAATCCGGCAGAATGTTCCTTGAAGAAGGCCTGCATTTTGGCTACCTGCAGAATGCCTTCGTAGTAGTTCTTCACGTCTTCGTACCAAACGCAGATACGGCGCTTCTCCACGGTCTGGGTAATCGTGTCCACGTTGATGATATAGTTACTAATCTCGGTCATCAGCTTCTTGAGGATAACCTCGTTGATACACGGGAAAGTCTCCGTATCCACGAGATCGGCTACCTGCAGTTTCATAAACTGTTGCTGAAGTTCCAGCTCGTTCTCCACGTGCTCCGCGATAGCATAGATGTCCCCGGCATCTTCACTGTGCATCCAGTCGGACACGAAGTCATAGCAGTACGGTTGATGCGCGGAGGAGATGAACGTTTGGAGTCCGGCAAGAAATTCCTGACGCATAGTCCGGGTGGAAGCTGTCAGCAGTAGGTGTGTGGCCAGCTGGGCAAGTTCCATGCCCTGGTATCCGGTGCCCTGCTTTACCATGCGCCAAAATATCTCATCTACACCGTAGTTCACAAACTCTGCATAGACGGGATTGTTGTTCTTATCCAGCCCCGCTTTCAACACAGCTTTGAGAATTGCGTTTGGTTTCACATCTTTTAGACCAGCTAACACAGCCATGATGGATACATGCAGCTGACCGGGCGTGGTTGTCTGCGAAGATATTTTGTTTCGACGAGCCTGGGCATTGAAAAACTTGCGGAACTGCTTAATACAATGGCGAAGCGTTGGCGTCTGTGGCAGGCCCATCTCGTCCATCCACATGGATACCAGATCAGCCCGAAACTCCTCGCCATAAAGTTCAATATCCAGCAACCAGTTATCCTCGTCGGATTCGTATGCAAACGGACGGTATACAAGATAATTGCTGTTCTGGTCGTCCACTGCTAACAGCTTCTTCACATAAAAGTTGTTGGCGCCGGTGAGGGCGATGACCTTCGCACCATTCACTGTAATTTTATCCAGCTTGTCCGAAAACTCCGCATCTTCGTCGATCCAAACGACGATCCTGCGTTTATAGAACTCTGGCAGTGGTGCCACAAATCGGCGATTCAGGTCTTGGATAATTGTGTCGATGTCCATGAGGTTACCTTTCTCAGACTCTTTCTCAGACTCTTTCTCAGACTTTCCACTGGCAATATGCCGATTTTTCAATGACTTACACTCACATTCTCAGACTTTTTCTCAGACTATTCTCAGACTCAATATCCACTGTTCCCAACCTTCATATTACGTAGTTTTTTTTAAATAATATGTATTACGTCCATGCCTAACAAGTTCAATAATACCGTTATCTGCTAAGGTTTTTAGAAGATATGATGCGTGGTTCTCAGAACACGAACAGATTTCAACCACCTTTGCACGAGTAATTGTGGAGGTTTCATTCAGCACTCGTTTGATTTGTGCTATTTCTTCTTCCGTCGTTAGTCCTCGTTGCCTAGAGTAACCTGCAGCATTGCCAGAAAGAGCATAGACGTTTGAACTCAGCATGTAACGACGAGCTGCTTTATTACCTATGCCCTCAACCATACCAATTTCAACAAGCCATTCTACGGTTTCTTTTGCCTCGCTTTCTCTACGCTGAATTCTCTTTGCAAAATCAGATAAAGAAAGCCTGCGTTCATATTTTAACGCATTTAATATGATCAGAGCATTTATCGGCATTAACTGATTAATTTTTTGTTCCTCTACAACGAGCATTCTGACAAATTCTTTATCCACTTCCGCACTACTCATTCGTAAAACGACCCTAGTATTGTCGCTGTCCGAATAATCGGGAATGTCATGTCCACTTCGAAGTAAAGAACTATAAATCTTATCGACACCACGTCCTGTGCGTTCTGCTAGCCCAATACGCTTTACCGCTTCAGCCAATAATCGATTACGAGGGGATGGTGCTACGGTTAAAATATTATCAGGTGTAACCCCTTCAAGAAAGCCACCAGGATTAGAAATAATCAGATTGTGTTTCTGCAGCTGCACATGAATTGCCCCCATTCGATAATAATCTCGATGAACAAGTGCATTAACGAATCCTTCTCTAAATGCTTCTTTTTCATAATTCGGAATGGGTACACGGAATAGTCCTACTTGAATTTCACTCTCAGTTACTCTGGATTGAAACAACACGTTTACAGTTTCGAATATTGACAGTAAAGAACCACGCATCGATGGAGAATTTGACAAAACATCTTCGCCACTTAACACTTGAAATAACACTTCATGCCCAGGGACATACTTTTTTATATATTGTTCATGTCCAATCAGAAGCAGCCCCGTAATCGTCGGATATAAAATGCCATCATATTCATGACTCAGTTCAAGCGCTTTATCCAAATCATCATTGGAAAGACTCAATAGAGACGAATCTCCATGATAAGTTTGAATCATGCTACGTAACCGTTCTCTTTCTAACGGATTCAAAGCCACATCAGAACGCACTTGCTCGACGACTTGTGATGAAGGATCGAATTGCTGAATGCTGGCGAAACGTTGGATTACTTCATTTGGTAACATCGCTACGACTTCCGGCAAACCATCGTGTTTTAACCGTCTGCGCAAATAGCGACCATCCGATGTCATTACGAGATTACGGGAGGATATGACCTCAATAACCAAGACAGGCTTATTATCAAATTTTTCAATCTTTAAATTCGGGGTAATTGAAGGGTGTGTATGCGTCTGAATTTTGGCTGCTATCTCTACGATATTTGAGTGTTGAGGATGTAAGCCTGTGACCGTTCCATCATCCTCAATGCCCAAATAAATAACGCCACCATCTGTGTTGGCCATAGCTACGATAGCCTGATACAAATCATCTAGTTTAAGCGGCGAACGATCACCCTTAAATTCTATAGTCAAAGTTTCTTTTTGTGGTCTGTCCATGCTACGAAATATCCTCTCTTACTTCACCTTAGCCAATACACTGTCAAACTTCGCGTAGTTCACCTTGACGCCATCATCCAAATCGATTTTGATCATCTGGTCGGCGAGGTGGTGGATCTTTTCTTCGTAGGCGTGGAGTTCGTCTTTTTGGGCGGTGAGCTTGGCGAGCTGCTTTTTATGCTTGACGAGGTTGGAACCCGTTAGGCTGTTGAGCTGCGAGTTGATGTTGTCGATGGCGGTGTCGTAGCGGCTCTGCTGTTCGTGAACATAGTCGGTGCGGATGCGGGCAATGGTGTCTGGTTGATAACGATGCATGTAAATCAGGCACTTGAAGCCATTCTTCTTGCCGCTGTCAAATAGCCAGTAAATCGGACGTTTCTGATAGATTTTGCAGTGATCCTCAAAGAAATCGTTGAGGAAGTACTTGCGAATAACTTCACGCGAGGAACCTTTGCCACCAAGCGCATTTGCAATAAACGACAGGTTTTCTTCAAGCGTATCTTTGCTATAAGCGACTTCAACGAACTTCACAAAACGGCTCACAATGTCGTCCTCGAAGTATTCATCGTCTGTCACAGGTATGATGTTATCTGCATCGACCCCGAAATGAGTGCGCATCAAATCCGTGATTTCCGCATTCTCGGCAACCTCGCGCAAGTAGCAAAGACTCTTATGGGCATCCAGCTTTTGGCTTCGATCCGGATTCACCACTAACCACTGATCACTAAACTCACCACCAGCGAAAATCAAACCATCCTTATCCAGCGAATACCTTCCGAACATGCAGCCCACTGCATACGAAATCAGGCTTTTAATCTCTCGCTGCAAATCCGCCTTGCGGACCGTCACGTCCTTATCTTCGACTTCGGGTGTGAGTTCGTCCTGCAAGCCATAGATATCGATAAAGATGCGGTTGAGTTCTTCTTCATTGGCTTTGAGCTGGTTGAAACGATTCTCGCATTCCTGTGCCCAGGCATTATATTGATCAGAAATCAAGTAACCCATGCGTGATTCTCCTTAAAATCCATGTTTTCCAAGTGTTACGATCAACTACCAACGTGATTTCCTGCAAGCCGTCTAACCCCATCTCTGAATACAACAAAACTCGGTGATAGATTCTGTTCAATATCCATCCAAGGCGTTATCTTTTTTGCCCATTGCACTTTCGCTTCAAGCAGTCGTGTTGAACGTCTCTTTGATGCCAACAATTCCTGCACATCTCTATCATTTACAACTTTGGCAAGCAGTTCCCAGGTGCCACAAATGCAGTCTTGTGTATAATGATTCAGGATTTCGAAACGAGCATTGGGATAAGCCTGTGCAATGGCTTTTCGGTCACCTAAATACCATGCTTCCAGTTCTTCGATTGCGATACGAAATAAAGTATTCGGCTTATTTACGCAGAAATCCAGCTGATGAAGCAATTCCTGTTTAAATACACGGCAATCCGGACGATCGTCTAAATCAACGAGAACCACGACGACAAGATCTTTTTTCTCTTCATGACCGTAAGCTCTCAGTTTGGAAGATAAATTATGAAGCAAAGACCCATCGCCAGCTGATGGCTTTTGGGCTGGATCTTCTGGAAATTTGCCGATTCCCCGATGCTTATGAATCTTCCAGGTGTGTGGTTCCTGATAGGGCCCTAGTATCTTTGACATCAGGATAGATAATGCCGTCAGCTCGCATTGTCCTTCGACGAGAAATTCAAAATGCATGCTTCAACTCCATTATTTATCGAAATAATCGCTGTACCAGAGGCTACCAAGCGGTTGTCCTTCTTCAAACATATTCTGAACGAACTCGATGGAATCCGCCCTTGTGATCGTACTAAAACCATCGGATTGCTTTTCCAGGACCCAAACCTCATCTGGTTCGACCGCATCCAAAAAATAAGGCTGATGCGTCGTCACGATCACCTGCGACTGCGTTTTGCTATTGGATACAAATGCCCTAAATTCTTCGACAAGCGTGTTGAGTAGTTTGTGATAAATACCATTCTCTGGTTCTTCAATACAAAGCAACGAAGCGGGAGATGGATCTTCAAGCAACAACATATAAGCAAAGACCTTGAGTGTGCCATCGGAAATCTGCTGTGCATAAAACGGACGTTCAAATCCCTGGTTAAAGAATCTTAACAATAATCTTCCATCACTCGTTTTTTCAGTATCGATCTTTTGCAGACCTGGAATCTTTTGCGAAATACTGTCGAGTATCCGATGAAGGCGCTTTCCATGCTCTCGTTCCATGAATTGCACGACATTCCCAAGATTGTCGCCATGCAGGTTTAAATGCTTTTGAGGTCCAGACAATGGAAGGCTGCGAGCTGCATCGGGTGTAAAATAACATAAATACCAATTTTCAAGAAAGCTTCGAAATGCAGAGATTCTCGGATGCTGTTTAAGGGCTCCCAGAGTGGTAATGCCTGGTTTGCTGATATCTGTCAGCTCAACGACCTCTGTTTGATTGGATTCTTCCTGATGATTCTGCATATATGCAACGTAATCAAACAGACTGGTATCATCAAACTGATGGCCTTCATATTCACCTTTCCATGCCAACCCCTTTCCCTTATCAAGGATAAGAAAAGAAAAAGGCCAGCCACGTTTTTGACCTTTACGACGTTGTCTGAGCCGTTCCTTTAGAATAATTGGGCGTTCTTGCTCATCCAGACCAATAGCAATCTCGTATGTGATTGGCCGAGATGCACTATTTTCCTTATAGTACACTTCAAATTCCATTGGCCCTTCTGCACCTTGAGAATAAATTTTATCATATCCCCCACGTCCGCGAGCATCACACGCTTCTTCCACACCGAGTTTCATACAGTCTGCGAGGAATCCAAACGCATCGAACAGCGTGCTTTTTCCAGCACCATTTTTACCGATGACTACGGTCAATGCTTTTAGCGGTTTTTCATTCTGTCGATTCCAAAGCCTTCCCATGGTGATGTCATGCAAAGCCCTGTAATTTTTGATCCGAATGCCTTCGATGATCGCCATTTGTTCACTCCTTTACCATAGCTTCTGTTTGATGAGCGATTGTTGAATTTTCCCCACAAGCCGTTGGAAAAGTTACATAACGTTGTTCAGATCTCATACTTTCAGGCATTTCCGTTCTCCTCTCCTTTGTTGGAATCTCGCTTAGGCAACAACGGATGACGGGAAAAATCCCACGACGTTTCAAAGGAAGAAACATCATTTAAACTCTGGAAATGATTATCTTTAGATAAGTTAATGATGTTTGAATACACCCCTTGATTATTGGATTCAAAGAATGGCAATCGTTCCAACTCAGAATTTGTAAAGCTCAAAGTAGGTGATAACATTGCCAAAAAGTTCTGGCAGACATTAGAACATAAAAAAGCTAACAAATAATATTGCTGTTCTAATGAGCGAGAGATAATCATTCTTGCAGTATCATCTGAAATATATCCTTCTGGAACGAATCGAACTCCAAAGTTAGAAGAACTCAGTTTGTTCCAAGTAATACCAGAACGAAAATAATACTCTCTATTACGAATTGCTGAACCAATTTTTCCCTTACCATTTATATGATTACGAATTCGACATCCATCATTTTCCCAATCAATCACAGTGGTGCTATTTGAAGCATATTTATAGAAACTGCCCCCCGTGTTACACGGAAACCATCTTTTACTGTTATCTGGATATAATGAAATATTATTATAATTAACCTCATACCAAAAACGCTGATAAAGGGTATTATCGCCCGTAGAAGTACCTGCAAGCAACTTAAAGACTTTTCCAAGACTTTGACTTTGAATAAAACAAGTAAGCATTTTCTCACTCACCCAATACGCCACAGGCGACCCCGGGATTTTGGAGAAGTTGGACTGATTGGCAATATAGCGGTTCTCCCCCGACAAAAACATATCTTCTTTTCCTTGTTGTGTCGTGGGGTCAATCAGTCGGCAATACGTACTTTTGTAATCTTTAGTATATATATTTCTTAATACAAATGTAGTTGTTTGAACAACCTCACCACCAATTTCTTCAAATGCTCTTGCACCAAGGTGGGCCATATTTATCGTATCAATTGTCTGCATCTTTTTACGCAAGTTTTCAAAACTCGACAAGAACATCCAGGCATGTTGCGTAATCATGGCTTGATAGCCACTTTCGTTGATCATATTGCGGCATCGTTCAATAAAGCAGGCAAATAAATCGCTTTTGCTATCAGGAAATTGACTCTTTACAAATTCCGCAAGTTTTGCCCCCATACCACTATTGCCCATATACGGCGGATTCGTCACTACGACGTGATACTTCTGGCTGAGTGCATGTCGGAAGTTCCATCGGTTTAGGGCATGGCTATATTTTTCATCAAACAGTTCTCGATTGGTTTGTTCTGGTGCGGGTTCAAGCGATTCCACGGTAATGAGTGAACCGTATTCCAATCCTTCAGGATAGCCTTTGGGGGAGTAAACATGGGGCTGCACATTCCGTGTAAAGAAACGTCGGTCATACTGGCGAGCCTTCATCATCACGGCGAAATAGGACAGCTGTGCCGCTCGTTCATCGATGTCCAATCCCCATAGGTTGTTCTCGACGATTTCGGTTGCCGCCTCTCGCGACGTATAGCCATAATCCTCATAGATTCGGATGAGTACGTCAAAGAGAACGCAGAGAATGTGCCCAGATCCACAGCAGGGATCGATGACGCGGAGCTCCTGCGGAGCAGTGGGTAGTGAGTAGTGGTTAGTGATTAGTTTTTTCCGTACCTCAGGTTCTTGCTTGGCTTCGGGGAGATAGTATTTCCAGCCGAATTTTTCGACCAACGTTTTTTCTATCTGTTGACGCTTCTCCTCGTAGTCAGAGCTACCAACTACCAACTCAGAACTTCCAACTATTTTTCTCTCTATCCATAGCCGACCGAGACTATTCTCGACCATGTAATGCACAATCCAGTCCGGCGTAAAGAGCTGCGTCGCCGCAGGGATGTTTTCCTTGGTGATCTTGATGTTCTTCTTGAGATCGGCAAAGACTTTGTCCTTGGGTTCACTGTTATAATACTGGTATAGCCATCCGATGATCTGCACCTGGTCTGTCCAGTCTTCCTCGGGGATCGTTGTGACCAACTGCTCGATGACGCTACCCTCGCGAAGTAGGTAATCGGGGAGCAACAACTCGGTGTAATCGTCAATTCTTTGGAACATGCCGGGCAGAATGCTGTTTAACGCATTGCACTGTACAGTCAGCAGGTATTTGAACAGCTCCTCGCTCTTGTTGTCATTCTCCAGCGTATAGACTTTCTTCATGTCCAAGCCATCCAACTCCAAATGGATGGCTTCGGCGAGTATCTGTGGTTTGAATTCGCCTGCATCGTTGGTGAATACGCGTATGTGAGACGGCAGATAACCGTTGACCTCCATGAAGCGCAAGGCGGCAAAACGATTGAACCATGTGTAGGCCACTTCCTCTATGACCTGCTCATAGCCTTTTCCCTGAATGCTACGGATCAGCGCCTGCCGCTGCCGCTTCTCTGTTTGAGACAGAAGGTGGCCGTTCACGCTCTCCGCATTGGTGTCACCGGCATCTTTCGCTGTGATTCCGTACATCATGGCGCGCTGGGAGACACGATTGATCAGCTCACGCCTTGCCCAGACAGCGTAGTTCTTGATGGCGTTTTTGTTCATGGGGTTCTTCCTTAGTTCAGCTTTATGCCGTCACATTCCTTCAATAACTGCTTCATATTGCTGCGAATCATCTCTACATAACTATCGATATCTTCCTCAGTCTTTAAGGTCTTTGCCGGGAATATCGCCTGACGGTGGATAGTTTTAATAACTTCCTTTTTCGTTTGCATAGGAACTTCACACGTTTTAGCAGTTTCTTTGCTATCTGTCGAAGGTGTGCGCTTTACTTGTGGATGAAGTATTGCGTCGATTTTGTTGACTACTTCGTCTTTATATTGCCAAATCGGAGGTACAAGCCCATCCAACAATGCCAGTGTTTGATAAGAAGCAATTTGCTGCTCTTTCTGGGTGAAGAAGTTATCGGCTGTATTCGAAACATTTCTTGCAGTGCTGTTGTCACCAGCAAGGTTATGAATCTCTTTCATGCACTGGCGAACGATTTCCAAAATATCCTCGCGTTTGGCATTTAACATCTTATCATGTGAGGCTTTCACCTTCGCCATAAGTTCATTGAGTTCAGGAATGCGATTATACTGGAACTTGCCTCCGTTGGGTATCATGGTGATCGAGCGAATCCGGTTCAACGCTTGAAGGGATTCTTCATCCTTTTCTATATAGTAACAGTCAACAGCAAGATCCTGCTCATACTGCACAGCAGTATCAAACAGAGTGACACGTGTCTTGAAGAACTCCTCGACCTCCTGCAATTCATCACGCGTAATATAGAGAGTGTCTTCCCGATCGATGACGCGCTGGATCAGCGCTGTGTTGTCCTTCTGTTGGGAGAGAATGTCATTAAACAGCGCTATGGCCTGTTTGACCTTGTTCTGATCCGGATACTTGTGCCCATTATACCGGGCATTTAGCTTAGTATAGTGGTCTAGCTCGCCTTTGAACTTATCTACGATATGGGCAATCAGACCATCTTCATCATCCGGTACATCCATCTCATTAAAGAAATCGCGCAGGAAGCCCCGGACCTCTCGGATTTTCTGGATTGATACAACCAAACGCTTGGAAATGGAAGTTTTGCCGATTTCACTCTTTTTTCTAAGCATATCCGGCAGCTTAGGATCGCTGGGCTGTATGGTCGCCCCGCCGTACTTAATGGTGACCTTTTGGTCGTAGATCAGCATAGCCACGACGGAGGCAATGTCGATCTCGCGCCAGCCATAGGGCTTTTTCTGAAACCGATTCTGCAGGTCGGACATGGTGGTCGGGAGATTCTGATTGAACTGGATCTCCAAATACTTCTCGACCTTGGCAGCCGCGTCTCGGTTGGGCTCGGTACCCGGTTGGTAATTCTCCTCGCCGTGGAGAACTTTGTAGATATCGGCATCAGTCTCGGCAAACTTGGTAATCAGGCCGAGTTCGTTGTAAACGTGGGCAACCAGATACTCAAGAGTCTGGTCAATCTTGCTCTTGGCATCACTACCCTTGATTTCTATATGCTCGCCGTCCACATAGAATTCCGCATCGGTGATGGCCTTCTTCACTTCGTCAGTAGCGGTGAGTTCATATTTACCAGCCTCGTCCTGTTGGTCGCGAATAATATCCTGCACGGACTTCGGGAGCTGTGCAATGTTGCGCTGCTTAACATACTTGCGAATCTTCATGGCGCTCTCCAGAGATTCGTAGTAAGGATTCTCTGCCAGCACCACAACGGCCTTGCCGCTGGACTCAGTCATCAGTCGCAGTTCATTCTTCTCCGTGGGATCAGTAGCCACGGTCAGGACACGTAGCATCATGCCGCCTGTCAGTGCACCAACCGCCTGCCCGTCCACCATCTGGTCAAAGGAGAAGTCGTACTTGCCATAGCGGAACTTCTTAGTAGTATAGATATCCGCGAAGATCATCTGAGCAATACGACTTACTATGTCCGCTGTCGCCACAGGCGTGTTCTTGATCTCGCGCTGGATATCCTGCTCCTCGTCGGTCAGGAAATTGTAAGTATCGCCGGTACGTCCGATATAATTCTGGCTCATGAGGCGATCAAGAGAGCCGCGCACCTGCTCACGCATAGTGATCTTGTCCAGTCGGATATCGTCCGCCATTAAGATGACAATGTTGTCGAGATTGGCTTTTATATCATCAACATAGCGGACAAGATATAAGAGTTTTAGTACGTCCACGTCCTGCGGCTCGATGCCGTTACCGTCGATTGCTGCTCGTTCGCAACGTTCGATCACGCGGCGAATGGAGCTGTCGAGGAAGGTATGAACGGTATCGTAGAAGAGGTAGAACGGAGCCAGTGCGTACTCGTCCTTCTCCTTGATCTTCTGGGCAGCTTCTTGGAAACCGGAGAGCATGGAGCGCTCACCCTCAGAGAGGTGTTTGCCGGAATTGCCGTGTTTCCGGATTTCCGCAAATACCTTCTGCATCAGAATGAACTGGTATGGCACAAACGGGAAGTTTCGCGCAAACTCGCCCGCACCGGAATATCCCTTAATATCCAGCATGGCGTCGGTGAAGGAGAACAGGTTTCGTAGTACTGAATCATTAGTGCTATAGACCTGTTCCAGCTTCTGCTTAGCCTCGTCAGTCTTCAGTAGAATACGCTTCTGGATGACTTCATCAGCAGAGGAAGAGGACAGGGACAAGCGAGTCTTAAAACGGGCCTGAATGCGTGAGAACTCGTTCTCACGGGCTTTGATGATCTCGTCGATGGCTTCCTGCCCAGTGCATACCACCCAAACCTTACCCATGCACTCACTGCCGATCTTCTCTACGAGAGACTGCAGGTTGATAAGAAAGTCGGTATCGCCGCCGACGTACTGGCCGACTTCGTCGATCATAAACAGAAGACGAAAGTCATCTGGCTTGCTGCCTACATATTCCTTGATTTCCGAAACGAGCTGCGCAATGGATGTCTCTACCGTTTCAGTTCCATTGAACCAGTTGCTGGCGGCCTGTTCGCTCATGCTGAGTACTTCCTGTAGAGTGGCTACGATGTCATCCTCTAAGAAAGCATAAGCATCGCGGGATTCCAGCCAAGAGGCACCGTTCTTCTCTTCGAACACGCGCCGGAACTCTTCGGTCTTCCCCTTTTTCGCAATAAACTGCTCCAGTTTGGCGACTTTAAGATTCTCACCATAGAAGCCTAGGTAGTTATAGAACATCTTGGCAAAAACACGCAGCACGGCAGTCTTGTCCTTGTTGATAGAACCTTCGATGTCGATATTAAAGAGAATGGTGTGGGTCAGGCCCTTGGTGGCGCGGTCAATCAGCATAAAAGTGGATGGGTCATCTGCGAACTTTGTCCGGAAGCGTTCCACCGTTCGAATACCCTGAACTTCTTTGTTTTCCAGAAGATATGACAGCATTTTCAAAAAGTGAGATTTACCACTTCCGAAGAAGCCGGAGATCCAGACGCCGATATCGGCAGTATCCTCATTGAAGGATTCAATGTAGTTGTTGAAAAAGGTGATGAAGTGCTTCTTCAGTTCTCTGGTGATGACATACTCATTCAGTTCCTGTACGAGCACGCCACTTTCATCTTGGTCGACTTTGACGACACCGTTGATTTTACGGTTAATGTCGTCTTTGAACATCGATTGAATTCTCATGTCGCGGCTTCTTTCTTATATCACGTTAAACGCCCGGTAGTACGGATTCGGCGTTAGTTTGTTAAACTGTTTTACATAGCGGCCATCGAAAGTCCCCGGATACATCACCAGCACCGGAACATCAGAGAAGTATGGTTGCATCGCATCCAGCAGGGCATGAACTCGGATAAACGGAAAGGCCTCTCCGACACCGGTGATCATAATTACGTCTCCATGCTCATGTGGCTCGTACTGCATTTTCCGAATAAAAGCGCTGTTGTTCGCCATACGCTTCATCTGATCCAGTACAAACTGCTTTCCCTTTTTCTCCTCTTGCTGTGCCACCCGATCCGTGATCCGCTTATCATCGCAGATGGAGAGAAATACCTTGTACAGGTTGTACTCTATTAGGTGGCATTTCAGGCTTTGATCGGTCATCAGCTTTTCCGTAAAGTGCCTGATGGTCATCTCCTCCTTCGGATCATAACAGAAAATTCGGATATTTACTTCGTTGCTCAGCCCTTTACCTTCCAAGAACTCTGGCTCCTGAATTAGAGCTCGGAGGTTCTCAAGGCGTTCCATTAAATTGCTCATGTGCACGACCTCCTTTAGTTCAGGCAGTTGAAGGCCGGAAGCGCAAGCTCCTGCCCAGATACCCGAATGACGTTTTCCAGTAGAGGGGCGATCAGCACTAGATTCAGGTGATTCGCATCTGTGCTGTCGAGGTACTCATTCTCGACCCGCATCTTCTGCAATACGTGTGTTAGCTTGGTAACCGTGGACTCCCTGCATGTGGCGACCCAGTCATCCTGCTCCTGCAAGCGCATGAAAAAACTATTCAAATCCATCTTACCAAACGAGGTGTCTAATAATTTATACTTGGACCCGATAACGGTCAGCATAAAATCCCAGACCAAACGATATTGGCGCATCATCGCATATAGGCAAATCTGCTTGGCTACATCACTTGGCTGTGTTGCGATTGCCTGTACCAGCGTGTTGTCCTCTAACGCCGCCAGCCTCCGGAGACAGGCCAGTGCCATCTTCTTCACGGATTTTTCCGTGGGGTACTGGAACAGGTTCTCATTCATGATTCTAGTTACAACCTCATTACTGCTAAGCCCTTCACAGACTAATTTTGCAGTCGTGCGCACTTCATAAAAGAGAAACTGCTCTCGAGTAATCGTTGCACTATATGGGCTATTATCTTTGAGCGCATGGTTCGATTTTTGAAGCATCACTTACACCTCGTTGGCAACCGGAATCTCAATAATTTCTAAACCTTTCTTTGTCATCTGGTACTGTTTCTATAATTTCATTAATATTGCAATTCAACGCCTCACATATTTTAAGAAGCACATCCGTTGTCATGTTCTCGCCTTTGCCAAGCTTGGCAAGAGTTGATGTACTGATACCGCTCATTTCTCTGAGCTGTTGTTTCGTGAGTTCCCTCTCAGCAAGCTTGATCCAAAGCGGTCTATAGCTAATACGCATACGCTTTTCCGATTCCTTATGGCGGTTAATAATACACTAAGTCAGCAAATGGCAAATACATAAAACCATTATACAGTATAGTAAGCTGCTCTTAGATGGTCAATATTAAATTTGACATCTCAAACATATATCCAAGCGGCGCAATATAGCAAAACCACCTGGGTAATTCAACGCGTATATCCAGGCAAATGGCAAAGTTAGCTTACATATTTTAAGCGAATTTTGTCCCAAATAAGCTGGCTTCTTTCCTGCTGCCTCATTTTTATCGTGCAAAATGCGCCCCTTCATGCAATAATGCGCGGCATAAAGATGTGCGGGCACTTATTTGGGCCGCCGCCTTAGTAAAGTTAAGGAGGAAAGATGCAAAAAGTTTATAAAGATGCCGATTTTGGGGAATTTAAGTACGACGAGCGCATGGAGTGGTATTTAGGGCAGATAAATTTTGCTGCCGCCGAGGTAGATGTTTGCCTCTCCGCCGAAGATGAGGAGAGTTTTAACAAGAGCCTTACCACTTTGCACGATCTTTTTGGCCAGCTCAGCGAGATAGATATTAGCGCCAAAGATTTTGCTACCGCTGAACTTTTAGACGAAAAAAACAGCACCTGGCAGGCAGAAGGCGAAAGCGATATCACGCCAGAGGAGTTTAAGGAGCGCATCTCCCTGGAATCTATTGTCATCGGCAGCGGGGAAACCGTAGAATTTTTTTACGATGACGACAGCCTCTTTTTTGACCATGCCATTTTGCTCACCCGCCACCAGGACGGCAGCTGGGTCAGCGCCGAGGTAGCCGACTAGAATCAGCGCAGGTAAAGGGAATGAAGCTCTTCAAACTAGCCTTTAAATTAAAGCGCGAAAACGACAAAGCCATTTATAAAGGCTTTGGTTTCAGTCACTTAAGCGATGCCACGCAATATTATGTGCACCCGGATAATCAGTCGATTAACGGCACCACCACCCTGGCGCAGCCCATAGGCGAAGCCATTGTTTTTTTCTCCGCGCTGCTCATGGGGCTCACCAAAGAGGCGGAAACTCCTGATTTTCCCCAAGGTGATTATTGGGTAAATGAGCATAAAAACGAGTATTTTTTAGCAGCGAGTGTCCCGGCCGATTGGCGCGAAAATAAAGTAATAGATGCCGATATTTTTGCTTATAAAGCCCATTTAAAGGGCGACAAAATCACCGTCGGGGCCTACGACGCGGCTGGTAATTTTCTGCCCGGCGCCGCCGCCGAGCTCATGGAGCACTATAAAATATTGCCGGCTTTTGCCATATTATGTGCCCGCGAGCTGGAACGCACCCGGGCATACCGCGATTTTATGGAGCGCTTTCTGGAAGACCCCACGCCCGACCTTTTTGTTAATCTTAACGAAGATCTCTACCAGCTGCACAAGCTCGATAATTATAACCTCCTCTATGCGGAGCCAGGTGAGCCGGTTAGCGATGATTTCACAAGCTTTTCCGCTAGTTACGAAATCGTCAGAAGCAATAAAAAGGCCCTTTTGCAAGAAAATGATGTGGCGGCTATTGGCCTGCCGCCGGAGGAATTTTCTGCCGAACAGAGAGCTTTAATTCCCGCTTTGAGTGCCGAATTTGTTTTGCCCAAAAAGCTTTTGCCTCTCGCCAATGCTCTTGCCACCGGCGATGTGCGCACTGTGCTCTTTCACGGACCGGCCGGCACCGGTAAAACCATTAGCTGCAAGCTCCTTTGTCAAGCTAGCGGCCTGCCCATTATGGAGACCATAAATTGCACCGAAAATCTCGATGAATTTGTGCTGGGCAAGTTTATTCCCGAGGGCAATAAAATAATTTTTAAGGAGAGCTATGTAACAAAGGCCATTCGCGACGGCGGGGCAGTAGTTTTTGAAGAGATAAATTTTGCCAAACCGCAATATCTGGCTTTTTTAAACTCTCTTTTGGACGACAACGGTTTTGTGCGCCTGGATAACGGCGAAGTGGTGCATAGGCATAAAAATTTTCGCTTTTTAGCCACCATGAATTTGGGCTATTTTGGCACTAAAGAACTCAATCAGGCACTCTATAACCGCTTTAATGCCATTATCGAATTGGCCGCTCTCAGCGATGCCGCCATCACCCGCATGCTTTTATCCCGCGTGCCCGAGTGCCGGCCGGTGCTAAAAAACATTTTGAGCGTTTATCACAAGCTAAAAAAGAAAATCGAAGCCGAAGAGCTGGATGCGGTAATTTCGCCGCGCAATCTGGAAAACTGGGCCCGGCTAGCCAAATATGAGGGCTATATACCAGCCGCCGAAAAGAGCATCATTCCCATCGCCCGTTGCGATCGCCTTTTGGAGCAGGCCATCAGGGGTATTTTGCTCCTATATAAATGGTAAAAACTTCTGTGGAGATAGAGCATGAAATTATATATTTTGCGCTGGAATCCCAATTTTAGCATGAAATACCAGGAACATTTAAAGGGCATGAAATGGCTGGCCGATGGTACTCTTGGGCACAACTGGAGCATCTACGACCATGAAGATCTGGAAGCGGGCGACGCCTATATCTTTAACATGGTAGGCATGGGCGAAGAAGACGGCGTGGCCGGTTTTGGCATTTTTAGCAGTGAGCCTTATACCCAGCCCAACTGGCGGCGCAAAGATAATACCAACCTCTTTTATGCCGATCTTTTGATAAAATGTCTATTGGACCGCAAAAGCACCCAATGGCTAGCCG
>JAEEML010000014.1 GCA_016283195.1 Deltaproteobacteria bacterium | reverse complement strand
TGCTACATTTTCATCTTGCGCTCCCTTCCCCACCGTGCTACACTTCCCTTTGTTTTTGTTTAGCTTTTAAGGGTAGGTACATGAAGTTCAGTTCAGTTCAGTTCAGTTCAGTTCAGTTCAGTTCAGTTCAGTTCAGTTCAGTTCAGTTCAGTTCAGTTCAGTTCAGTCGCTTTATTTAAGTGTAGCACATTTCTAAAAACATTTCAACACATAACCCGCAATTTTTTCAATAATTTTGCATATTTTTTGATATCATAAGGAGATTTGTATGAAGAATTATTGTACTCTGTCTGCTCTATTAATGCTCACTGTTTTATCATCAGCTTGTATTCCGGCCACCAGCCCAAATAGCAGCTCTTTCAGCAAAACCAGCGCAACTTTAAAAGGTTATGCCTTTGATGTAAGCGAATTGCCGGTAAAAGATTTTGAAGTGGTTAAACTGGTTTTTACTCGTGATATTTTGGATGAAACCGATAAAACTCCCCCGCTTGAAGCTTGGCACAGCCTCATGATAAAGGCACATGAAGCCAAAGCCCACGCCATTATCAATGTCAACATTGAGGAAAGCAAAGCCTGCATGGAACTAAATGCTAATGGCGATAAAGCCAAGCACTGTACTACCACTAGATATGGCTCGGCCCTAGCCATTCGTTACACAAACACCATGACAGCAGGTGACAATGAATTTAAATATAGTGTAATATCAGGCAGTTCAGTCAAAAATACTTTCAATGTAAAATTTGAAAATAAAGAAGTTAGAAGTGATGACAATTTTACAATCAACACCAAAGAAAAAAACGGCCAGGTTATCAAGGGTTACACTTTTGATGTAAACACCCTGCCCATGAAAGATTATGAGCCGGTAAATATCGTATTTTCGCGGGCGATTATCGATGATTCTATGAATACTCCCCCTAGTATGCTCTACCACGATCTTTTGGTAAAAGCGGCGGCAATTGGTGCCCACGCGGTTATCAACGTGAATATGGAAGAAACACAGGTTTGCGAAACCATCTCCAGAGAAAATGGCGACCACAGCCAAAAATGCGCCACTGTGCGTTATGGGGCTGGTCTCGCTATTAAATACACCAAAACCATCGCTGCCAGTTGGGAAGAAGTAAGCGCCGATAATTACAAAAAAACAATAAGTGTGGCTCCTAAGCAAGAAGAGCAAAAGCCAGAAGAACCACGGGAAAAGAAAGGCGGCCTTTTAGGCCTCTTTGGCAAAGGGGGTAAATGATGAAAATAAGAGCATTTACAGCATTTATCGCCCTCATGGCCATTTCTATGCCAGCTTTTGGGCAATATGTGGATGAAGGAATATATGGAAGTAGCGACCCGTATGGCAGCTCAAGTGATGATATTTATTACACAGCCGGGCAAAAGGAGGCCAAGGCCAAAGCCGAAGCGGCGGAAAGAGCCAGGCGTGAGGCCGAAAAAAAAGCCCGCCTAGAGGCTGAGGCCCAAAAAAAGGCTGAAGCGGAAGCTAAAGCTAAGCGCGAAGCAGAAGAAAAGGCGCGTTTGGAAGCCGATGCTAAAGCAAAAGCCGAAGCAGCTGAACAAGCGCGCCTTGAAGCCGCTGAAAAAGCTAAAGATCAAGCTCTCGCCAAAGAAGGAGCTGAAAAGAATGCGGCCCCACACAAAGAAAAAGCTAAAGGAAATAGATATCTTATCAGCTCAGTTGTTGTTGGTAGCGTAGGTGGTACTTTAGGCATAACCGCTGGTGCCATTTTAATGGTTAAAGCTGTTAATTATGCCGAAAACACAAAAACTTCTGATGTTGCTCAACACTATTCTCAAATAAGAATCAATCGCCTGGCCAAAACCGGCCGCCATTTGGAAATAGGCTCATATATAGCTTTTGGCACTGCCGGGGCCGCTGTAGCCACAGCTATTGCTCTTGGCGTCCACCACCAAAAGCACAAAAAAGATAAAAAAAAGAAAAATATCACTCTTTCACCTACTGTTGGCAAACAAACAGCGCTTTTAACTATTAGTGGCAGTTGGTAGGAGGCAAGCATGAAAACAAGAATAATATATTTAAGCCACTTAATTCTAGCTCTCTTAGCTACTGGCGGCTGTTTGGAATTTATCGATGGCACTTCGAGCGAGGCTGCTTATTCATGCACAGAAAATTATGAATGCCTAGAAGGATTTATATGCGTCCAAAGCACCCTTTTTGCTTATGGCGAATGTGCGCAAACATGCCAAATAGACGATGATTGCCCCGACAGTAAATATTGCTATAAAAATACTGCCTGTGTTCCCTATAAAAATAGCGAAGTAACTATAAATGGGCAAACGTGGACAGCTAAAAATATGGATATCACTACCGGCAATGACGGTAGCAAGTTAACCTGCTATGCTAATACCGCTAAAGATCCTGATTTTATAAAAAACTATGGCTGCTTATACACCTTTGAGGATGCCCAGAAAGTGTGCCCCAGCGGCTGGCATTTACCAACACAAACAGAACTAAGCGCTTTGATTATTTATGCTGGCGGCGAAAACTCTACTGGTGCTACGAACTTGCGGGCTAGTAGCTGGGGTAGCGGTGCCGATAAATATGGCTTTGGCGCCCTGCCCGCCGGCAGCTACTACGGTGGCAATTACCTCAATTTCGGTAACTACGCCTACTTCTGGTCGGCCACGGAGAACGAGGACAATAGCAACTACGCCTACAACCTGTACTTAGATAATGGCAATGCTAATGTGTACAACAACCACAAGGGTACCGCCTTCTCCGTGCGCTGCGTTAGGGACTAAAGCTGAGCAGCCCGCCGTAGGCGGGTAGCCAGCCCTGCCCCACTTTCCCCATTTTTACAAATGCGGCGAGGGGGAATCATTGGAAAATACATGATAATTTACCCCTTTTCTACGCCTTTTCTTCCTGCGAACCCACAAGTTCACAAAATGCCCAAGGCGACATCGAAGGTACAGGCGATAGCAAATAATCTTTAGAATTTCGTGTAATTATATAATCGGCACCATTGCGTTTGGCACATTCAGCAAGGACAGCGTCTTCAAAATCTTCCACCGGAGAGCTTAAAGCCAAAGTACAATCCGAAGAATCAACCGCCAGAATATCAATAATCGAAAACAGTTTAGCTAATTCAGCTTTAACCTGCTGTTTTGTGTGTCCATAACGGTGCAGAATATAAGCAATATCTGTTACTGTATTTGAAGTTATACAGCTTTTGACAGTAAGGCCATCACATAAAGATATAGCCGAAAAAGATGCTTCATAGGTTTCTTCACGGCGGGCTAGCACATCTATAATAATGTTGGTATCAAAAAGAACTTTCATTTGGAAGTCCTACATTCTTTGACCTCTTCATCGGTGATAGTCGCCGGAATTATGCCACTAAGCGCCTCAAGAACCTTTACTCGCCGCGCTTTTTCCAAATTACTTTTATCCAGCACAGTAACTATTACCGGTTGCCGCTCTTTAAGTTCCAGCGCTTCCAGAGGGACAAAAACTCCATTTTCATAATAAGCCGAAACTGAAAGCATCTTTCCACCTCCAAGCGATATTTATAGCACATCTGGCCATGTTTTGCCAATGACTCTCCCCAAGAACTATTACGAGCCAGCCGAGTTTAAGAGCAACTGAGCAGCCCCACACTTAGTTTTAGCTGGGGACCGTGGCAACCTTTGGCTGCTGAGCCCCGGGAGCGCTGGGTCTCGGGGTGTCCCCGAGTCGTGCGGCGGAAAGGAGAGTAGCCCATGCCGCAGAGTAAGCAGCGATAAAATGTACACCTTCTCGGTGCGCTGCGTTAGGAACTAACCGCCCTCATAGTACCATTTTTAGTTAGTTAAAATTTCTTTTTCCTCTATATTTTCCAATATTTTCATCTGTTGAATAGCTATCTTATTTAGTTTTTCAAGACGCTCGCTTTGCGAAAGCCCATCACCGATAAAAACGGCATTCAAGTTTTCCATGTTGCTCAGACAAATAAGTTGATTAATAGTGGCGTAATCGCGGATATTTCCTCTTAACTCAGGATTAGCCTCACGCCACTCCTTAGCTGTTTGCCCAAACATAGCAACATTAAGCATATCGGCCTCATTAGCATAGACAAAAGATTTTTGAGCCGCTGTAAGCTCAGGTGGAATGAGCTTTTGTTTAATCGCATCGGTGTGAATTCTGTAATTTATTTTGGTTAATTCACGTTTTGCCGACCAACCAAGTTTAGCCTGTTCTTCGGCTTTTAGACGCTGAAATTCTTTTACAATATAGATTTTAAATTCAGGACTTATCCACATTGCAAATTCAAAAGCGATGTCTTTATGAGCATAGGTTCCACCATATCGCCCGGCTTTTGCCTGTAAAGATATTGCTTTCGTTCGGTCTACAAATTCTTTCACACTTATCTTAAAACTGTTGAGGCCGGACTGATTTTTAATTAGGGCGAATTCGCCGTAATTAAAATCAGGATTATAAACTCGCTCCCAAATACCAATATATTCAAGAGTATTGCGGTTTCTAAGCCAATCGGCAATAAAAAAATCACCGTCTTTAGCTTTTAGCATATCAGTAAGGCACAAATAATCTTCGTTGTTTACCCGAGCAACTGTTATTTCCGTATCTTTTACTGTAATCTTCGCCATTTATATGTCTTTCTTCATTATGCCTTTTTGGGGGCACATAGCTATTGAAACCAGATAAATATGACACATCCAGTTAAATATAGCGAGTAAAAAATTACATGAGTTTGACCAGAAGGCAAAATCTAATAAAACAAGCCGCTGTTCTTAAAGCTGCATCAGGAACTAGACCTTGTACGATAATTTTCAGATTTGATTTTCACTGCAGATAGCTACTGTAGTAGAAGAGGAGGCCGGGAGCTTTCTGGATGCCCTCGCCATTTGTAAAAATGGAGAGGGCGAGATGTCAATAATTTCCACTACTTGTGTGGTGAGGGCCCGCATAGCGATCGCGATATTTTCGTTCGGGTAATGTCATAATTCCTCCGGCCCCAAAATGGCTATTGGTTTAATTGTTGGAGAGCTTCTAGCAAATTGGCGGGGAGTTAGTCAAGTGCCTATTGGAAAATCGAGCCCTAGCGGGGCGTCGGGGCGGCCAGGCCAATAGAGGAAGTCATTCCACAGTCATCGATCCTACAATAACCTTATCCTTGGCCTTTTCCAGCCTGAGACTCACAATCTCGCTCTTTTGGCTTTCGCGGCCCCAATTGGTGTACATCATGAGCGTAATAGTGGCCGGGCCAATCAGGTTTTGCTGATGGGAGGCAAAATATTTAGTAAAGACATCATAGCGCCCTTTGGGGGCTGTTTTGTGCAAAAACTCCTCCGGGCCGTAGCCTGTAGTGACATCATGACTCACCAGGCCACCGGTTTTGGAGCGCTTATGGCCGTAATATACCTCTTCGCCGCTGGGCTCTTTAACGTGCATATCAATATCGGTGCTATCAGCATCCCACATCATCACAATGCGCATATCGGTATCGAGCACTTTGCGGAAAAGGTCTTCCACTGCCGGCGCACTTGGCACATTCCCCGCCCATTTTTGCCTATTGCTCCAGGCGAGAAGCTCATTAAATTCCTCAAGAGCCACCAGAGCAGTCCACATAGCATCATTTCTCCGCCAGGGGGTAAAGGCCGTTTTGTGGAAATATTCCAAAGCTTTCCCTGTATCTTCGGCGCTCATATTCTTTTTGGCCAGCATGGCATGAGTAAGCGCTAAATCGCGCCAGCTAACCGCCTCATCAGCGCGGAGTTTAGCCACCTTATTAAGCACAGTAATAGCCGCCTCCAGAGCTCCGGCCTCGCGAAGGCGCCAAGCATAAACGCGAAGGAGCGCCGGATCGTCTATTTTCATCTCCGAGAGGTTGGAGAGAATACGCACCGCCAAGCGTTCCTCATGCTCTTTAAAAAAGAGGCCGGCGCAATCGAGGAAAAAGGCCGGGCTGGCTGCGTAAGTAGCCCGCTGATGTAAATATTCCTTATAAATAGCTTCCGCCGTTTTAAAGACCTTTTTGGCATCTTTGATGGCCCGCAAATAGGGAGTATCGGGGTCCCAGGCGCGCACAGTCATGGAAACAGCGGCTGCCTGTGCAGAAGATGATGAGCTGCCACCACCAGCAGCTTTGGACTTCCGGTTTAACCCACCGGCGGCCAGCGGCTCAGCTTCGGCCATGGGAGCAGCGCCATCTTCATAAGCCATCGCCATGGGCGCTGATTCCCTGGCTCTCGCGGCTCTTGGAGCTGCTCTGCCGGCTGCTCTGGCTCTGTCATTTCCCCCTTCTTCTTTCCATTCGCTCTTGGGCGGAATGGGGTTTTCCCACCATTTTATGCGTTCCTGCCAGGCTTTTTTGAGATTATTCAGCCAGTTTTCGGCGCGGCGTCTTTCTTCCTCCTCTTTTTGCGCTTCAGAGGGGCGCTGCTTTAACCATTCGGCGTGCATTTCGCTGAGAGCTGCCGGCGGCTCAATGTCGTATTCCAGCCACTGGGAGAGGCGCTCAAAAACAATCATGCTGGAGACAGGGCTAACCAAAGAGAAGCGCCGCCCCAGAGCCAAAAGTTCTTCTCTATTGTCATCAGCCCGGGGCGAAAGTTCCTCCACCCGCCGGGCCGCCCAAGCTGTAGCCAGAGTTTTGCCGGAAGCTATGCCATCAGCCGGAAAATCAAGAGCCACTTTGCGGCCATCGGAAAAGACTAGTTCACCCTTTACTCCGGGATTTTGCAAACGCCCCAGCACCGTCACCCGGCCGCTGGCCGCAAGGCCGATACCCTGCACATCGCTGATACCGGCGCCGTTAAGAGCGGACACCACCAAAGGCGGCGCCAAAATCTGGCGCATAGCTTCAGCGCTTTCCACAATATCCAGGTTAATAGCCCGGCCGCCGCAAATGCGCCGCATAGCCGCCAGATCACGCGCCCCGCCGGAAATGAGAGCCACCGCTCCGGCGCCAAATTCCGGCACAGCCCCTTCCATGGTATCCAGGCCATCGCTAAAAAACAAAGTTGGGCCATTAAACTTTTGGGCGGCAATAGCCATAAGCGGCGCAAAAGAGGTGCCGCCGTCATAAGCCAGGCCATCTATAGCCGCCGTAAGTTCCGCCCGGGTAGAAAACTTTTGCGGAGCTTCCAGCTCATTTCTAAAAACATGGAGCTCATAGCTCGCACGCTCCGGTAATTCATTTAAGAGGCGGCGGGCTTTTTCAATATCTTTAGCGGTGCGGCTACCGGAAGCATCCCAAATAAGGCGCCAGTTTTTGGCCATTTGCTCGCTAGCGGCCCTGTTTTCCGCCACTTTGACACTGGCGGCAAAAAAGATATCTCCGCGTTCCAATTCGGCACTAATAATAGTATCCGGCAAATGGGGCATAGCCATAAGAATATTCTCTTCCGGCGTAATATCTCTATCATGCCGTTCCAGCCGCCAAACGGCTTCGGCCGAGAGAAAACTCTGATCACCGAGGCCGCCGACCACCGGCGCCGGCACACCGGCCGCTGCCACCGTTATAGTGACATTGCGCTCTTTTAATTTGGTTTTGGGCATGGGGAGAGCCAGAGCGGCATCACCATTTGGAGCTATGGTTAAAGGCGTAATATATTCCACTCGCACCCGGCGCGTGCCACCGGCGGTAATGGGATAAATGCGCGTTCTGTACATGTTGCCCTTTACCTGCTCCACCAAACCGGGGTCTATGCCCTTTTTCACCTCATTTTCAAAGGCAATGCGCGCTTTTTGTTTTTCCACCACCTGCGCCGGAGTGAGCACCCCGCCAACATCAATGGCATAGCCGGAAACCACGGCGCTATCGGGCAGGGGAAATTCCAATTCGCCCTCAAAAGTGCGGCTATTGGGGTTAAAAACAGTAAATTCGGTAGAAACCGTGGCAAAGAGGCCGTTTACCCGGGCATCAACACTGTAAGTACCGATTTCCAGCGGCTTTTCGCTGGCATATAAATCGCGCAAATGAATAATAAAAACATCCAAAACATTAACGAGAGCAATGGTATTAGGGTCGATATCGCTGATGGGGCCCGGCACCCCGCAGCGCCCGCCCGGACAGGGCCGCGCCACCGGCGCCCGGCATTTGCCGCTAAGTTCATCGCAGCTTTCGGCGCAGTTGTCTCTGGTGCAGGACACGCACTGGCCCTCCACACAGAGCCCTTTTTGACGATCGTGGCAATCATCATCAGTGACACATTCCTGGCAGCGCCCCTCCCGGCATATACCGGCAGCACAGGGGCGCTCGTTGCTACAGGGATAGCAAACTCTTTCGGCACAGATGGGCTTTTCCGCTTCCCGGCAATCAGCGGAGGCCAGACATTCCACACATTCGCCGCTGGCCGGATTACAAACACCCCTTAAACAGGTAACCACCCGGTCGGCGCTTCTACATTTATCTATATTTGCTTCCGGCGCGGGAGCTGGCGAAGCCGGCGCCTGGGGAATTGGCTTATTACAACCGTAGCAGCCAAAAGATAACAATATCAAGCAGATAGGTAGATTTAATAGCTTACTTGCAGTTTTGAATAAGTTCCTGGCCATTCTTATCTCCTTTGGGCCATAGGCAGCCCATAGGTCTCAAAACTAGCATATCAGGGAACTTGCAGACAATATTGTTATAGTACTAGGGAGCAAAGAGTTTACATATTTTTCCCCTTGACATCAGCCGATTTGAACCTACTTCCAATGAAGGGCAACTAACCCCAAGGAGAATAAAATGAAACTTGATCGTCTTACCGTAAAAGCTCAGGATGTGGTGGCCGCCGCCCAGCAGGTAGCGCGGCGGGCCGATCACCAGGAACTCACTTCACTGCACCTACTTAGCGCCATGTTAAGCCAGGACGAAGGCCTTACCCGTCCCATTCTGGAAAAATGCGGTCTAAACACTAGGCAGCTCGTGAGCGATTTGGATCGCGAGCTTGGGAAGCGCCCAAAAGTTCAGGGCGGCGATATTTACCTCGGCCGCGAAATGAGCGATCTCTTTGATAAAGCAGGAGAACTTGCCGAAAAGCGCCATGATGAATATATCTCCACCGAGCTTTTGCTCCTCGCCATGCTGGAGTGCAAAGAGGGGCTTGCTAGAGCCCTCTTACTAAATAGCGGCCTCAAAAAGAGCGACCTGGAGCGGGCTATCGACGAAATCCGCGGCGCCGGCGCCGTTACTAGCCAGGATGCCGAAGCCAATTACAAGGCACTTGAAAAATATTGCCAAAATCTCACCAAATTGGCCCACCAGGGTAAATTAGACCCGGTGGTTGGCCGCGATGAGGAAATTCGCCGCGCTATGCAGGTTTTGGCCCGCCGCACCAAGAATAACCCGGTTTTAATCGGCGCCCCGGGCGTGGGCAAAACAGCTATTGTTGAAGGTATCGCTCAAAGAATTACCGCCGGCGATGTGCCGGAAAGCCTGAAAAATAAAGATGTATTAAGCCTCGATTTGGGCGCTCTCGTAGCCGGGGCAAAATTCCGCGGCGAATTTGAAGAGCGGCTCAAAGCTGTATTAAAAGAGGTGGCGGCCAAAGATGGCCAAATCATTCTCTTTATTGATGAACTCCACACTTTGGTGGGCGCCGGCGCCGCTGAGGGCAGCCAGGATGCCGCCAATATGTTAAAGCCGGCTCTGGCCCGTGGTAACCTGCGTTGCATTGGCGCTACCACGCTGGAAGAATACCGCAAATATGTGGAAAAAGATAAAGCTCTGGAAAGGCGTTTTCAGCCTGTATATGTAGGCGAGCCCTCGGTACCCGATACTTTGGCCATCTTGCGCGGCTTAAAGCCGCGCTATGAACTGCACCACGGCATTCGTATTCAAGATAGCGCTCTGGTAGCCGCTGCCCGCCTCTCCTCGCGCTATATTGCCGACCGTTTTTTGCCAGATAAAGCCATCGATTTGGTGGATGAAGCGGCAAGCCGCCTCAAGATGGAAATTGAGAGCCTGCCCTCGGAGATTGATGATGTGCAGCGCGGTCTCACCCGCTTGCAAATCGAGCAACAGGCCATGAAGATGGAAAAGAGCCCGGAAGCCGAAAAGCGCCTCATAGAGCTCTCTAAAGAAATTTCCGAGCAGGAAGAGACGCTTACCACCCTCAAGGCCCGCTGGCAGGAACAGCGTCAAAAAGTAGCTAAAATCAAGGAGATAAACGGCAAAATAGATAGCGCCAAAGTGGAGATGGAGCAGGCCCAGCGGCGCGGCGAATTGCAACGGGCCGCCGAATTACAATACGGTATTATCCCGGCCATGAACAAAGAAGTGGAAAAACTGCGCCAGGAGCTCGCTAAATCCCAGGAAAAAGGCTCCTTCCTGCGCGAAGAGGTGACACCGGAAGATGTAGCCGCCGTGGTGGCCCGCTGGACGGGCATTCCCGTGGATAAGATGCTGGAGGGCGAAAGCGAGCGCCTGCTTAAAATGGAAAGTCGCCTGCATGAGCGGGTTATCGGCCAGGATGAAGCTATCAGCAAGATAGCCAAGGCAGTGCGCATCTCCCGGGCCGGCCTGAAAGATCCCAATCGCCCCATCGGCTCCTTTATCTTTTTGGGCCCCACAGGCGTGGGCAAAACCGAGCTGGCCAAGGCGCTTGCCGAGTTCCTCTTTGACGATGAGCACAATATTGTGCGTATTGATATGAGCGAATATATGGAAAAGCATGCCGTCTCCCGGCTGGTTGGCGCGCCTCCGGGCTATGTGGGCTATGATGAGGGCGGGCAGCTGACCGAAGCGGTGCGCCGCCGCCCCTATAGCGTGATTTTGCTCGATGAGATTGAAAAGGCGCATAGCGATGTCTTTAATATTCTTTTGCAGGTGCTGGATGACGGCCGCCTGACCGACGGCCACGGGCGCACAGTGGATTTTCGCAATACCATTCTCATTATGACTTCCAATGTGGGCTCCAATTACCTCCAGCCCGGCATGGATAGCGCCGAAAGTGCCAAAATGGTGGAGGCGGCGCTAAAGAGCACCTTTAGGCCGGAATTTTTGAACCGTATCGACGCCATTTTGCGCTTTAATGCCCTAAAACGCGAAGATATCCGCGCTATTGTCGATGTGCAGCTTAAAAATATTGCTCCGCTCCTCGCTCAGCGCGATATTACGCTGGAAGTCAGCGAAAAAGCTAAAGATTACCTGGCACAAGAGGGCTATGACCCCGACTACGGCGCCCGCCCGCTAAAGAGAGTTATAAAAGAAACTATTTTGGAGCCGCTCTCCGAGCTCATCATCGCCGGCGCTGTCTCCGGCGGCCAGAAGGTCATTGCCGATATGGAGGGGGAGAAGCTGGTGGTGCGAGCCAAAAACTAAAAAGAATCACTTCTTACTTTTCATTCTTGTAGTCCAATCATCATACCGAACAAACTGGGCATATTTGAAGTATTTCTCAAAAACATTGTCGGCCATAGAACCATAAACAAGCACTGTCTTTGGTTCCAGTGTTTCCATCATTGCATCCAATCCGGCGGCAAAATAATATTTGTTTTCTTTACCGTCAAAACACCCATATGTTCCTATGGCCACAATGCTGTGTTTTTCAACTCCAAGAAAGGCTATTCTTTGCGGGAAATATATTGCGTTATATGTATATTCATTACCCCAGCGGATTTGTGGAATCACGTACTGTCCATGTTGCTGATAATACACTCCAATGGCTCTATTTCTATATATATTAGTTAACTGCACACTTAGTGGCGCATCGCGGTAAAGTGAACAATCGGGAGAAACAAGAGCTGCAAATCTTCCGAAGTCATCAATAAACGATTCTGGTTTTTTCAGTACCTCAGCGAAATTGATATCCCCCTCATTAAAACCAATGGCTTCTTTAAGACTTGGAGCCCTATTTCTCTTAGAAAATGGTGTAATTCCTGAAGGTATAATAATCTCTTTTGGTGCTTTTATTATAGGAATACCCAAAGGCAAATCGAATTCAGCTCCAGCAACCAATTCCGGATTACAACCATCGTCTATTATTGCTTTTGTTTTTGTCATAACTTTTCCTTTCAGTTAACAGTCTAAATCTGCTGAGTTTATTACAAAATTACAAATCAGAAAATACAGGTACAGCGGTATAAATAATACCTGCTTTGTCCAGTTTTTGAAGAATCAATTGCGCTTTATAAACAGTTAGATTCTTTAGTTCAAATCCACTTTTTAGCTTTTTCTGGGCCTCTACATAGTTACAATGACATATATCGGCAATAGTTCTTAGAGCTGCTATTTCTGGTTTCTCTGAAGCGCCGATCATTATAGTACAGGTCTCAGCAGGTATATCTTTGATCCTCAAACATGAAGTTACAATGTTATATCCACAATTTGGACATTTTATACCACAGCTTACACCATCGACAAAAGCAACCATTTCGGCGTTACACTTTTCGCAATTCATTTTTTACTCCTTTTCTGAGGAAAGTAAGTAACAAACTTTCCTCTTTTATTGATATCAGCCACAAACTTTCCACCTATTCTTTGCCCTGCGGCCACAAAATATCTGCCATTGTTATCTACCCACAAATAGTCATTTGGGGCTATAACAGGCACACCCAGCTTATCCGCCAGCCCTTGAGCAAAGCCATGAGGTATTTTTCCCGTACTACAAGAAAGTAACCTTATGCCTCTTTTTCCATAGGCTTCAGGATTATTTTCCAGCACTCTAGCAAGCGTGCGATGGCTAATTTCGACTTGTTTTCCATGATGTTCAATAAGTACTGTCTTTTGTGTTCCATGGGCTATTACATCATAAAAGCCGTTAGCATCTACGTCTTTGCGTTTACGAATGCTTTCACTGAATTTATCACCTGGCGGCATATAATCAATGCTGCCAGGATAGAGCATAACCTGTCTTGCATTTTGATACAAATTACTTATACCGCTACCCATTTGAGCGTTCCTCCGTAAACGGAGTATTCCACTCATTTGTACACGCCTTATATTTAGCCATTATTGCAGAACCTCCGTATTTTGTTAAAAAATATTTTTAATGTGTTCTGCAATTTAGCATGTCAGAGCAGCTTATTTGCAAGCAACTACCAGGGAAAAATAGACACATTTTATGGCGGCTTACTCGTGCCAATAGTTACTTTTATTTCATCCCTTGTAGCAGGGCATTTTAATAATACGCTGATTGCTTGGGGCAAAGTCTCATCGGTTTTTATGATAAAGCATTTTTTCCCGATAGGACAGCTCACGGTACATCTGTAAACAAAGCCATTTGTTTGGTTTGAATATACGCTAGGATCTAGATCCGCTTGAAATTCGCTTTTTTCTAACGTCATGGACAAACCTCAATCTTTCTTACCTTCCATGGAGAATTCAGGTTTAAAACCATTGCGAATAAGTTCTCTTTTTCCATACAATATTTCCATAAATATTATATCTAACAATACTAAACGTTAAAAAACCAAATTTTTCCTGCTAGCCAGATATTCATTTTTTATATTGTTAACTCCGTTTCTAATAATTCTAATTCAATAAAACTGTTTCCATTTTGAATTTCTACAAACTTATTATATAGTTGCTTTTCAATATCCATCATGGCCTCATTGAATATATATTAAATATGTTCTATACAAACATATTTAAAAATATAATAAGCATAAACAGCAAGTGCGTCAAGTATAAAAAAAATGCGTTTTATCAAGTTGTTAATAATAATTTAAGCGAGTTAATGCTATTTTGATATTTTGATGTTTATTATGTATTTTATTGGCCAAGTGAAAATATTTATTAGTATTTGTATTCACTGCCGTCCCATAAGTTTTGAAAAAAGTATGGCTTATATCCTCGTTTTCGATATAAAGATTGTGCAAAAAACATACTTATATCAAAATGATACAAGTCTAAATACGCACCAACACTATTTCCCATAATTTGCTAGGCCTTATTTCGAGGAATGAAGCGGATCGTCTTTTTCTACGATGAAGAAGAGAAAGATGAGTATACTTTCATTACCAACGTGCATCATCTGAATGCAAAGACCATCGCCGACCTTTACAAAGAGCGCTGGCAAATTGAACTGTTTTCTATGTATATAAATTAAAGGCTGTTTAGGAACATCACCAATGATATTTTATCGCAAATCTGGGTTGCGCTGTGTATTTATTTGCTGCTTGCTTATTTAAAATTTAGATCAAAAAGCGAGTTAACGCTGCGAAATATTTTGGTTTGGATCAGGCTAAATCTCTTTAATTAGGAAAATTTGGAAGACTTTCTCATAGGTCAAATGCGAGAACCTGTTGAAACTAAACAACTTTGCTTGTTGTGAAAGGTGTGTGACAACAGTGATTTTTAAGTATCTTCATAACATGAATCAACGGACTATAAGCAACACTCCGTAATTATATTGTAAAACTCAACTTTGCTTCTGGACAAACATCAAAACAGCAATGATGGTCATAAAATTAAATGCGACCGCAGCAACCAAAGATTACCTGGCGCAGGAAGGCTATGACCCCGATTACGGCGCCCGCCCGCTGAAAAGGGTTATTAAAGAGACTATTTGGGAGCCGCTATCCGAGCTCATCATAGCCGGCACGGTGGGAGCCGGGCAAAAGGTTGTGGCCGATATGGAGGGGAATGGCATCAGCCTGCATACGGCGTAAGCTCAATGCAGGAGCCGTTCGGGTCGCAAACCTTCTCTCCGTCACAGGATTCACCGGCATTTTTACCATCACACTCGGCATCACAGGGAAAAACCTGACACATTCTTTCATCGGCCTGGTAGCTATTTTCCTGATAGCAGAAGCACCAGGATATCTGCTCACCACAGGCGGCGCCATCTGCTTTACCGGCGCAGTACTCATCACCACTGCTGGCGTCTGAGTCCCCGTCATTATCATCCGAAGCTGCGTCTTTATTATTTTGACCTTTGCTATACGGCTTGGGCTCAATGCAGGAACCGCCCGGGTCGCAGATTTTGCCGTTATCACAAGATTCACCGGCTTTTTTTCCAGCACACTCGGCATCGCAGGGAAAGACCTGGCACATTATTTCATCTGCCTTGGTGCTCTTTTCCTGATAGCAGAAGCACCAGGATATCTGCTCACCACAGGCGGCGCCATCTGCTTTACCGGCACAGTACTCATCACCGCTATTGACGTCTGAAGCGGCGTCTTTGCCATTTTGCTCTTTGCCATTTTGACCATTGTTGTTTTGGTCTTTGTTGTTTTGAGCTTTACTATCCTGAGCATTGCCGTTTTGGCCATTTTTACCCGAGTCTTCACCATTACCGCAGGCGGCAAAAGTGGCAGCCAGGCTCATACCGAGCACCATCATGGGAACTAATAACTTTTTCATAACGCACCTCACAAATAAAGCCTCAATAGAGGGCAAGAGTTTTAGCGTCTTTTTTGCAAAAGACATTCCTTTATATGAGAGATCGCGAGTTCGTGGAAACGCCGAAAGATTCTTCTTTATCTCTTTTTCCAGCTCGTGGCTTTTTTGAAACATCTCGCCAAGTTCGCCGGTGAGCTCTCAACAGTGGCCGCTTCATAATCCTTTTCCAGATAGCTGCTCATCGCGCCTTCCTCCGCCGCCAATTTATATGAAAAGGAGCCGGAAAACTAAGAATTTTTGGAGAGGAAACAAATTTCGGAGAACTTATTACAGCAAGATTAAAAGGAGAAACACAACAAAATTTAGAGTATTAAAACCCTTTAAACCCGCGCTCCATGGTGGTCACGGTTTTCTCTAACCATCCAGCATCATTTTTATAATCTCTTCATCGGTCTCCCGCATACCATCATGCCCTAGCCGCCCCACATTGCGGATGGTATTCTCCACTCCTTTCTCCACAATGCCCTCGCCGCCGTGGAATTCCTGGCCGTTTTGATACATCGACCAGCCCAATATACCAGCATCGATGGCGGCGGCAATTTTAGCGGCACAGCTAGCTTTGGCGCCGTCACAGATGATACCGGAAGCAATGGCCAGAGCGTTGACCAGCGTATGTGAGACGACATCAAGGCCGCCGCCGTGCAGATAGGCAATTCCAGCCCCGGCGGCACAGCCGGCAGTCACCGCGCCGCAATAGGCCGAGAGGCAGCCGATGCCCGATTTAAGATGAATAGCGCAAAGGTTGGAAACAGCCAGAGCACGGTAAAGCGTCGCACGCGGCAGAGCCAGTTCGCGGGCATATTCCACCAGCGGCACGCACACGGTAATGCCCTGATTGCCGCTGCCAGAATTGATAATAACCGGCATTTCGCAGCCATTCATGCGGGCATCGCTGGCCGCCGCGGCCTTAGCTCGTGCGCGGATCATGATAGAATCGCCATAGGTTGCCAGCAGTACCTTGCCGATATTGGCGCCGTAATTGCCTCTTAGCCCCTCTTCGGCAATAGCCATATTGCAGGCAATCTGGCGCTCGAAAATAGGCGCTATTTCCGCTATATCAACACTATCGGCATAGGCCACAATAGCAGCTACCGTCAGCTCTTTGAGGCGCTCTTTGTCTGCCGGCTTTCTATCTTGGCAATAATTGGCCACCTGCGGATTCTCTTGGCGCAGAATGGTATCGTTGCGCTTTATGAGCACCACATTGGTGTGTGAGCCGCGAATCACCACTCTGGCACAATCGGCGCCGCTGTAGGCGCTAATATCTATCTCAAAGAGCTCGGCAGAATTCGCCGGCGCCACTTCAATAGGCACATTTTCAAGAAATACGCGTAGTTCTGCCTGCTGTTCCGATGAAGCACGGCTTAAAACCTCAAGTTCCAGCGCGGGGTCACCCATAACAATACCGGCACCCACAGCCGCTTCGATGCCGTTTAAACCGCCAGTATTGGGCACAATCACGCTTTTTACATTTTTAATAATGTTTTTGCTGACTAAGATGCTGACCCGCTCCGGCCTGGCCCCCAGTGTTTCGCGAACGAGAGAAGCGGCATAGGCAATAGCAATTGGTTCGGTGCAGCCCATGGCCGCGCTCAGTTCATCCTGCAAAATCTCAGTAAATTGATGCATATAAGCGCCTTTCGCAAAACTTAATTTTTTTTAACCATTATGAGCCGCTTTATTCTCCTCTTCTTCCGCCAGCTCCCGCCACTTGTTTTTCCCATCTTGCCCCAAAGTGTTTTTCCGGCCTTTAGTGATGAAAACTATTATATGCGTCAGTATAAAAAGTTCATTCAAAAAACTATAACCCAAATATGCTTCCAGCTCTGTTCCCGGGCTGTAGGCGCCAAGGCATATCAGTAGGCCAGCTACATATAAACAGTAGTTTATAGCAATCAGTATTATGCCAGTAGCTTGGAGGGCAGTATTTTTAGACGAATAATAAATGGCTAAAGAAATAAAAGAAAATATGGCCAAAATATTGGCAAATATACCAAAAATCGCGCCGCCAAGACCCGCGCCACCATGAGCCAAAGCCAGGGAGGGAAAAGCTAAAAATAACAAAAAACTAAAAATGGCTGGCCAGCGTCGCATATAATCCTCCTCCGCTTCATCTTTATCATTTTCTGCTAGCTTCTGCTAACTTCTGCCAGCTTTTTCCGGTGCGATATTTCATAAAGAGCAATAGGAAGAATTAAGACTACCGCCGGAAAAGCAAAGGCCATGGCCACGCCTATAGAATGCAAATGAGGGCCAAAGTATGTGATTCCAAAGAATATAATAAGTAAAGCAATATTAGCGATAACTATAGCTTTTATGGTGCCGCGTCCGCCGGCTAGTTTACCGCCAAGATAAACGCCCCAGGGCACAAGGAGTGAGACTAATATAGCACATGTTATTATTATTTCGCCTAATGCTGCTCCCACGACATCGCCATGACTATCCATAAAAAACTCAGCGTATATATAGGTTAAAATGGCGGCGAGAATAGCCGCGATGAGGCCAAAACCGATTTCGCATAGCACTCGTTTCCAGGTGGCGGCCGGAGCTTTTATTTCTGACATTGGCTATTTCCTATATTAGTGGGTTGTTCTTCTTTGCCCTGCCCCAGCCGCCGGAAAATCTTTTCAATTTCCACAATGGGAACAATGGCAAAAGCCAGCCCCAGAGCGACCAGGTACTCAGTTATAGTAATTGGTTGGAAGGAAAAAGCCTTATTAAGCACAGGGATGAAGATAACAGCGGCGGTAATTAAAAGAGAAACAACCAGTGTGCCCCAGAGCAAAAGATTCTGTTTTTTCAGGCAAAAGAGCGACTGGGTGCGCGAGCGCATATTAAAGGAGTGGAAAATCTCCACTATGCTCAAGGTGAGAAAAGCCATAGTCATGCCGGCTGACGATTCGGCAATAGCCCAGGAGCCGCTATCCAGGCGGTGGCCGACAAAGTAACTAAGCACCGTAATGGCGGCAATGATAAAGCCCTGAAACATAATATCAAAGCTAAGGCCATCGGCAAAAATGCTCTCTTTAGGCGGACGCGGCGGGCGCTGCATCACCCCTTTTTCGGCCTCCTCCATGCCTAGAGCAATGGCCGGCATGGTGTCGGTAATCAAATTGATCCACAAAATGTGCACCGGCTTCAAAATGGTAAAGCCCATGAGTGTAGCCGAAAATACCGCCAGCACCTCGGCCAGGTTGGCGGAGAGCAAAAATTGCACGGCCTTGCGGATATTATCGTAAATACGCCGCCCTTCGCTCACAGCCGACACAATAGTGGCAAAGTTGTCATCGGTTAAAATCATATCGGCAACAGATTTAGTCACATCGGTGCCGGTAATGCCCATGCCCACGCCAATATCGGCGCTCTTGATGGAGGGCGCGTCATTGACCCCGTCGCCGGTCATGGCGGTAACTCGCCCCAGCGCTTTCCAGGCGTTGACAATACGCACCTTGTTTTCCGGCTGCACCCGGGCATAAACAGAATATTTACGGACATCCTGGGCAAATACTTCATCGGGAATAGCATCCAGTTCGGCGCCGGTAATAGCCATCTGGCCAGGTTTTAAAATGCCCAGCTCTTTGGCAATCGCCGTGGCGGTGTCCTTATGATCGCCGGTAATCATAATGGGGCGAATACCAGCGCTCCGGCACTCACCGATAGCCGCTTTTACTTCCGGGCGAATGGGGTCAATCATACCGCACATGCCCAGCCAGGTCATGTTTTGCTCCAGATCTTCGGGCGCGTTACTGGCCGGCTTTTCATCATAAAGGCGCTCTGCCGCACCCAATACGCGCAGCGCCTCGTCGGCCATAGCTTTATTAGCCTCAAGAATATGCTTTTTATGCTCCTCGGTGAGCGGAACAGCTGCACCGTTTTCCAAGATATGGCTACAACGGCGCAGCACCTCATCCGGCGCGCCCTTGGTAAACTGGACAAAAGAGTTTTCGTGCTGATGCACAGTGGTCATCATCTTGCGCAGCGAGTCAAAGGGCGCTTCATCAACACGCGGCCACTTGGCTACCAGGTCACCTTTGGGCAGCCCGTTTTTATTGGCCTCATTAACAAGTGCACATTCGGTAGCTTCACCCACCGCTTCGCCCTGCTCCAAAGTGGCGTCGGAGCTTAAAGCCATAGCCGTTAGCAATAATTTTTCATCGCCGGTCACCTTTTTGACCACTGTCATTTTGTTCTGGGTGAGCGTTCCGGTTTTGTCCGAGCAAATAATCTGGGTGCAACCAAGCGTTTCCACCGCCGTAAGTTTTCTAATAATAGCGTGGTTTTTGCTCATTTTGGTGACCCCGATGGAGAGCAAAACCGTCACCACAGCGCTAAGACCTTCGGGAATAGCCGCTACAGCTAAGGCCACGGCAATCATAAAGGTATCCAGCACCGCTTCGCCGCCGCTACGCACCAGGTTGACAATAAAGACAAAGGCGCAAATGGCCAAAATCATTATGGAAAGCTTTTTAGAAAGCTCATTTAGTTTGATTTGCAGCGGCGTTTCTTCTTCTTTGGCACTGGTGAGAGCATCGGCAATGGCACCCATTTCCGTAGCCATACCGGTGCCGGTGGCCACCGCCTGCCCCCGGCCGTAGGTGACAATAGAGCCCATATAAACCATGTTTTTGCGGTCCCCCAAAGGCACTTCGCCGTTTTCGGCCGCCTGAAGAGCCGCACTCTGCTTTTCCACATCGGTGGATTCGCCGGTCAAGGCCGCTTCCTGAGTTTTAAGCGAGGCACATTCAATAAGGCGGGCATCGGCGGGCACCGCGTCACCGGCTTCCAGCACCAAAAGATCGCCGCGCACCACTTCGGCGGCCTTTATCGTTTTTTGATGCCCACCGCGAATAACTTTGGCGGTCGCGGCCGAAACCTGCTGCAAAGCCTCAATAGCTGCTTCGGCTTTGTTTTCCTGATAAACGCCCAGGCAGGCATTTAATAAAACAACCGCCAGAATAATTCCGGCATCAGCCAGGCTCTCACCGCCATAAATGGCGGTAACCGCGCTGACAATAGCCGCCACAATCAGGACGATGGTCATCGGGTCTTTAAGTTCGCCCAAAAACTTTTTAAAAATGCTCTCTTTGGGCGGCTCCTTTAGCTTATTGGGGCCGTCTTTAATGAGCCGCGCTGCCGCTTCTTCGTCTGTAAGGCCCGTTATGGATGAGCCTGTTTCTTTTAATACTGCTTCTTTCTCTTCAAGGTATGGCTTCATGCCTGCTTCTCCTAAATATCTTTTACTGTGCCGGATATTGCCGCCCGGCAAGGGAGGCTATATAACATATTAAGTTGTTTTTTACGATCTTTCTTGGAGGGCACATGGAAAACAAGCAGGCAAGAATTAACGAAACGGAACTTATCAGGGAATTTATACCAAGACTAAAAGATCTCGCTGTCTGGGCCGATATTGCCGCCCTGACGGTGCCGGAAACAATATTGCTCCTTAATAATGTTATAGAGCGCCGGAATACTTTAATAGCGAGCCGTCATTTTAACGCCGACCAAATAGATAAGGCAGTACGGCGTTTACGGGAGCTTATCCCCAAACAAATACTTATACTTAAAGAGCTTTTTACAATTATTGATGAAAATACAAATCTGCCTTTTCTCGATGAAGAGGGGCGTGTTTTTCTCTTTTCCAACGAAAGTTTTGCTCTTGAGTGCCTGGACTATTACCGCCAGCAGCTCCGTATGTGGCAGCTATTAACTATTAAACATGATGATATTAAAAGCTTTTTAGAAATCGAGTTTTGTTACAACGGAGCCCGCGGGGCGGTGATTGACAACGGGCAAAACTACTACATTGCCGAGGCCGCAGCTTTTATTCCGCTGCCCAATCTTCAGGCTGTGCCCCTCTCTGAGCAGCCGGTAATGAATCCCGATTATTTGCGCGCTTTAACCATGTTGCAGCAGGAGCGGCTGTGGAAGTGCGATTACCCCGGCAAACGCGAACTTTTTGATAAATATGAAGATGAGATGATTCATACTTTTGCTAAAGCGCGTTTTTTGGTGCCCGTGAAAATAAGTGGCCAAGATTCTCTGCCCGCCCCCAAAATGAGCGGCACTTTTACTTTGAACCCCGGCCAAACTATTAGTTTTCCGGCACTTAAAGCAGCCGATGGCCGGGAAGCCACCCCCATCTTTACCGACTGGTACCACATGGGGCAATATTATGACAAAGAAGAATGGGGCGGCTGGGTGCTCTACCCGGAAGATTTACTCACTCTGCCAACCGAGATGGCGGTGCTTAATGTTGCCAGCATCGCCTTTGGCCTGCCCAAGAACTTTGTGAGTAACGTGCTGGAATTAAGCAAAAATCTTGATCACCAATAATTTTCACCAAACAAGTATTTAAAATTTTTTTGAAATAGTTCTTGACAGCAACGCTATTTAAAAATATTTTGAAATAGGCTCAGGAGGGGCCAGGTGCTATGAGCGAGAGCAATATTTTCAAAGTACTAGCTGATAAGCAGCGGCGTGATATACTCGTCATGCTGAAAAAGGGGCGCCTGAATGCCGGAGAAATTGCCGAAAAACTGGGCACCACCCCAGCCGCTTTGTCGTACCATTTGAAACTGCTGAAAGATGCCGACCTGGTGATGGAATATAAGCAAAAAAATTATGTCTATTATGAGATCAATACCTCGGTTTTCGCTGAACTAATACTGTGGGTAGAACAATTTGGAGGCAACAAATGAAAAGAGTAGTTATGTGGATTATTGCGGCTATATCGTTCATAATTTCGGCCATCGCCCTTTACTTTATGCCGAATGCCATCCCGCTGCACTATGGGCTGACACTGCACTTTGGGCTGAATACGGCTACCCCCCGCTGGGGTTCAAAATACGAAACGCTGATTTTTCCGGTTATAATGTTGCTAATGGCCCTCTCTTCCACCTTATCCGCCAAATATTATGAAAAAAAGGCTCAAAAGGCAGCTATAGACAGGGAAAGCGCCTATAATAAAACCAACGCTAAGGCCCTTGAAACTATCGGTGTAGCCATAATGGCTCTCTTAACAGTCATGCAGGGCGTTTTGCTCTATGGGGCCTATAGCGAAGCGCTTACCGGTGCCAGCCGGCAATTGCCCGGCCTACCAAAAATACCATTTATATTACTTGGTGTTATCTCTATTGTTTTAGGCAATTTCATGACTAAGACCAGAAACAACGGCACCTTTGGCGTCCGCATAAAATGGAGCCGCTATAATGATAACACCTGGCGCAAAAGTAACCGCTTTGGCGCACTGTCCATTATAATTACCGGAGTATTAACTATCATTATAGCGCTATTTTGCAAAAATCCCGAGCTAACCATAATAGTGGTATTGGGGCTTTTTATACTGGCCCTAATTGCAATACTAATATATGCACACCGGGTCTATTCAGACGAAATCGCCGCTGAAAAAGGAGGCAAATAATGGAATTTGCTAAAGTAGAAACCTCATCATTTATGCTTTTGGTTCTTGGAGCACTCTTAAGTTTGCTTATTCCGCTGACTATTGCCCTGCTCTGGAAGTTTAAAAAAAATGAGCGTTTTGCAACTATCCTGGTGGGTGCGGCCACATTCTTCCTATTTGCTCTGGTTTTGGAAAAATCGCTGCAGTCTTTGGTGATATCAATTGACCATCCGCTCAAGCGGTTTTTAGAGGCTACGCCGGTACTCTGGGCTTTGGTCGCCGGACTCTTTCCCGGAATTTTTGAAGAAACCGGCCGTTTGGTGGCTTACAAAACCGCTTTGAAAAAGCTTAAGAACAAAGAGACAGCTATTTCCTACGGAATTGGACACGGCGGTTTTGAAATACTCTTTATCATGGGGGCGAGTTATATTACCTATATTACCTATGCGCTGATGATTAATAACGGAACTTTTGGCTCCGTCATCGAAAAGGTGGCGGCTAAAGCTCCGGATAAAGTTGCCGATCTCACAACTTTGGCCCAAGAGCTGGCCGAAATGTCGATTTTAAATATCGGTACGGGATTAATAGAGCGCGCTTCAGCGCTCCTTTTCCACATTGGCGCTTCAATCCTGGTTTTTTATGCTTGTAAGGCGGCAAAAAAATTCTGGCTCTATCCACTGGCAATTTTACTGCATACCCTGATGGATTTTACCGCCGGCCTCTATGTAGCCAAGGTTTTCACGCCGCCGACATGGCTCTTGGAAGTCATCTTTGCCGTATTTAGTATTCTTACCTTTTGTGGCGCCTACTTTTTGCTATACCGGAAAGATGCGGAGGCTTTAAAAGAGAATAGCCCGGTAGAGGCCGCGCCATAGGTGCAAAGCCGCGCTATTTTCACCACTATTTACCAAGCACAGTACACGTAAATTCAAATAGATAGACCCAGGCTCGGTGGCAAGTGTTTGTCTTTTCTCGCCCGCCACAGGCAGTGAGTAGCGCCAGCTTCCGACCGATTTTATTTCTTTGATTTTATTTTGTTTCTTTTCTTTTTTTTGGGGAAACCTCCGCTACTTCCGAAGCGCTCAGGTTTTCCCCAATCCCCTTTCCGCCGCACGGTCGGGGACACCCCGAACCCCGGGCATTTAATAAAAATGACTTTGATTATGCCATGTTACAAAATCATTCACTTCATATTTGCCTTAAAAGCCAGAGGCCACACTTAAGACCGGGTATGGATAGCCTGCCTCTGGCTTAGCCGGGGCTCACGCCCCGGCCAGACCTCACCCC